>NZ_JBEPPJ010000012.1:0-111767 GCF_040547265.1 Arthrobacter sp. UYCo732 | reverse complement strand
CCCCGACGCGGCCTGGATCAACAAACCCGCCGAGAAAACCGACACAAAAGCAGCAGCCTAACTCCCACTGGCCTCATTCACCTTGACAAATTCCGCAACGATAAGCCCGCTCCTCGTCAGGGGAGTTTCTGATGGCGCTCACCCCGGGCCACGCTCATACTGGTGCCATGAGCGACCGTGATGACTTTCTGGCCTGGGTCAAAAGTGACCTCCATGATGCGGAAGTGGCCCTTCACAACGGTGATGCCGCCCCGCGCCGGGCGCTCTGGTCCCGAAACGAGCCGGTAAGCGTCCTTGGGGCATGGCGCAGCGCCTTCGGACAGTACGAACTGAACGACCTGTTTGAAAGCCTCGAACGGCAGTTCTCTGACTGCACCTCGTACTCCTTCGAGCTGCTCTCGTATGACATTGTCGGCGACGTCGCTTACACCGCCGGCCGGGAGCACACCTCGACCTCCGTGGATGGGCAGCCTCGGAGTTACATCTTGCGAGCCACCCAGGTATATCGACGCGAAGACGGTCAATGGAAGGTCTTCCACCGGCATGCCGACACGGTACAGCAAGAGGGGTAACCCGCCAGAGACCCCGCCCCTACATATCCCATCCCTTGAAAGCGCCTGTAATGTCCCACTACAAGGGGTGTCGCTGCAGTTTCCACTGTCACGGTTCTCCTGTCCCTAGGGGTTTTCCGGGGACAAGGCGGGGTGCGGGGCGGTGCGGTTTATTCGGAGCCGTTGTCCTGCGCTTCGAGGTGTTTAGCCATGGCTTCAACGGCGTGGTTCCAGCGCGCGGTCAGGGCTTGCCTGCTCAATGGTTCGAAGATGCCGGTCAAGACCTTTTCCACTGCATCATATGCGGCGTCTTTGACCCGTTCCTGCGCCGCCGGGCTGTAATAGTTCATGCCCATGGTTCGCGACCGCGGCCACAAAGGATTGCCGTCCTGGCCGGCTGTCATGGCCGCTTGCGGGGTTGTCTGACAAGCGTCCCGAAGCGTCGAAAACGCGGATACCCTACGGTTGTCGGCACCCCGAGAACATGATGGACCTGGCGTCCTTTGGTACTTCTACTTTCTGCCGGCGGAGCACAGATCTATGATCAGTCCCCTCCCGCGCACTCACGGGCCGCACGGATGCCTTATCCGGGAAAGGTGACGGACACCGCCGCAACTGTCCCATCGGCAGCCTTGATCCGAAACTTGAAGGATGTATTCCGTTCCCAAACCAGCTCGAACGGCCAGACCATTACCCACCACTCCGGCCGACCAAAGGCGGAACTGCCCCCGACGTCGTCATCGAACCGAGGGCAACGCGACAGGCCGGCCGGCACGGTCATGGGATAAGAAGCACCCGCGCGAGCCGCGACAACCCGGCCGAGACGATCCGCAGGGCCATCGGGCTCGGCGTCGTCGGTGCCAACGTTGAAGACCGGCTTCGGCCCTTCGATGAAGCCGTCGCCCGCGTGCACGCCATCATCACCGCCGCCAACGACGAAGGTATCGACTTTCAGCTGAACGCCCGCACGGACGCCATCGCTCGCGGCGGTGACCGTCCCCTCAAGGACAGCATCGATGACGCCATAGCCCGGGGCCGTACGTTCCTGGATGCCGGCGCCTCGTTGGTCTTCGTCCCGGGAGCCCTCACCCGTGAGGTCATCGAACCCCTGGTCGAGGGACTGGGGCGCGGAAAGCTGTCAGTGATCGGCGCCCCGGCGCACTGCCCGCAGCAGACCTGCAGGAACTCGGGGTCGCCCGCGTCTCCTACGGCCCCTTCACCCAGCGTGTCGCCCTGCGCGCACTCCGCGAACTGGCCACCGACCTCTATGGGACCGGTGTCATTCCCGTCGACACCCCACCCCTGAACTAACCCCAAGAACCTGTCTCCTGAGAGACACGGACAAGGGAAGCGTGCATGGTGAAGTCGGGAAGTCTTTGCCCTCGGCTTGAGTGATCTTCGACCTCGTCGTGCTCAGTGTGCTCTTCGAGGCAGTGCGTAATGAGGGGTTCACCCCCGACAGACGACAGCCCAGCACATTACAGAGAGGAATTTTGATGGAGTTTAGCTATGAGGTTAAAGGCTCCTACGCGGAAGTTAAGGCTGATGGGAGGCTGAACATGGTCTCCGCACCCAATCTTCGGGAGTTCGACTCGGACGTGATCGTCGTCGGGTCCAACCGGATTGTGGTGAACCTGGAAAAGACCGTGTTTTGGACTCCTCCGGCCTGGGCGCACTTATCGGCTGCCTCAAGGCGGCGCGGCAGGCCGGCGGGGACCTCCGGATCGCGGCGGTCCAGCCACAGGTGAGGATGGTCCTGCAGCTGACCAGCATGGACAGGGTCCTCACACAGCTTACGGATCGGCCGAAGATGCGTTCAGCAATGACTGAGGTCCTGGCGTCCCGCAGCTACCGCGGCCGGCTACCGAAGACGCCATCGAGTCCGTCCACAATAACCTGGACAGCCTCTGGCTCAACGCCCCTTCGTCCAGAGAACAAGTGGCCGCCCAGCCGGTAAGGGGAATCACGGGTTGTTAGCGCAAGCGAAGCAAGCTGGAAGTAGACCCCGGAGTCTCGCCACCTCAAGTTCGTTGGCCAGGTGCCGGCATCCTTCCCTGAGCGGACAGCCAGGCGCACGGATCTAACTCGTTGCACTGGGACCCACAAAATAATTGCTGCACCAGCAGCGGCACGCAGGGCGTTCGCCATACGCAAATGTAGTGGGGCACGTGCAGACGAGTGTGGACATTCCGTGCAGACGACTTCGGAAAATGACAATCACGCGGACACCAGCAGGCGGCGGGCGTCTTGCAAAGTCGTCTCACTGCTCCTCGTGTCTCACGGCCCAGTTTTGGGGGTGTCACACATGGTTTTTACGGGTGAGAAATGGGTCGGCGTCCTTCTCCAGGTCCTGATCACTATCGGTCTTGGGGCGGGGGCCTGGGCTGTTGCCCGGTCCGTGATCTCCCGCATCGTCGGACGGGTCAGTAACGGTTACGCGATGCTGAAGAAACCTCATTTCCGGTGGGCGCAGCCGGTACTGCGGACCCTGGACCACGAACGCCGGGTCCAGCGGGCGGAAACCATCGGATCCGCTGCTGACCAGTATCGTCGCGGTCCTGATCGTGGTGACCGTGATCATCTATACCCTGGGCGCCTTGGAGGTCAACGTCGCGCCGCTGCTGACCAGCGTCGGGATCCTGGGCATCGCGATCGGTTTCGGCGCCCAGCAACTGATCCGGGACTTCCTGGCCGGGATCTTCATCACCCTGGAAGACCAGTACGGTATCGGCGATGTCATCGAGACCAGCGAAGTCATCGGAACCGTCGAATCCGTCGGCCTTCGTATCACCCGCGTCCGCGCCGAAGACGGCACCATCTGGTACCTGCGGAACGGCGAAATCCTGCGCGTCGGCAACCGCTCACAAGGCACCTACACCCTCACCACCGAGGACACGACACCGGACGAGGCACTAACCCCGGCAGGAAGGTAGGACATATTTCTGCCGGGGTTTGAGGCTCAGTTGGTGGTAGCAGCGTAGAGGTTCAGGGTGGCGGAGAATATGATCCATGAAAGGTAGGGAAGCATCAGGATCCCGGCGGCCGGGCTGATGGGCCCGAAGCGGACAACGGTGAGGCTTACTGCCAGGGCCAGGGCTGTGATGATGAGGAGCGCCAGCCACAGGGCAGGGGTTCCGAGCATGGGGTACATGCCGAAAAACGTGGGTGACCATGCCAGATTCAGGGCCAACTGGATGGCGTAGACTTCCAGGGCCCGACGGCGGGAGGCCGGCCGGTGCCGCCAGACGAGCCACGCCGCGACGGCCATGGCTGTGTACAGCACTGTCCATATGGTCCCGAAGACCCAGTCCGGTGGTGTCCAGGGGGCTTTGTTCGCTGCCGCGTACCAGCCGTGGGCGTTCGCGGTGATGGCCAGTGAGCCGAGCAGTGATACCGCGTGCGACAGGGCAAGAAAGCCGAGCAACGCAGCAATCTGACGGCCGGTACCAGCGGTCGCCCGGCCACGCATTGGGTGCCGTCTCATGCGGCGTGGGTGCCGGGTGTCTTTTTGACGGTGGCGAGCAGGATGACGCCGGCGATGGCTGTGGCGCCGGCGAGGAGGAAGGCGATGAACGCTTGGGGCGGGGCAGAGTCGGCTTCTCCGAGGATGGTGATGCCAAGGGTGACGGCGACCAGCGGGTCGATCACTGTAAGCCCGGCGACGACGAGTTCGGATGAGCCGTGGGTATGTGCCGTCTGGACCAGGAACGTTCCTGACAGGGCGGCAATGACCAGCCCGGCCAGGCAGGTCAGAGACAGCCATTCAAAGTCGCCCTGGAAAAGCCGACCGATGACGGTTTTGGCCAGCGCCGCGACGAAACCGAACAGGACCCCGGCCGCTCCGGTGAACACGATGGCACCCCACCGTCGGCGCCACAGCCCGTAGGCCACGGCCAGTAGGGCCAGGACAACACCGAGCACGACCAGGATCGTGACCAGGTGCCGGACACTGATTTCAACATCCTCGGCGGAGACCGCCGCGACGGCAACGAAGGCACCCACCCCTGCCACACACAGGGCCACCGATGTGAGAGCCCGGCGGCCAGGGGACCTGCGCGTCGTGCGGGCCGTGGCCAGGGTGGTCACGACCAGGGCCACCGCACCGATGTGTTGGACGACGATCAAAGGGGAGAACCTCAGGCTTGTGAGCTGCAGAAGGATCGCCGCTGCGAGCATCGTCGTCCCACCCAACCACGCCGGTTTGGCCAGCAGGGCCTGCAGGCGTCCGCCACCCATGCTCCCGGTCGTTCGGCCCTGTGCTGCGGGCTGATCCTGGACGGCTTTGTGTTGAAACATCGTGCCCAGGGCGAGCAGGACCGCCCCGGCGATAGCGATCGGGATGCCCAGCCAGTGATAGGACGACAGCGCCGGCACGGCAAGGGTGGGGATCATGATCTGACCCTACCGAACCCAACCACCAAAAAAGACCGCATCGGGTGCAAAGAAGCCCAGCAGTTGGCTTGAGCCTTGGTCTCAAATAAAGATTGGAGGCCCTTTGAAGTGGCCTCTGGCAGTTGCTCGCGGATTCGGTCACCGCGGCACCCAAGCTGGCTCGTGCACTCTCCGCTGCCCTGAACCTGGATTTGGGCGCCGAAGCCGAACGCCTGCTGCGGCCCGAGATCAACTCCTGCCTGCGCTGACCGGGGAGGGACGCCGGAACCGCCGTACACATGGGGCACGCCCATCACTCTGAGGGGTGCCGCATGACGGACGCTCCCTCACGGAAGAATCGAACTCATGCACGGCGAAGGTTACGTCCAGCCCATCATGTTGCTTGTCGACAAGTCGTCACCGGCAGCCCACATCGACGCCGCCCACGCCGCCGCCCTGGCAAGTGTCCTCGCGTATGCCGAAGAGAGCCTGTCCATGGTGGACCCGGACCCGTCATGGGCCGCCGGGCTGGATGGGCCGTTCACCAAGTCCGCCCGCCGCGCCGACGCGAGGACGTACGAGAAGATCAGCACCAAGTTCCCGCCGCCGAGCACGCCGCCGTCACCGTCGGCAAGGCCCAGGCCATGGCGTTCCGCCCCACCACGTACGGGGCGATGTCCCGGCACCTGGCCAAACTCCAGGTCTCCGGCACCGACCTGCCCCAGCGCGCCACGGACCACCCGATCGTCGCCCCCGAGGGCTCCCCCGTCCTGATGCTCAACGCCGGCCTGGGCATGTCCACCGGCAAGCAGGCCGCCCAGGCAGGCCACGCGCTGTTCGCCTGGTTCCTGTCCCTGGACACGGCCGAGCGCCGGGCCTGGTACGAGGCAGGCTGCCCGTTCCGGATCGAACTCGTCCAGCAGGAAGCCTTCAACGACTACGCCGCCGGCGTCCCGGAGGACCTGCTCATCGTAGATGCCGGACGCACCGAGATCGACCCGGGATCCGCGACGGCCTTCGTCAAAGCCTGACCCGAACCTCCCGCCATTGTCGCTCCCTAACAAAAGTACTGCTCGCCAGGAGAATTCTGGATTTGAGAACGGGAAGCGAAATGTGTTGACAGCCAAAGTCTGCTGTGAGATCGACTCAGCCGAGGTCCTGAGATCACCGGTACTAGCTTGGATGAACAATCCCACCGGCCCGAAAGCCATTCCTCGCAGCGTCTCGCGGGCCTACCACCGCAAGGCACCCCTCCAATAAAGCAGACATAAGTGTGGACACTGTCCACACCCTATTTGGCAGGACAAACTGGGTAAGTGTTACTCGCCCACCGGACGAGGACGAACGTCCAAAGCAGGTTTGGCATCAACATCGGCGACGTCATGTAGTAGCCGTGACCCCCGGCCCATGAATAGATGTGGACCACCCGGCCCACCTATCAGAACCGGAACGAGGTACTGGAGTAACTCAGTCAGAGCAGGCGGAAGGCCCATCAGCCAGGATCTTGAACCCGCTACCCCACACACCTGCATAGGCTCCGCGGCAGCCAGGCCACAGCCCGCACACCAGCCGTCAGAGCGACGCAACCACAAGCTTTGTCAACACGCCAAAGCAAAATCGCCTCTGACGAGGGAAAACGTCGTGCCCGAGGTGGGACTCGAACCCACACACCTTTCGATACCGCATTTTGAGTGCGGCGCGTCTGCCAATTCCGCCACTCGGGCGCGGAATACGTGGTGCTGACCGGTACGCCCACTACTGATTGTGAGCAACGCGATCGCTTCACGTATGCGGAATTACTCTACATGCAGATAGGCTAAATTCCAGAATCGCGCCGCTGATGCCGCAACAGACCATGCAGTTCAAAGTACGGCCGCGGGCGCACCTAAAATGGTGATGTTCCCGCCGTACCATTTCAAGGAGATCCCGTGACTGAACAGACGGAGTCAAAACCCACTTCCCAACCGGCGCGCCGCGTCATTGTAGCCGAGGATGAAACCCTCATCCGCCTCGACATCATCGAGATCCTGCGCGGCGAAGGGTACGACGTTGTGGGCGAAGCAGACAACGGCGAGAAGGCCGTGCAGCTCGCCGAGGAACTCAAGCCCGACCTCGTCCTCATGGACGTCAAGATGCCGGTTATGGATGGCATCACCGCGGCGGAGAAGATCGTCAAGGCCCGAATCGCCCCCGTGGTTCTGCTGACCGCGTTCAGCCAGAAGGAACTCGTGGAGCGTGCCCGCGACGCCGGCGCCATGGCTTATGTGGTCAAGCCTTTCACCCCGGCCGACCTCATCCCTGCCCTGGAAATTGCCCTCTCCCGCCACGAGGAAATCAAGGCCCTCGAAAGTGAGGTCTCGGACCTGCAGGAGCAGTTCGCCACCCGCAAGCTCGTGGAGCGCGCGAAGAGCCTCCTCACCACCAAGATGGGCCTGACGGAGCCGGAGGCATTCCGCTGGATCCAGAAGACCTCCATGGACCGACGCCTCAGCATGCGCGAAGTCGCCGAGACCATCATCAACCAGGTCAACTAGGACTCCAGATAAACGGAAGAACCCCTGCCAGTCGGCAGGGGTTCTTCCGTTTAATCCGAAGCCCTGGCGTTGAGCCAGCCGGGCATCAATAGGCTCAACCACCGGGCAGTTTTGTTAGGACGTCGGCCAGGGGCCGAGCTTATCCCGGGGCGCTCCACTTTCGCCGAAGCCTGCAGTGTCGGCGTCGTCGCCCACCCTGTGCGCCTTCAGTATGTTGGTGGAACCGGCCTTTCCGGGAGGGGAACCGGCGGCAATGATCACCATGTCGCCGTCTTCCACCAGTTTCATTTCCAGCAGGCTGCGGTCAACCTGTGCGGTCATCTCGTCAGTGTGGCCCACCATGGGAACCAGCACCGGCTGGATGCCCCACGTCAGCGCCAACTGGTTCCAAACGTGCTCCACCGGGGTGAAGGCGAACACGGGCCTGATGGGGCGCAGGCGCGAAAGACGCCGTGCGGAGTCGCCGGACTGGGTGAAGGTACAAATGTACTTGGCCTCCAGCTGGTCAGCGATTTCGACGGCGGCGCGGGTGATGGCGCCACCACGGGTCTTGGGCTTGGTCCCCAGCGGAGGAACGCGTTCCAGGCCGTGGACTTCGGTGGATTCAATGATCCGGGCCATAACCTTGACGGTTTCGATCGGGTACTTGCCCACGCTGGTCTCGCCTGAGAGCATAACTGCGTCTGCACCGTCAAGGACGGCGTTGGCGCAGTCAGAGGCTTCCGCCCGGGTGGGGCGCGGGTTGTCGATCATCGACTCAAGGACCTGCGTGGCCACGATGACCGGTTTGGCCCAGCGGCGTGCCAGTTCAATGGCGCGTTTCTGTACGATCGGCACCTCCTCGAGGGGAAGTTCCACACCCAGGTCGCCACGGGCAACCATGATCGCGTCGAAGGCATCAATGATTTCGTGGAGCTGCTCCACGGCCTGCGGCTTTTCGATTTTGGCGATAACAGGCACACGGCGGCCCTCTTCGTCCATGATCTCGTGCACACGGGAAATGTCTGATGCGTCGCGGACGAACGACAAGGCAACCATGTCAACGCCGCGGCGCATGGCCCAGCGGAGATCGTCCTCGTCCTTTTCGCTCAGGGCCGGTACGTTGACGGCAACGCCAGGAAGGTTGATGCCCTTGTTGTTGGACACCATCCCGCCGACGGTTACCACGGTAACCACCTTGACGTCGTCCACCTCGATGGCCCGCAGGGCGACCTTGCCGTCGTCGATCAGCAGGGCATCGCCCACGTTGACGTCCTCGGTAAGGCTCTTGAGCGTGGTGGAGCAGATGTCCTTTGTGCCTGGAACATCCTCAGTGGTGATGGTGAAAATGTCACCCGCGGAGAGGGCGTGCGGGCCATCCACAAACCGGCCCAGGCGGATCTTCGGGCCCTGCAGGTCGGCCATGATCGCCACCGGCTTGCTCAGCTGGGCTGCGGCCTTGCGGACATTCTCATAGGTGTTGTCGTGTACGGAATAGTCGCCGTGGCTCATGTTCATGCGGGCCACATCGACGCCCGCTTCCAGCACGGCGAGAGTGTTTTCAAAGCTGGCAATTGCCGGGCCAAACGTGGCCACAATCTTAGCGCGTCTCATATACCTACCCTAATAGTGTGCTGCATTGATTGAGTTGTTGTGGAAGTGAACACGCGGCGAACTGAACGGACGTCATAGGAGAGTGATGGCACGGTCCGTCGGGGCCACGGGCGCCGGCAGGATGGTGCTGCCCATGAGGAACTTGTCCACGGCGGCAGCGCAGGCGCGGCCCTCGGCGATAGCCCACACAATGAGCGACTGTCCGCGGCCGGCGTCACCGGCCACAAAGACTCCCTCGGTGTTGGTCATGTAGTAACCGTCGCGGGCCACGTTGCCGCGGCCGTCGAATTCGGCGCTGACCTGCTCGGTGATCCCGGCAGGTTCGGCTCCGGTGAAACCCAGGGACAGGAAGACCAGGTCCGCCGGGATGACCCGCTCGGTACCGGCTTTGGGGAGCCGCTTGCCATCCACGAATTCCGTCTCGGCAACCTTCACGCCGGTGAGCTTGCCATTTTCGCCCACGAACTCCACGGTGGAGGCGAGGTACGTACGTTCGCCACCCTCCTCGTGCGCGCTTGCCATTTCGAACAGGGTGGGGAACGTCGGCCAGGGCTGGTGCCCGGCACGTTCCGGCGGCGGCTGCTTGCCGATGGCCAGCGTGGTCACCGAAGCGGCTCCATGGCGGTGCGCGGTGCCGAGGCAGTCAGCGCCAGTGTCGCCGCCGCCCAGGATCACCACATGCTTGCCCTTGGCGTGGATCTGGTTCTCCACGGTCTCCCCCGCGACAACGCGGTTGGCAGGCACCAGGTAATCCATGGCGTAGTGCACACCGTCAAGGTCGCGGCCCGGGATGGGCAGGTCCCGCGGCACGGTGGCGCCGGTAGCAACCACGACTGCGTCGTAGCGGCGGCGCAACTGCTCCCACGTCACGTCTGTACCCACGGCGACGCCGGTGCGGAAGCGGGTGCCTTCCGTTTTCATCTGCTCGACCCGGCGGTCAACCTGCTCCTTCTCCATCTTGAAGTCGGGGATGCCGTACCGGAGGAGGCCACCGATCTTGTCGTCGCGCTCGTAGACAGCCACGGTGTGGCCCACCCGGGTGAGCTGCTGCGCGACGGCGAGGCCTGCGGGGCCGGAACCGACGACGGCCACCGTCTTTCCGGTCAGGCGCGTCGGCGGCAACGGATTAACCCAACCGCTGTCCCAGGCTTCGTCGATGATGGACACTTCAACCTGCTTGATGGTCACGGCAGGCTGGTTGATTCCCAGCACGCAGGACGCCTCACACGGTGCCGGGCAGAGCCGGCCGGTCCACTCGGGGAAGTTGTTGGTGGCATGCAACCGCTCAATCGCTTCCTCCCCCTTGTCCCGCCAGGTGAGGTCGTTCCACTCGGGAATAAGGTTGCCCAGCGGGCAGCCCTGGTGGCAGAACGGCACGCCGCAGTCCATGCAACGCCCGGCCTGGGCCTTCAGGACACCCTTTTCCTGAGCCTCGTAAACTTCCTTCCAGTCCATGATGCGGACCGGAACAGGGCGGCGTGGCTGGGTTTCACGCTGGCGTACTTTAAGAAATCCGCGTGGATCAGCCACCGGTTACCTCCAGGATTCGAGCCCAAACTTCTTCGCCATCGGGGTCAAGGCCCTCTTCAATGGCGTCAAGGCGGGTTTGCAGGACTGCCGCGTAATCGCGGGGCAGAACTTTGGTAATACGGGCAGCAGTGTCGTCGAAGTTCTCCAGCAGGCGGGCAGCGTGCAGGGATTCCGTTTCCTCAACATGCTTGACCAGCAGGCCGTGGACAATGTCGCGGTCTTCGGCGTCGAGTTCCATAAGCTGGAGCTCACCGGACTGCAAGGCATCCTTGTTCACCCGGGTGGTCCGCAGGTCCAGAACGTAGGCGGTACCGCCGGACATGCCTGCACCGAAGTTGCGTCCGGTCCGCCCGATGATCAGGGTCTGACCGCCGGTCATGTATTCGCAGCCGTGGTCGCCGATGCCTTCAACAACAGCCGTGGCTCCGGAGTTGCGGACCAGGAAGCGTTCGCCCACCTGGCCGCGAAGGTATATCTCACCGCTGGTGGCGCCGTAGCCAATCACGTTGCCGGCAATGACATTTGCTTCGGCCGTGAACACGTTGGTGCGGTCCGGCCGGACAATAATCCGTCCGCCGGAAAGGCCCTTGCCCACGTAGTCGTTCGAGTCGCCGAACAGGCGCAGCGTGATGCCGGCGGGCAGGAACGCACCCAACGACTGTCCTGCGGTGCCGGTCAGGGTGATATCGATTGTGTCCGGCGCCAGCAGGTCGGTGCTGAACGTCTTGGTCACCGTGTGGCCGAGCATCGTGCCCACCGAGCGGTCAGTGTTGATGACGTCCACGGCGATCTTCACCGGTGTGCGGTCGGTCAGTGCCTCGGTGGCCATGGTGATCAGACGCTGGTCAAAGTGCTTGTCCAGTTCATGGTTCTGCGAGGTGAGGTTGCGCAGCGGGGCGTCGTCGTCGAACTCAAGGCCGTGGAGGATCGGGTCCAGGTCCAGGCCGTCGGCCTTCCAGTGGTTGATCGCTTCGCGGGCGTCCAGAACTTCGGCGTGGCCAATGGCCTCCTCGATGGTCCGGAAGCCGAGTTCCGCGAGGATTTCGCGGACTTCCTCGGCCAGGAATTCGAAGAAGTTGACCACGAATTCGGGCTTGCCGCTGAAGCGGGCACGCAGTTCGGGGTTCTGGGTTGCCACACCCACCGGGCAGGTGTCCAGGTGGCAGACGCGCATCATGATGCAGCCTTCCACCACCAAGGGAGCGGTGGCGAAGCCGAACTCCTCCCCGCCGAGCAGGGCAGCGATAACAACGTCGCGGCCCGTCTTGAGCTGGCCATCCACCTGCACCACGACGCGGTCGCGCAGGCCGTTGAGCATCAGCGTCTGCTGGGTCTCCGCGAGTCCCAGCTCCCACGGCACACCCGCATGCTTGAGCGAGTTGAGCGGGGACGCGCCGGTGCCGCCGTCATGTCCGGAGACTAGTACGACGTCGGCCTTTGCCTTGGTGACACCCGATGCCACCGTGCCGATCCCAACTTCGGAGACGAGCTTGACGTGGACACGGGCCGAGGGGTTGGCGCGCTTCGCATCGTAGATGAGCTGCGCGAGGTCCTCGATGGAGTAGATGTCGTGGTGCGGGGGCGGCGAAATGAGGCCGACGCCGGGCGTGGAGTGGCGTGTCCGGGCAACCCACGGGTACACCTTTTGCGCCATGAGCTGGCCGCCTTCGCCGGGCTTGGCACCCTGCGCCATCTTGATCTGGATGTCGTCGGCGTTGGTCAGGTACAGGCTGGTGACGCCGAACCGGCCGGACGCGATCTGCTTGACCGCAGAGCGCCGTTTCGGATCCAGCAGACGGTCCACGTCCTCGCCGCCTTCGCCGGTGTTGGACTTGCCGCCCAACTGGTTCATGGCGATCGCGAGGGTCTCGTGGGCTTCCTTCGAGATGGACCCGTAGCTCATGGCGCCGGTGGAGAAGCGCTTCACGATGCTGGAGACGGGCTCCACTTCCTCCAACGGCACGGCGGGACGGTTGTCCTTGAACTTAAGCAGCCCACGCAGGGTCATCAGGTTCTCGGACTGGTCATCCACACCCTTGGTGTAGGCCTTGAAAATGTCGTAACGGCGCTCACGCGTGGCGTGCTGCAACCGGAAGACAGTCTCCGGGTTGAAGAGGTGCGGCTCGCCGTCGCGGCGCCACTGGTATTCGCCGCCGCCCAGCAGCGGGCGGTGCGGCTGCTCGATGCCGCCTTCCGGGTAGGCCATCTGGTGCCGCGCCGAAACCTCAGCGGCAATGACATCCAGGCCCACGCCGCCCAGCTGGGAATGCGTGCCGGCGAAGAACTCGTCCACCAGGTCCTGTCCAAGGCCGAGGGCCTCGAACGTCTGCGCGCCAGTGTATGAGGCCACCGTGGAGATGCCCATCTTGGACATGATCTTCAGGACGCCCTTGCCGAGGCCCTTGATAAGGTTGTAGACGCCGTCCTGCGGGGTAACCCCCACCACGTCGCCGGTGGAAATGAGCTGCTCCACGGATTCCATGGCGAGGTATGGGTTGACTGCTGACGCGCCATAGCCGATCAGGACCGCCACATGGTGCGTTTCGCGGACGTCGCCGGCCTCAACCACCAAAGCGGTCTTGGTGCGGTTGGCGCTGCGCAGCAGGTGGTGGTGCACGGCGCTGACCAGCAGCAGCGACGGAATCGGCGCCCACTGGGCGTTGGAGTCGCGGTCGGAAAGCACTACGTACTGCACGCCGCGGTTGATGGCACCGGACACCTGCTCGCAGATTTCGGTGAGCCGGGCACGCAGCGCGGATTCGCCGCCTTCAGGCCGGTACAGCCCTCGGACCTTCATCGCCACCTTGTCGCCGGCGGGCGATTCAATGTTCGCGATCTTGGCCAACTGGTCGTTGTTGATGACGGGGAACGGCAGCGAAATCTGCGGCTGCCGTACCCTCTTGGTGTCCAGGAGGTTGCCGTTGGGACCGATGGCGCAGGTCAGCGACGTGACCAGCTCTTCGCGGATCGCGTCCAGCGGCGGGTTGGTGACCTGGGCGAAGGACTGCACAAAGTAGTCAAAGAGCAGGCGGGGGCGCTTGGACAGCACCGCCACCGGGGTGTCAGAGCCCATCGCGCCCAGCGGTTCGGCGCCGGTGCGGGCCATTGGGCCCAGCAGGATCTTCAGCTCTTCAGTGGTATAGCCGAACGTCCGCTGGCGGATATTCACCGACGCAGCCGTGTGGACCACGTGCTCACGCTCGGGAAGCTCGTTGAGGTCGATCAGGTTGTCCTTGACCCATTCGGCCCACGGGTTCGCCGCGGCCATTTCGGCCTTGACCTCTTCGTCGTCGATGATGCGGCCGGCGTCAGTGTCCACCAGGAACATCTTGCCCGGCGAAACGCGGCCCTTCCTAACCACCTTGGAGGGCTCGACGTCGATCACGCCCACCTCGGAGGCAAAGACGATCAGGCCATCCTCGGTGATCCAGTAGCGTCCGGGGCGCAGGCCATTGCGGTCTAGGGTGGCGCCCACCAGGTTGCCGTCGGTGAACGATACGGCGGCGGGGCCGTCCCACGGCTCCATGAGCATGGAGTGGTATTCGTAAAAGGCACGCCGTGCCGGATCCATGGTGGCGTGGTTTTCCCAGGCCTCGGGGATCATCATCATGATCGAGTGCGTGATGGGCCGGCCGGAGAGCCAGAGCAGTTCAGCTACCTCATCAAAGGACGCGGAGTCGGACGCGCCGGGCGTGCAGATGGGGTAAAGCTCTTCGGGGGAATCCCCCAGCAGCGGGTTGGCGAGCTGGGACTGGCGGGCACGCATCCAGTTCCGGTTGCCTTTGACCGTGTTGATTTCACCGTTGTGGGCGATGGTGCGGAAAGGCTGGGCCAGCGGCCAGGACGGGAACGTGTTGGTGGAGAAGCGCGAGTGGACAATGGCCAGCTTGGTCTTAAAGCGCTTATCGGAGAGGTCCGGGTAGAACGGCTCCAGCTGGGCGGTGGTGAGCATGCCCTTGTAGACAATGGTGCGGGAAGACAGGGACGGGAAGTAGACACCGAACTTGTTCTGGGCACGCTTGCGGATCCGCCAGGCACGGGCGTCGAGCTCATTGCGGTCCATCTTCTCGCCGGTTGCCGAGGCGAGGAAAGGCTGGGAGAAATACGGCATGCAGGCGCGGGCCATGGCGCCCACCAGGTCTGCCACGATGGGCACTTCGCGCCAGCCCAGGACGGTGAGGCCCTCATCGGCGGCCAGGCCTTCAATGCCTGCCTTGGCGGCGTCGGCCTCTAGCTGCTCTGCCGGCAGGAAGGCGGTTCCCGCCACGAACTGGCCGGGCGCAGGAAGTTCGAATTCGGTGACGGCACGGAAGAACTCATCCGGGATCTGCATCAGGAGTCCGGCACCGTCACCGGTGCCTTCGTCTGCGCCGACAGCACCACGGTGCTCGAGATTGCGCAGGGCCGTAAGCGCGGCGTCCACGATGTCGTAGCCCGGCTCGCCGCGGAGCGTGGCGATGATCGCAAGGCCACACGCATCTTTTTCGTTTTCTGGGTTGTATAGACCCCGGGCCTCCGGCAGCGCAGCGAAGCGCTTAAACGGAGAGACGGGGCCGTCAGATCCTATTTTTTCGGACCAGCGTGGGCTATGAAGATGGGTCATTGAAGACGTCCTTCCTCGAGATCGTACGTATGGAAGGGACACCGTTGGCCCCACTTCTCAGCGCCTGTGTGATGGGCACAACAAAGTGTTTATTTATTGGAAATTGTAGGCCAGACAGGCCTGCTGAACGAACAGTTACGCAGGCCCCTGACCCGGGCTTGACCGGTCAGCAGCTCTATGCTGCCCAGTCGGGCCCTGTTGCCACGACGCTGTGGTGTGTGGGCGCTCCGAGCGGTGACTCTGCTGCCCTGCCGTGCTGGCGTACTACTTGCTTGTGCCAGCCTCCGGCGCGGATTCCGTTGCCTTGTGGCGGGAATTTCCGGTCTCCGGCGATTCGGTGACGGGCTTGTTGCCGCCCTTGGACGCCGGTTCCTCTTCCGTTGGGGTGGAAGGATTTCCGGAACCATTTTGGTTATCAGGCAGATTATCACGCGATTCACTATCTGAGACATGGTCATCCGAATCGTGGACAGCAATGGCAGCGGCCGCGCGGGGCGGTTCCCCGTCGTCGTCATGTTGCACTGGAGCCACGTCGGCAACCGGAATATGTCCGTCCAAGTAGGGGGTGTCCGGCACCGGCCGCCCCTTTCGGCCCAACACGATGAAGATGATGAGGGCGGCGACCAACACAAAGATGCTGGTCCAGACGTTGAGCCTGGTAGTGATGCCAAAGAGGTTGATCTGCTCAGCCTCGTCGATGCGCATCGCTTCGATCCATACCCGACCCAGGGTGTAGTACATGGCGTAGAGCCAGAAGAGCCGGGCACGCCGGAAGTTGAACCGACGGTCCAGGGCGAGCAGGATCAGCACACCTGCAATGTTCCAGAGCGACTCATACAGGAACGTGGGGTGGAACAGGGTATCCGCTGGCGTGCCGGCGGGGAAGTTGGGGTTGTCCGGATCGATCTGAAGTCCCCAAGGCAGTGTGGTGGGGCCGCCGAAGAGCTCCTGGTTGAAGTAGTTGCCCCACCGGCCCACGGCCTGTGCCAGCAGGAGGCCGGGTGCCGCGGCATCCAGGAAGGCCGCGAGCTTCACACCGGCACGCCGGCAGCCGATCCAGGCGCCGAGGACACCCAGGACTACGGCACCCCAGATGCCCAGGCCGCCCCGCTGGATCTGCGGGATCAGCCAGAGGTCGCCTGTCCCGTCGAAGCCGGGCCCGAAGTACTGGTCCGGTGACGAGACCACGTGGTACAGGCGTCCGCCGATGATGCCAAACGGGATCGCCCAGATGACGATGTCCCAGACGCTGCCGTCGGGCGCGCCGCGCCGGGCCCACCGGACAGAGGTAAGCCACAGGCCCACGAAAATTCCGGCCAGGATGCACAGGGCATAGGCATGGATCCGCAGGGTCCCCCATGGCAACGGGATATCGAAGCCGGACCAGTCCGGGCTGGGGATACTGGCCGGCACCAGCGCGGCGGCCTGAAGGAGGATCTTCATGGTGGCTAAGCTACTTCCCTGGCGAGTCCGACGCTGAGGTCACGCGTGAGATCTGCGACGGCGGGGACACCGCCGTCGCGGATGGCGGCAACCAGCGCCGTGCCCACGATGACGCCGTCAGCGTAGGCCGCAATCTCGCGGACATGCCCGGCGTTGGACACTCCGAGGCCCACGCACACGCGTTCGGCACCGGCAGCATGAGTGTCGGCAACGAGCTGTTCAGCGCTGCTGCTGACATCCTGGCGGGTGCCCGTGACGCCCATGACGGAGACGGCGTACACAAAGCCCCGGCTTGACTTCACCGTCATGGCCAGGCGCTCCGGTGTGGACGACGGTGCCACGAGGAACACGCGGTCCAGCCCGTACTTGTCCGACGCGGCGAACCACTCTGACGCTTCATCCGGGATGAGATCCGGCGTAATGAGCCCCGCTCCCCCGGCCTCGGCCAGCCTACGCGAAAACTCGTCCACGCCCATCCGGAGGACAGGGTTCCAGTAGGTCATCACGAGCACCGCAACATCCGTGGCTGCGGTAATGCCGGCTACAACGTCGAACACGCTCTCGACGCGGAATCCGTTGGCAATGGCCTCGGTGGTGGCCGCCTGGATGACTGGACCGTCCATGACCGGGTCCGAGTAGGGAATTCCGATTTCGATCAGGTCCGCGCCATTCTTCGCCATGGCAATGCCGGCGTCGATAGTGGCCTGGACGTCCGGGTACCCTGCCGGCAGGTAGCAGACCAGGGCTGAGCGCCCGGCGTCGCGGGCGCGGTCGATGGCGGCGGCGGACTTGCTGGCCGTCTGTTCAGTCATCAGTGGTCCTCTGTTTTGTCTGCAACGGCAGCAGGAACGGCTTCAGTTTCCGCCCGGTCGGCGGGGCCCTTGGGCTTGCGGGTGGAGAGGTTGGTGCCCTTGACCTTGCCCTCCTCATCGAGCATGTCGAACCATTCCGCGGCGGTCTCCACGTCTTTGTCTCCACGTCCGGAAAGATTGACGATGATCACCGTTTCGGACGGATCGGCCTTCCCTTCGGTCAGGCGCTTGCCTACCTTGATGGCCCCCGCGAGGGCGTGGGAGGACTCGATGGCGGGGATGATTCCCTCAGTCCTGCACAGGAGCTTGAACGCATCCATCGCTTCACTGTCGGTGATGGGCTCGTAGCTGACCCGCCCGATATCGGCCAGGTAGGCATGCTCCGGGCCGACGCCCGGGTAGTCCAGGCCTGCGGAGATGGAATGGGACTCGATTGTCTGGCCGTCGTCGTCCTGCATGAGGTAGGAGCGAGCACCGTGGAGGACGCCGGGCTTGCCGAGCGTGATGGTGGCTGCGTGCCGACCGGTGTCGACGCCGTCGCCACCTGCCTCGAAGCCGTAGATCTTCACATCGGGGTCATCGAGGAAGCCGTGGAAGATGCCGATCGCGTTGGACCCGCCGCCGATGCAGGCGCATACGGCGTCGGGAAGCTTACCGGTCTGCTCCAGGATCTGGGCACGGGCTTCCTCACCGATGACTTCGTGGAAGAACCGGACCATGGCGGGGAACGGGTGCGCCCCGGCGGCAGTGCCCAGCAGGTAGTGGGTGGTGTCAACGTTGCTGACCCAGTCCCGGAGGGCGTCGTTGATAGCGTCCTTGAGGGTCTGGGAACCGTTGGTCACAGGTACCACCGTGGCACCGAGCAGCTGCATGCGGGCGACATTCAGTGCCTGGCGGCGGCAGTCTTCGGCGCCCATGTAGACAACACATTCGAGGCCGAGAAGTGCGGCGGCCGTGGCGCTGGCCACGCCGTGCTGCCCTGCACCGGTTTCCGCGATGACGCGGGTCTTGCCCATGCGCTTGGCCAGCAACGCCTGCCCCAGCACGTTGTTGATCTTGTGCGAGCCGGTGTGGTTAAGGTCCTCCCGCTTGAGGAAGATCCTGGCTCCGCCGGCGTGTGCGGAAAACCGCTTGGCCTCCGTCAGCAGTGAGGGACGGCCGGAGTAGTTCTTGTTCAGCTCCGCAATCTGGGCGAGGAAGTCAGGATCGGCCTTGGCCTTTTCAAAGGTGTCCTCAAGCTCATCAAGGGCGGCGATGAGGGATTCTGGCATCCAGCGTCCGCCATAGCCACCGAAGTATGGCCCCGGGGCGTGCTTCAGCGAGCCGCCCTGCAGGAATGCCTCCGCGGCGTTGTTATCAGCGTTCTCTGAGGGTGCGTCAACCATCAGTCTCACCGTCCTGTTCCAGTTGATCGTGCAAAAGTGTTGTGCCGCCGGCACCAGGGCCGGCGGTTGCCGGGACTAGACCCGGGCGGCGATGGCGGCAGCGCCGGCGGCCGTGAACTGGGCGATCCGCTCGCGGGGAGTGGAATCGCTCACCAGGGCTTCACCCACCAGGATGGCGTTCGCGCCGCTCGCCGCGTAGTGCGTCACGTCGTCCACACCGCGGACGCCGGATTCGGCGACGACCAGCGCTTCGGCGGGAATCAGGCCGGCGAGGGACGCGAAAACGGAACGGTCGACGTCGAGCGTTTTGAGGTTGCGGACGTTCACGCCGATGATGCGCGCCTCCGCCGCAACAGCACGTTTGATTTCCTCGACCGTGTGCGTCTCAACCAGGACGTTCATGCCCATTTCCCGGCTGAGGGCGCTGAACTCCCGGAGCTGGTTGTCGGAAAGTGCCGCCACGATAAGCAGGATCAGGTCCGCGCCGTGGGCACGGGCCTCCCAGATCTGGTATTCGTCGAGCGTGAAGTCCTTGCGCAGCAGGGGAATCTCCACCCGGGCGCGGACTGCGTCCAGGTCAGCGAGCGAGCCATTGAACCGCCGCTGTTCGGTGAGGACACTGATGACGGCGGCACCGCCGTCGGCGTACTGCGCCGCGAGTGAGGCCGGGTCCACGATGGTAGCCAGGTCCCCCTTGGAGGGACTGCGCCGCTTGATTTCGGCGATGACTTTGAGCTCGCCGCGCGGTGTGGATAGGCCGCCAAGGGCTGCCCAGGCGTCACGTGCCGGCGCTGCGGCGGCGGCCAGATCCTTCAGTTCCGCGAGGGAAACGAGGCGCTTCCTGGACTCCATATCCTCCCTGACACCGGCATTGATGTCATCGAGAACTGTTGCCATCAGTGGCCGGTACTCTTCAGCTTGCTGCCTTCGACGCCGTAGCCCGCCTTGCGCATGACGTAGCCAAGGATCAAGCCAATGACCATAACGGCGGCACCGGCGATGAAGATGGGGGTGTTGGCGATAACGAAGGCAATGGCGCAGACCAGCGCGCCAACCAGCATCACGATCACGCAGGTCCACGCTGCAGGGCTGTTGCCGTGGCCCAGATCCTGGCTGTGGTCAACGCCGTGGTGCACGGCGGATTCCGTGGCGGATTTCGACGCGGGTGCGGGTGCTTTGCTCATGTGAATCTCCTCAGGATCAATACTGCTTACATTCTGCCATTTTTTGGCCGCGACCTGCCCATCGGCGGTCCGGGCGCCGCTCGAAGCGGGTCGCGCCGTTCGGCTGCCGGGGGCGGCCTAAGTGGGATCGTCGCCGCGCGAAAGCGTGTCCCAGCCGTCGATTTCGTCCACCGGACCTGCCACCGCGGCGGAACTGCCAGCAGACGCGCCATAGGTGGACGCGTCATATTTGGTACGCGACTTCCAATACCGGCCCGCCGGGACGATCAGCAACGCGCCCAGCGCCAACAGGATACCGGCGACGACGGCGAGGGCCGGGAAGGCCGTCACTTCCGCTCCGGCACTGCTTCCGGTGACCCCGGTGGCGGCAGCAATGGAGCCCTGCGCGGCGGTCAGCGGATCAGCCAGCACCGTGGCGGCTGCGGCGATGATGCCGGCCGCGGCGAGGACCACAAGGACGGTGATGATCCACCGCGCGACCTTTCCGGCAATGGACGCGGCCAGTCCCCCGGCCAGCGCCACCAGCGCCAAGGCGGTCACCGCGGTGGCTGCCTTGCTGCCCTGGACCGGGAGGGTGTTCTGGCCTCCCGCCGTCTGCCCCACCTGGTCCGGGTCCAGGGTGATTGAGATCCAGGTCTGGGTAGTGGTGCCAAAGACAGCCAGCGCCAGCACGGCGATCAGCAGGACCAGCGTGGACTTGCGGGCCCAGACCGGCGTCATTCGACGGCCTTCCCGGGCTCAGGCAGCGACTCGGCAGCGATGTTGCGCAGCGAGGCGGCAGTGTGCACTGCCCGGAGTGGAGCGGCCGCCTTGTTCACGGTCTCCATCGCTTCAGTGGGGTTCACCGAGTCCGCCACGATGCCGCCGCCGGCCTGGACGTAGGCCCGTCCTTCGCGCAGCAGGGCGGAACGGATGGCGATGGCCATGTCCATGTCGCCGGCAAAGTCGAGGTATCCCACTACTCCGCCATAGATTCCGCGCCGGTGGGGTTCAAGCTGGTCCAGCAGACGGAGGGCCCGCGGCTTCGGGGCACCGGACAGGGTCCCGGCGGGGAAGGTCGCTTTCAGGACATCGTAGGCTTTGGCCTGCGGGGACAGCTTTCCCACCACAGTGGAGACCAAGTGCATGATGTGGCTGAACCGCTCTACCTCCATGAACTGCGTGACATCCACGGTGCCGGCCACGCAGACCTTGGACAGGTCGTTGCGGGAGAGGTCCACCAGCATCAGGTGCTCGGCGCGTTCCTTCTGGTCGGCCAGGAGTTCCTCGGCCAAGGCCTTGTCGCCTTCAACCGTCTTGCCGCGGGGCCGCGAACCGGCGATCGGGTGCGTAATGACCTCATCACCCGTTACGGTCACCAGGGCCTCCGGCGATGACCCGACGATCGTGTACTCCCGGCCGTCGGCGTCTTCGAGGCTGAAGAGGTACATATACGGGCTGGGGTTGGTGTTGCGCAGGACCCGGTAGACGTCCAGGGGCGAAGCTCCGCACTCCATTTCGAAGCGGCGGGAAATCACCACCTGGAAGACTTCACCGTCCACGATGGCTTCCTTGCCCCGGTCCAGTGCCTCCAGGTAAGCGGGTTCGGCCCAGCGCTCCTGGACGCTGGAGGCGAAGTCCAGGGCAGCGGGCTCCAGGACCGAGACCGGCTGTGCTACCGGCGTACTGACCTTGGTGAGGAGTGCCTTCACCCGGGCAACGGCGTCGTGCCAGGCTTCGTCCACGCGCTCTGAGCTGTTGTCGAAGTTGATGGCGTTGGCAATGAGCAGCACGCTGCCGTCGTGGTTGTCATGGACGGCCATGTCCGTCACCAGGTTCAGGGCGAGCTCGGGAAGGTGGAGGTCGTCTTCGGGCGGGCTGGTGAGCCGCTCCCAGTGCCGGACGGTCTCCCAGCCGAGGAACCCCACAAGGCCCGACGTGAACGGCGGAAGGCCCTCGAACCTGCTGGTCCGCAGCGCTTCGATGGTGTCACGGATGGCGTCCACCGGGTTGCCGTCCAAGGGCACACCGGCAGGGGGCTCGCCGAGCCAGTGGGCCTGGCCGTCCTTGGTAGTCAGCGTGGCCCGGGATTTGGCACCGATGAAGGAGTACCGCGACCACGTGCCGCCAACGGCAGCAGACTCCATGAGGAACGTTCCCGGCTGGCCATTCGCCAACTTACGGTACAGGCCGATGGGCGTCTCGGCATCCGCCAACACCTTGAGAGTAACGGGGATGACCCGGCTGGTGCCGGCGAGTTCGCGGAACTCCTCGAGGCCCGGGCTGATGATTCCAAGGTCCTGCATGGCTATGCTTCTCCGCCTGTTCTTGTGTCCCGCCGCGGTGGGGCGGCGTCAGTCTTATGCTGCCAAAAGTTTGGAGGCCTGGGGGCGGATTCCGCGCCAAGCCGGGTGGGTCAGAGGGCCCCGCCGGTCCGGACTTCCAACTCCCTGCCGTCGAAGCAGGTCCGGGTGCCGGTGTGGCACGCGGCGCCCACCTGGTCCACCCGTATCAGGAGGGCATCGCCATCGCAGTCCATGGCCACCGATTTGACCCATTGGACGTGGCCGGAGGTGTCACCCTTGCGCCAGTATTCCTGCCGGGAGCGGGAGTAGAACGTGACCCGGCCACTGGTCATGGTGCGGTGGAGCGCCTCATCATCCATCCACCCCAGCATCAGCACGTCGTTGGTGTCGAATTGCTGGACTACAGCAGCAATCAGCCCGGCACTGTCCCGCTTGAGTGCGGCGGCAAGGGCCGGCGAAAGCGGGCTGGTGGCGGGGGCCGGGAAAGGCTCGGGGGCGGGGGCAGGCTGTTCAGACATCAGGTCAAGTCTAGTGCCTGATCAGCGCACGCCGAATATGCACCAACCGGCATACAGGCCATGTGAACAAGGGCACCTGTCCCCTGGCGGTTCTGCTGCCCAACTTCCCCGCTCTCGTGCTAGTTTCACAAGTGATGCATTTCGTCGACCCGTCCCGAGAAGTCCTAGCCGAAACCCTGCTGGCGGCCGGCCCTGATGCCCCTACCCTCTGCCGGGGCTGGCGCACCAGGGATCTTGCCGCGCACCTCTACCTGCGCGAACGTAAGGCCGCTGTGGGTCTGGGCCTCATACTCAAGAGCCTGTCCAAGGCCTCCGATAAGGCAACTGCCAAGCTCGCCGGGAAGTTGAAGACCTCGGACGACTACTCGAGGCTCGTCAAGACATTCCGCGCCGGGCCCCCCGCCCTGTCGCCCATGAACATCAAGGCACTGGACGAGAGCTCCAACCTGATCGAGTACTTCGTCCACACCGAGGACGTCCGCCGGGCCGTTGACCGCTGGGCTCCGCGGGCATTGGATGAGGCCTACTCGGATGCCTTGTGGGACGAGCTCATCAAACGGGCCGCCATCCTGTACCGCGGCGTCGACCTTGGCATCGTGCTGGTGCGCCCCTCGGGCCCCCGGCACGTGGCCAAGCGGGCACCCGTTTCGGTGGCAATCGTCGGCGAGCCTGGCGAACTTCTGATGCACGCCCACGGCCGGACCCAGCACGCCCTGGTCACCTTCGAGGGCCAGCCGGACGCCGTCGCCCTGCTTCAGTCAGCCGAAGTCGGCCTCTAGGTTTCGGCAAGCTCAACCACGGATCCCGGGTGATTGAGCTTGTCGAAATCCAGGCTAAACCCCCGCTAGCGGACTTCGAAGCCTGCTTCGCGGATGGCCTGCTTGACCTGGGACATCATGTTGTCCGGCCCCCAGTGGAAGATCGAGGCGGCCAGGACCGCGTCGGCCCCCGCAGCTACCGCCGGTGGGAAGTGGGCCGGCTCCCCTGCCCCGCCTGAGGCGATGATCGGCACTTTTACAGCGGCCCTGACCAGGCGGATGAGCTCCAGGTCGAAACCGTCCTTGGTGCCGTCAGCGTCGATGGAGTTCAGCAGGATTTCCCCGATGCCGCGGTCTGCCGCTTCCTTGGCCCACTCGATGGCGTCGATTCCCGTGCCGGTGCGCCCACCGTGGGTGGTCACTTCAAAGCCCGACGGCGTGGGCTCGGAGCCGGGACGGGTCCGGCGTGCGTCGACGGACAGGACCAGCACCTGCGAACCGAAGTGCCGGCTGATCTCGTTGATGACGTCCGGACGTGCGACGGCGGCCGTGTTGATGGACGCCTTGTCCGCGCCGTAGCGAAGAAGCTTGTCCACCTCGGCGACGCCACGGACACCCCCACCCACGGTCAGCGGGATGAAGACTTCCTCGGCGGTGCGCCGGACGACGTCGAATGTGGTTTCGCGGTTGCCGGAGGATGCGGTGACGTCCAGGAACGTCAGCTCATCGGCACCAGCGTTGTCGTACCGGTGGGCGAGCTCCACAGGGTCGCCGGCGTCACGGAGGCCCTCGAAGTTGATGCCCTTCACGACGCGTCCGGCGTCGACGTCGAGGCACGGGATGACTCGTACAGCTACAGCCATGGGTACTCCTGGAATTCTCGGGTGGATACTGCGGCGCCGCGCGGCCTGGGTGGAAGGCTCAGACGCGAAGGGCTCAGATGCGGCAGGCGTGGATGCTGCTGACCAGGATGGCGCGGGCGCCGAGGTCGTAGAGCTCATCCATGATCCGGTTGGTTTCCTTCTTCGGAACCATGGACCGCACAGCCACCCACTCGGAGTCGCGCAACGGCGAGACGGTGGGAGATTCCAGGCCGGGAGTCAAGGCAGCTGCCTGCTCCACCAGTTCCTTGCGGATATCGTAGTCCATGAGGACATACTGGCGTGCCACCAGGACACCCTGGAGGCGCCGGATGAGTACGTCAATTTCCTTGGCGGTGCCGTTCGCGGCGCCGCCTTCTCCGGTGCGGCGGATCAGGACGGCCTCGGACTTGAGAATCGGATCGCCGAAGATCTCCATACCGGCAGCCTTGAGCGTGTTGCCGGTTTCGACGACGTCGGCAATGGCGTCCGCGACGCCCAGCCGGACGGAGGACTCGACGGCGCCATCAAGCCGGACCACTTTAGCGTTCACACCGCGTTCAGCGAGGTAGCCGCGAAGCAGGCCGTCGTAGCTGGTGGCAAGGCGCTTGCCTTCCAGCTCTTCCACTGCGGCGAAGTCGCCCACCGGTCCCGCAAAACGGAACGTGGAGGCAGCGAAGCCCAAGGGCAGCAGTTCTTCGGCTTCCACCTCAGCGTCCAGCAGCAGGTCGCGGCCGGTGATGCCGACGTCGAGCGTTCCCCGGCCGACGTAGACGGCGATGTCGCGCGGACGGAGGAAGAAGAACTCAATGTCGTTGTCCGGGTCCATCATGACCAGCTCCCGGGTGTCGCGGCGCTGGCGGTAGCCGGCTTCGGACAGCATGGCGGAGGCGGCTTCGGACAGGGAACCTTTGTTGGGGACGGCTACTCGCAGCATGGGGGTCTTTCTTGGTGGGGAGGTCTAGTTGATCAGGCAAACGGGCCACGCAGGGCACGGGCAGGCCGGGAATGACGCACCGTGCCGCAGTGGCTACAGATGCTTGTAGACGTCTTCCAGGGTCAGGCCTTTGGCGAGCATCAGAACCTGCAGGTGGTAGAGCAGCTGGGAGATTTCCTCGGCCGCGGCCTCGTCGGATTCGTACTCAGCGGCCATCCAGACTTCGGCTGCTTCCTCCACGACTTTCTTGCCGATGCCGTGGACACCGGACTCCAATTCAGCGACGGTGCGGGAGCCTGCCGGCCGGGTGGCTGCCTTCTCACTCAGTTCAGCGAACAGCGTCTCGAAATTCTTCACGCCCTACAGCCTACTTGCTGCGGGCCTGACGGCGCCTGTCGGTCCGCCGCATGACGGGCACGATGTGAGTGAAGACACAGCGCGCCCGCCCGCATTGCTACTTGTATTGCTTCAGGAGGACGGCCGTGGCCAAGGCGGCCGTCACTGCTTCGTGGCCCTTGTCCTCAGTGGAACCGGGCAAGCCTGCGCGGTCCAGGCCCTGCTGCTCCGTATCGCAGGTCAGCACGCCGAAGCCCACTGGCACTCCGGTGGACACGCTCACGTCGGTCAGCCCCGACGTCGCAGCCTGGCAGACGTACTCGAAGTGTGGCGTGCCGCCGCGGACCACGACGCCGAGGGCCACCACTGCGTCAAAGTGCGGTGCCAGCCGCGCGGCAGCGACCGGAAGCTCGAAGGCTCCCGGAACGCGCAGGACGATGGGCTCGCTGATGCCGGCGTCCTTGGCGGCGCGCAGGGCCCCGTCGAGGAGGCCATCCATGATCTGGGTATGCCAGCTGGCAGCCACAATGGCCAGCCGCAGCTGCGACGTTTCCGCAGGGTTGAGGGTGGTGAGGTCAATATCTGGTGCGCCGTGTCCGCTCATGCGTGAATCTGGTCCGTTCAGTTTTGGTCGTGGTCGAAATCGTCGGCGGCGCCGCTTGGCACCGTGACAATGTGTGTGTCCAGCGTCAGCCGGTGCTCCATGCGGTCCTTTTTGGTCTGCAGGTAGCGGATGTTCTGGTCACGGGACGGCACCTCGGTGGGCACCATTTCCACTACCTTCACGCCGGCTTTGGCGAGCCTGTTCTTTTTGTCCGGGTTGTTGCTCAGGAGCCGGATCTCGTGGAGGCCCATCTCGGCCAGGATCTGGGCGGCCGCCTTGTAGCAGCGGGCGTCCACCGGCAGTCCCAGCTGTTCGTTGGCCTCCACGGTGTCAAAGCCCGCTTCCTGGAGGGCGTAGGCCTTGATTTTGTTGGCCAGGCCTATCCCCCGGCCTTCCTGCCCGCGCAGGTACAGCAGCGTGCCGCCGAACTCGTTGATCAGCTCCAGGGCATAGGCCAGCTGTTCGCCGCAGTCACAACGGTAGGAGCCGAAAACATCGCCGGTCAGGCACTCGGAATGTAGCCTGACCAGCGGAGCAACGCCATCCTTGGGCGGGTTGGGCGAGCTCACCGCCAGGTGCTCGACGCCCGTGACCAGGTCTGTCCACGCTTGGGTGATGAAATCGCCAAAGGCCGTGGGCAGCTGCACAATCGGACCGCCGCTCACGGGGTGGTGGGTCCGGCCATTGCCGGCCGCCCCCTGATGGTGGCCGTTCTGGTGGCTGTCGTCCGAAACTCCGGAAGCCGTCATCATTACTCCTCTACTCCGCCCGGGCGTCCGGCCCGGTGTCACTGTCGGCGGAAGACCCGGCCCCTGATTCAAGGTAAGCCACCAGATCCTCAATCGAGATCAGGGGGCACCCATGTTCAGCGGCAAATCCGCGCAGCCCGTCGAGCCGCATCATTTCACCGTCGTCGTACACAACCTCGGCGATCACGCCCACGGGCTCCAATCCGGCGAGCCGGCAGAGCTCCACGGCCGCTTCGGTATGGCCAGGGCGTTCCCGCACTCCTCCGTTAACTGCCCGGAGCGGGAAAATATGCCCGGGCCGGGTCACGGCCGACGGCCCGGCGCCGGGGTCTGCGAGGACGCGGGCCGTGAGGGCCCGGTCCGTGGCGGAGATTCCGGTGCTGACACCCACCGCCGCGTCGCAGGAAACGGTGTATGCGGTGCCTTTCGCGTCCTGGTTCACCGCCACCATCGGCGGCAGCGCCAGGGCGTCGGCGCGGTCGCCGGTGAGCGGGACGCAGATGACGCCTGAGCTGTACCGGATGGTCCAGCCCATCAGTGCCGGCGTTGCGTGCTGCGCCGCGAAGATGATGTCGCCTTCGTTTTCGCGGTCCTCGTTGTCCACCACCAGCACGGGCCGGCCGGCGGCCATGGCACGGATGGCGTCTTCCACGGGGTCCAGGCCCGGCGTGGGGCCAGGTACGGCCGTTGCCTCGGTTGCCGGCTCGAGCCGGATGGTCGCGTTCATCGGGTGCCTCCGTTTGCTGCGCTGGTGCTGAATGCCAGCAGGCGTTCGGTGTATTTGGCCAGCACATCCACTTCGAGGTTGACCCTGCTGCCGGTGATCTTGGCCCCCAGGCCAGTCTCGGCCAGAGTGGTGGGGATCAGTCCCACTTCGAACCAGGGCTCTGGCTCCGCCGCCGGACTGACCGCAGTCACCGTGAGGGAGACGCCGTCGATCGCGATGGAGCCCTTTTCCGCGATGTAGCGGGCCAGGTTGGCCGGCACACCGAACCGGAGGCGTTCCCAGTTACCCAGGGCCTCGCGCTCCAGAAGCTGTCCGACGCCGTCCACGTGGCCTTGGACTACGTGGCCGTCCAGCCTGCCGCCGGCCGGGACGCAACGCTCAAGGTTGACCGAATCGCCGGCGGCGAGCTCGCCGATGGTGCTGCGCACCAGGGTTTCGCCCATCACGTCAACGCTGAATTCCTTGCCGTCAATCTCGGTGGCAGTCAGGCAGACGCCGTTGACGGCAATGGACCCGCCAAGGGCCAGCCCGTTGGTGGTGCCGGGGGCGCTCAGGCGGAGGGTCGCGCTGGCATCGCTGTCCCGCTCAACAGACAGCACGTGCCCTTGTTCGGCAATAATTCCGGTAAACATCAGTAGCCTCCCATGGCTGGTTCCGCGGCAGTGCGGGATGGTTGTGGTTCCAAAGCTTCGACTGGTAATGGGCGGAGATGCAGCCGGAGGTCACAGCCCAAAGTCTGCACCGCGCCGCCGTCGGACGCGTCCCATTCCCAGTGCCTGGCGTCGGCCAGTGTGTTGATTCCGAGGCCGTTCAGGGCGGGCGTTCCGGAGCCCAGCAGGGTGGGCGCCAGGTAGACAATGAGTTCGTCCACGAGCCCGGCGGCCAGGAATGAGCTGAGGATGCGCGAGCCGCCTTCCACCATGACATGGCGGATTCCCTCCGCGTACAGGGACGACAACGCCTCCTGTGGATCCCGGGTGGACAGGTGGAGAACGTGGCCGTCGTCGCCGCGGATCGCAGCCTCCACGGGGATCTCCCGCAGGCCCATCACCGCGCGCAGCGGCTGCTTGCCGGACGTGGCTCCCGCCGCGTCACGCGCAGTGAGCCGGGGATTGTCCACCAGCACGGTCTGGGTGCCCACCAGGATGGCGTCGATCCGCCGCCGCAGCCCGTGGTTGTCAGCGAGCGACTCCGGGGACGAGATCCATTGGCTCGTCCCGTCCTCCGCCGCGATTCTACTGTCCAGGGTCTGTGCGATGTGGAGGGTCACGAACGGCCGGCGTGCCGCCACGGCCAGGAACCACTGGCGGTTCAGCTCCAGGGCCTCGACTGCGGCGAGCCCGCTGCGGACCCGGACACCAGCTTCACGAAGGGTTGAGGCACCGCCTGCCGCAGGGTCATGCGGATCGTCGACGGCGTACACCACGTCTTCGATTCCGGCGCCGATGATCGCCTGGGTGCATGGCCCGGTGCGGCCACGGTGGTCGCAGGGCTCCAAGGTGATCACCATCGTGCAACCGCTCAGATCCATGCCGGCTGCGGCGGCCTGCGAGATCGCGTCCGCTTCAGCGTGGGGGGTCCCGGCGCCCCGGTGGTACCCGGTCACCAACTGCTGCCCGGACGCGCCAATGACGACGGCGCCCACCAGCGGATTCGCGCCGCGCGGCCCCTGCAGGGCTGCTTCGAGCGCAGTGTCCATGGCGGCGGTTTCGGCGCTGCTGAACGCCGCGACGTTCTCGGGCGGGGTCATGGGGCGGCCACCGGGTAGGTGGCTTTGGCGTCCGTTTCATGGGACAGCCTGGCTTCAAAGAGCCATCGCAAAGGGTTCATGTTTGTGTGTCGTTCCTTCCCTCTAGAACCGCGATGGCTCCGGGGGTATACGACAGCAGAAGGCTGCGGCATCGCCAGGACGCCGCAGATACAGCTGTACGTGCTTCTCTCATCCAGACTTTAACTGTCGGTACCGGAATTTCACCGGTTCAACCGTCCGCCGGTCCCTCCCTGGTGGGGAAAGCGCCGGCTCGCGGGTCGCGGACTATCACCGCCGGTTCGGACTTACACCGACCCCGGAGCACGTAATGTGTGTTGCTATCCTCCCACAACCCATAGGCAGTTCAGACTATTCCCCGGACCCCGCACGTAACTTAAGGCTTCCTGCCTCCCGAAGGCGTGCGATGGCTGCCCCGGGGTCCGCTGCACCGTAGACAGCCGAGCCGGCCACGAAGACGTTTGCCCCGGCTTCTGCTGCCCTAAGGATCGTGTCCTCGGTAATGCCACCGTCCACCTGGAGGGCAACGTCCAGCCCGGAGCCGTCAATGGCCGCACGGGCGCGGCGGATCTTGGGCAGGGTCAGGTCAAGGAACGCTTGGCCGCCGAAGCCCGGCTCCACCGTCATGATCAGGAGCATGTCCAGTTCTTCGAGCATGTCCAGATACGGTTCCACCGCGGTGGCCGGCCGCAGGGCCATGCCGGCCTTGGAACCCCTGGCCCGTAGTTCCCGGGCCAGCTTCACGGGGGCAATGGAGGCTTCAGCGTGAAAAGTCACCGAGGCCAGCCCCGCGTCGGCAAACCCCGGCGCCCAGCGGTCAGCGTCGGAGATCATCAGGTGCGCATCCAGCGGAACCGGGCTGACGGCCTGAATCCGCTGGACCACCGGCAGGCCGAGGGTGAGGTTTGGCACAAAATGGTTGTCCATGACGTCAACGTGGACGGCGTCGGCGTTGCTTATCCGCCGCAGTTCGGCTTCAAGGTTAACGAAGTCGGCGGACAGAATGCTCGGGTTGATGCAGCATTGCGGCATCGGTGAACCTTTCACGGGTCAGGCCTTCTTGCGGATGAGGGCCAGGAACATGGCGTCGGTGCTGTGGATGTGCGGCCAGAGCTGCGCCGTCGAATCGTGGCCGGCCCCCAAGTTTCCGGTGAGGCTTACGCCGTCCAGCACTGCGCCGGCGTCCAACAGCTCCAGGTCCTCGCGTTTCCGGAGGGCGTCCGTGACGACGGCCGTGGTTTCGGCAGGGTGCGGCGAACAGGTCACGTAGGCAACCACTCCGCCGGGGCGGACGGCATCCAGTGCGGACTTGAGGAGGGCGCGTTGCAGCGGGCCCAGGTCTGCCAGGTCCTTGGGCGTGCGGCGCCAGCGGGACTCCGGTCGGCGGCGAAGCGCGCCGAGGCCGCTGCAGGGGACGTCCACGAGGACCCGGTCGAAGGATTCGGGCTGTTCAGTACCCAGGTCACGGCCGTCGCCGGTCCTGACGCGCCATACGTCCCTCGGCACCGCGGACAGTGCCTGGCTCACCAGCTTGGCACGGTGCGGGGCCGGCTCGTTGGCGAGCAGCGTTGCACCTTGTTCGTTGGCCAGGGCACCGAGCAGGGCCGCCTTGCCGCCCGGACCGGCGCACATATCCAGCCAGGCTTCGTCGGCGGCTCCTGTCCCGTCCGCACCGTGGCTGCGGGGACCCAGGTCCACTGCCGCCATGGCCCGGGCCACCAGCTGCGAGCCGACGTCCTGGACCCTGGTGCTGCCTTCGCGCACCGAGGCGAGCCGGCCCAGGTCGCCGCCGCTGGAGAGCGCTGAGCCTTCAACGAGTTCGCCGGGGGTAGCCCCGTTGTCCAGGGCCTCATCGAGACTTCCCAGACCCGGCAATGCGACGAGGTTGACCACCGGAGCAGCGTTGTCAGCCTCCAGCAGGTCTCTGATCTCCGTGGCGGAACGCCCGTGGGCCACCAGTGACTGGCGCATGGCCCGGACAATCCACTCGGGGTGGGCGTAGCGGATGGACGCTACCTTGGTTTCATCGGTTTCGCCGGCCACGAGGAGCTCAAGCCACTCCTCCAGGGTGTGTGCCGCAACCTTCCGCAGCACAGCGTTGATCAGGGCCGACGGGCCGGCGCCGATCACAGCGCGGGCCAGGCCAACGGTCTGGTCCAGGGCAGCGTGCGCAGGAACGCGCATGGCCAGCAGCTGATGCGTGCCGATCCGCAGGGCATCAAGGATGGCGGGGTCGAGCTGGTCCAGCGGGCGGTCCACACACCGGGCCAGGACTGCATCGTAGGTGCCTTGGCTGCGCAGGGCCCCATAGCTCAGCTCAGTGGCGAAGCCGGCGTCGCGCTTGTCCAGGCCATGATGGCGGATGCGGGACGGCAGCACCAGGTTGGCGTAGGCATCCTCGGCGGCTACCGCACGCAGGACTTCAAAAGCCACCAGGCGCGCCGGATCCGCCCGGCGGGTACGCTGTCCGGGAGCATTCTCGGTAAAGCTCTTTTGGGAGCTTCGATTCCGCTCGCGGCCCTGGGCGTTGCGCGTGCTGGAATCGCGCGGCCCGCCCTTGCCCCGGCCGCTTCCGCTGCCACCCCTGCCACGGCCGCCTTCATTCCCGCCGGACTCGCTCATACGAACACCACGCTTTCAAGTGACGCCATGCCACGGGCCCAATCGGCCGCGGCCATCATTTTTTTACCTGAGGGCTGGATCCGCGTCAGCTCCACCGCGTGGGACCCGGTCCCCACCAGGACACCTTTCCCCTCGAGGAAGACTGCGCCAGGCTCCAGGCCAGAGCTATCAGGCCGGAGCCGGACCGGTTCAATTTTGACCCGGTGACCGTCCAGCGTGGTCCAGGCGCCGGGCTCAGGGGTTACGCCCCGCGCCCGCCTCCCGACGGCCAGGGCCGGCTGCTTCCAGTCAAGCCTGCCGTCGTCGATGGTCAGCTTGGGTGCCAGCGAAACGTCGCCGGCCTGTGGCTGCGGAGCTGCCTTCCCTGCTTCCACTGCGGACAGTGTCTGTGCGAGCAGGACAGCCCCGCCGTGGGAAAGCCGCTCCAGCAGGGCCCCCGCGGTGTCGTCCGGACCAACTCTTTCGGTCAGCGTCCCGAAAACGGGGCCGGTGTCCAGTCCTTCCTCCAGCAGGAAGGTGACGGCGCCGGTGACATCGTCGCCGGCAATGACAGCCCGCTGTACGGGGGCAGCCCCGCGCCATGCGGGCAGGAGGGAGAAGTGCAGGTTAATCCAGCCATGCGGCGGAACATCGAGGGCGGCGCGGGGAATCAGGCCACCGTAGGCCACGATGACTGCCACGTCCGGCCTGGCTGCGGCAATCTGCGCGGTCACAGCGTCATCAACCCGGGTGGCGTGGATGACGTCGATCCCCAGCTCGGCGGCGCGGGCGGCAACGGACGAAGGCGTCAGCAAACGCTTGCGGCCAACCGGCGCGTCCGGGCGGGTCAGGACTGCAACGACATCAAAGCCAGCAGCGACCAAGGCGTCCAGCGACGGGACCGCGACGGCCGGGGTGCCGGCGAAAAGTACCCTCATGTGGTGGGGCCACCGCCGAAGCTGGATCCCACTGTTTTGGCACGTTTCGCCGTCGTGCGTTCCGTAATGGCGTCATAGTTCGCATTGCGGATGGAACGGAGCGCACTCTTCCGGTCGTCGCCTTTCAGGCGGTCAGTGTAAAGGATGCCGTCCAGGTGGTCGGTCTCGTGCTGGAAGCAGCGGGCCAGCATGCCCTCGCCTTCGACGGTGACAGGATCGCCATTGAGGTCAACGCCGGTAACCTTGGTGGCCCGGAACCGTCGGACCGGAAATCCCAGCCCGGGGATGGAGAGGCAGCCTTCCACCTGGTCGGGCTGGTAGTCGTCGCTGTTTTCCAGGACCGGGTTGATGACGTGGCCGTCTCTGCCGCCCACGCGGTAGGTGAAGACGCGCTGGCTGACACCGATCTGGGGAGCGGCCAGGCCGGCTCCCTCCACGTCCTCCATGGTTTCCGTCATGTCTGCAACGAGCTTGGCGAGCTCAGGCCCGAATTCCGTCACAGGATCGGCCACTGTGCGGAGCACGGGATCTCCAATGATGCGGATATTCAGAATGGCCATGTGCTGTTTTTCCTCACGGTGGGGTTGGTGAACCTATCCAGTTTAGGTGCAGCACCATCTCTGTCTGGACTGCAGCGGCGCTCATCCGGCACTGCTAGGCAGTGCGGACTTGTGCTGACGGAGGCGGAGCCACCGGAAGGAGGGCCGTGCCGGCGGCCAGGGTATCGGCGGACAGTTCCCAAACGCGCCGCAGGGCGCAGAACTTCCACCAGTGGTGCTTGAGGACGTCCGGGTTGGCCCGGACGGGACGGACTTCGGTCTCACCAATGGCCACGGCAAGGAGCAACGGGTTTTCGCCGTACTTCCATGGCTCCCATTCGCCGGTGATCGGGTCCACCAGGCTTTCCTCAGCCTTCATGCCGGCAACGAGCTGCATGACCACCTTGTCATCCAGCGGCTTGACGGTACCGTCCCGTGTGGTGCCTTTGGTCTTGTAGTCGATGAGGCAGATCCGGCCGTTGATGCGGGCCACGAGGTCAAGCGTCCCGGCATAGCCCACCGACTTGTTCCAGACGGTGATTTCAGGCGAGATGGGTTCCACATCGTAGAGTTCCCACCACTCATCAAACCGGAGGGCAAAGGCTTCTTCCCCGTTGGCAGCGAGTGCCTCGCGGGTTTCCTTCATGGCATGCGGCCGCCCCAGGGCCCGGAGCGATACCTGCTCGCAGTAGTTGTGGACCCGGTCACCGCGCTTGGCGGCGTCGTCCCTATACGTCTCGGCCGCCTTCGAGGCCCGGTTCACAGCCTGCCGGATTTTCGCCGGGCTGCCCAGGCAGTCCGCAAGCAGCGGATCCTTCGCCAGGCTGCTGGCGCCCATATAACCAAACCAGCCATCCAGCCCGTGCGGCTGCTGGCCGATCACGGTGGTGATGGACGGAACGGCAAACTGGTCGGAAGTGGACCGCGCGTACATGCGGCCGTATTCCGTGGCGTGGGCAAGGAGTGGATCAGTCATGCAACGACTCTTTCACAGGGGGCTGACAAAGTGGGGGGGCACAAAAAGGTCCGCCTCCGCTCGGTTTGAGCGGAAACGGACCTGATTCCTCGGTGGGCGATACTGGGTTCGAACCAGTGACCTCTTCGGTGTGAACGAAGCGCGCTACCACTGCGCCAATCGCCCCGATGCCTTTGAATGCTAGCCGACCAGGCGGGGTTTATGGAAATCGAGATGGGGCGGACCGCGAATTACAGGCCTGTAATTCGCAAAATCCCCTAGATTGCAGGGATCCAGGGGTCCCGCCAAGATCGAAGGACGCGCGATTTGGAGATTCTCAGAACCTCCTATAGAGTTCTTACTCGTTGGAACGCGAGGAAATGCCCGAAACGGTATGGAATCCACACTCCAAATGCGGACGTAGCTCAGCTGGTAGAGCACCACCTTGCCAAGGTGGATGTCGCGAGTTCGAATCTCGTCGTCCGCTCGCAGGACACTGTCAAGGCAATGGATCTTCGGAACCGGCGCTTGCACGGTGGGTTGGCCGAGAGGCGAGGCAGCGGCCTGCAAAGCCGTATACACGGGTTCGAATCCCGTACCCACCTCGGTGAAAACCATGGTTTCCGGTTCACGCCGGACGAAATGGGCGATTGGCGCAGCGGTAGCGCGCTTCCCTGACACGGAAGAGGTCACTGGTTCGATCCCAGTATCGCCCACCAAGCAAGGCAACTTGCTTAATGCAGTGCATCCGGCGCGCCGGACAGTGCTTCATACGCGGACGTAGCTCAGCTGGTAGAGCACCACCTTGCCAAGGTGGATGTCGCGAGTTCGAATCTCGTCGTCCGCTCTCTTCTCCCCGATACACCCCACTAAACCGGTCGCCCGGTTCCGGGCGATTGGCGCAGCGGTAGCGCGCTTCCCTGACACGGAAGAGGTCACTGGTTCGATCCCAGTATCGCCCACAGCAGCAGCTCCCCCGTGAGCTGCTTTTTTCTTGCCCTTTTGCTCCATCCCCCGATCCGCTGCCAGCGAACGGCCAGTACGCCCGATTTCCTTGGCACGCCCAGGAGTCAGGGCTAGGATCGATTTCGGAGGAGCGACCTGGCTCCGCGATTGAAGGGAGGTGCTCGTGGGACTAATTGACGATCTCAAGGGCAAGGCTCAGGGTCTGATCCATGGCAACGAGCAAGCCATCAAGGACGGCATCACCAAGGCCGGGGATTTTGTGGACACCAAGACCGGCGGCAAGTACGCCGGGCACGTAAACAAGTTCCAGGATGGCGCTTCCAAACTCGTCGACAAAAATGACGGAACCCCCGGCGAGACCCCTGCCAGCGAGCAGGTTCCGCCAGTCAACCCGGTTCCGCCGGTTGACAGGGCTCCGTAACAAGGATTCGGCCGGGGTTTTGCCCTGGTACGTCAAGGAGGTGCGGGTCCCGCCGGGAGGCGGCACCCGCACCTTCGGCGTTTAAGTGGGAGCGGGTTTACCGAATAACCATCGTGGGCTCCCCGGGGCTTTCCCCGTGAGATGGTCCATTCCCGAGGGGAACGCCACGGGAAATAGTCCATCCGGCGGGGAAGGCCGTGCCCTGCCAACAGGGCGGCCGCACCAAGCCTAGGACGGTTCGTGGTTCTGGCCCTCGCGTGCGAGGGCCGTCAGGCGCGACACGGCACGGTAATACTTTTTGGTGTACCCGCCCTGCATCATTTCCTCGGTGAACAGCTGGTCGAAGGGAACCCCGCTGGCCAGGATCGGCACATCCTTGTCGTAGAGGCGGTCCGCCAAGACCACAAAGCGCAGGGCAACGGCCTGCTCGGTGATGGTTTCCACGTTCCGCCACACCACACCGTCGATGCCGTCGATGAGCTGCCTGTACCGGCTCGGGTGCACACCGGCGAGGTGTCCGATCAGTGCGCCGAATTCATCCTGGGCCACCGTCTTGCCGTCAAACTCGGCCTTCATCTGGGCCGAGAGCTGGCTGTTTTTCAGCGGCGCCGGGGCGGCCGGCAGGCCTCGATGGCGGAAGTCCTCCCCGTCGATGCGGATGACATCGAACTGGTCCGCCAGGACCTGGATCTCACGGGCGAAGTCGACGGCGGCAAATCGACCGTCACCCAGCGAGCCCGGCAGGGTGTTGGATGTCGCAGCAAGTTTGACGCCGGCGTCGGCCAATTCACGCATCAAACGGGACATCAGTACTGTGTCGCCAGGATCATCGAGCTCGAATTCGTCGATGCACACCAGTTTGTAGTGGCTAAGGGCCTCAACAGTCTTGCGGAAGGACAGGGCGCCCACCAGGTTGGTGTATTCCACAAAGGTGCCGAACGCCTTCGGGCCAGGGGCGGCGTGCCAGAGTGAAGCCAGCAGGTGGGTCTTGCCCACGCCGAATCCACCATCCAGGTAGATCCCTGCCCTTGTTTCGACCTTCTTGGCGAAGAGCTTCTTGAACAGCCCGGCGCCGTCGCCTGCTCCGACACCGGCGGCGAACGCTTCCAGCGCCTTGACCGCCCCGGCCTGCGAGGGCTGGTTGGGGTCCGGCCGGTAGCTGGCAAAGGAGACCTGGCCAAACCTCGGCGAAGGAAAAAAGCCCTTGAGGAGCTCATCCACCGACACCGCCGGAGTGCGTGCGGCGAGCTGTTCGATCTGTACCAAGGTGGTCCGTTCTGCTGGTGGGATGTCCCCAGAAAGGATACCGGCAATGGCCCGGGCCTCCCCCGCCGGGCTGCCGTCTATGACCCTGGCGTGACAAAGAGCATATGTCCCCCTGTTAACACGGAGCGGACACGGGGGCGTGCCGTGGCTAGGGTGGAAGGAGGTTTCCACTGCATATGTGCAGATCCGCCGCACGCCTCGATGAAAGGCCATCACCATGTCCTACGCCGTTGAACAGAACGAGAAGTTCGCCGCCTACGCCAATCCGGAGCGACTGGTGTCCACTGAATGGCTTGCCTCCGCGCTGGCGTCAGGCGCCGTTGCGGACGGCAAGCTCGTAGTGGTCGAATCCGATGAAGATGTCCTCCTCTACGAGACGGGCCATATCCCAGGATCCGTCAAGGTTGACTGGCACACCGACCTTAACGACGAAGTGACCCGCGACTACGTGGGCAGCGAAGCCTTCGCTGCCCTGGCCGCTTCGAAGGGCATCTCCCGTGACACCACGGTGGTCATCTACGGCGACAAGTCCAACTGGTGGGCCGCCTACGCTCTCTGGGTCTTCACCCTCTTTGGCCACGAGGACGTCCGGCTGCTCGACGGCGGCCGTGACAAGTGGATCGCCGAAGGCCGGGAACTCACCACCGAACGGCCCGCGCCTGCTCCCGGCGACTACCCGGTGGTGGAGCGTAACGACGCACCGATCCGCGCCTTCAAGGAAGACGTGCTGGCGCACTTCGGGAAGCCGCTTATCGACGTCCGCTCCACCGAGGAATACACCGGCCAGCGGACTCACATGCCGGCCTACCCGGAGGAAGGCACCCTCCGCGGCGGCCACATCCCCACCGCAGCATCCATTCCGTGGGCCCGCGCCGCAGCTTCGGACGGAACCTACCGCAGCCGCGACGAACTGGAGGCCCTGTACCTCGGCGAGGCCGGGCTGGTGGCGGGCGATGACGTGGTGGCTTACTGCCGCATCGGCGAGCGGTCAAGCCACACCTGGTTTGCCCTCAAGTACCTGCTCGGCTTTGACACCGTCCGCAACTACGACGGTTCCTGGACCGAGTGGGGCAACGCAGTCCGTGCACCCATAGTCAAGGGCGCGGAGCGCGGGACGGTCCCGGCGTAAGCTGGAACAAATGACTACACATGACCTGCCCGCCGCGCTGGCGGAAATCGTAGATGACTTCCAGGCGCTGACCGAGCCCGAGCGGCTTCAGTTGCTGCTTGAGTTTTCGCGTGAGCTGCCGGAGCTGCCGGACCGGCTGAAGGACCACCCAGAACTCCTGGAACAGGTGGTGGAATGCCAGTCGCCTCTGTTCCTGACCATCGAAATGGAAAAGAACGACGCCGGCCCGGCCGATGCCGTTCGCCTTTACTTTAAAGCGCCGCCGGAAGCCCCCACCACGCGGGGTTTCGCTGGGGTGCTGCACGAGGGACTCGACGGTCTCAGCGCTGCGGAAATCCTGGCTGTTCCGGACGACATGCCTGAGCTGCTGGGTCTGACCCGGGCCATCACACCGCTGCGGATGCGGGGCATGACCGCCATGCTGGGCCGCATCAAGCGCAAGCTTTCCAGCACAGCCCGGCTCAAGGCCTAAGTGCCTGACCCAGGCTGACCATGATGGGACGCAAAAACTCTTCGCAGGGAACGCCGGCAACTGCAGCATTGACTGCGGCCGGCGTTCCTTTTGCGCTGCATCCGTATGTCCACGATACCGCCGCGGCCAGCTATGGCACGGAAGCTGCCGAAGCCCTGGGCATCGCGCCGGAGAAGGTTTTCAAGACCCTTATGGTCGAAGTGGAGGGCCGGCTGGCGGTGGGAGTGGTGCCGGTCAGCGGAAACCTGGACCTCAAGGCCTTCGCCGCGGCACTGGGAGCCAAGAAGGCTTCCATGGCAGACCCGGCGGCCGCCGAGCGCCGCACAGGCTACGTCCTGGGCGGGATATCGCCGCTGGGCCAGCGCCAGGCATCACCAACAGTGATTGACGGCAGTGCCCTCAGCCTCGGGACCGTGCTGGTTTCCGGGGGCAAACGCGGCCTGGACATCGAATTGGCCCCAGCCGACCTTATCCGGCTGACGTCCGCGGTGACCGCCCCAATCGGCACGCGCACGCTCTAGCCGCGTTCCTACTCCTGGCGCTGGCCGGGATTGGCGCGCGGTGCAAGCTGGGACCGGAGCCACGCTTTGACGAGGTTTTCCCAGCGCTCCGGATCCACGTTCCATTCCTTGGTGTGGCGGGCACCGTTAAACGTTTCGAACGTGACCATGCCCGGATTCCGTTCAGCCAGGAGGGCCGAAGGCTCATAGGGAACGTATTCGTCGTCCACGCTGTGGATGATTAGAGTGGGAGTCCGGACCTCCACGGCGCGCGCCACCCAGTCCATGGCCTTGAGGTCCACGGGTGCGGACAGCCCGGTCAGTCTGCGGCCCAACGGGTGGCCCAGCATCAGTTGCCCATAGCGGCCCACCAGGGACGGAATCCTGTTCAGCTGCGCGTGGTGCGCCAACACATTCACCCAGTTAATGACTGGCGCGTCCAGGACCATCGCCCGGATCAGCTGGCGGTGGCGCGACAGATCGGCCGTCTGCAGGCAAATGGCGCCACCCATGGACCAACCAAAAAGCACGATCTCCTCGGCACCGTTGGCCAAGGCATAGTCCATGGCGGCTTCCACGTCGTGCCATTCCGTGGAACCCAGGCCGTACCGGCCGTCCTCGGCAGAAGGGGCCAGCCCATCGTTCCGGTAGGAGACCAGAAGGCTGCTCAGCCCCAGTTCCCGCGCAGGAGCCACCGCGCGCAGCGCCTCTTGGCGGGTTGCCCCGCGGCCGTGAACCATAAGGGCCCAGGTCCGGGCAGAACCCTCTGCCCGCACCAGCCACGCCGGCGCCTGGCCGCCGTCGACCTCGATCACCACGTCCTCGGCCGCGATCCCCGCGGCAGCAGGATCCGGATAGAGCGCCCCGCTCCACCACCCGCGGCGGGCGGTGTCGAAGTCGCCGGCGTAGACGGCCTCCACCTCCCGCAGGACTGTGCCGTCGGCCGGCGCGTAGGACACGATCCGCCCGATCCGTGCGTGCCCTTTGCCGCCGTCGAAAAAGAAGCCGTAGACACCCTCCACTGTGGTCTCGGGCGTGGCGGCCAGAATAACCTTCGTTCCTTCGCCGTCGCGGATGACAGCCAGGACTTCCTGGTCGGATGCCCGCTGCCGGACCGGAGTGATGACGCGGCGGGCAAAATAGAGGGCGAGGGCGGAGGAGCCCGTCGCCAGCATGCCGGCCAGGGCCCCGCCACCAATGACGCCGCCGAGGGCCCACTTGGCACGGAGCGACATGCGGCCGTCAGCCTGCACCGGAGGGATCGCCGTTGGAGTTCGTGTGGAAGGTGCCATGGAACCATTCTTACCGCCGCGGGCGTGTTGGCCCTATTTCCAGTGCCCGTGGCGCCCCATCCGGTTGGCTCCGCGGGGATGCTGCAACGGACGCCTCACCGCCGGTCCGGCCCAAATAAGTGCAGTGGCCCGTGCGCACGACTAGGCTGATGCCATGAGCGATCCAATCGTCATTTTGACTGAAGAGCCCCTGGGTGCGGATGACCGCGTCAACATACAACGGCTGGTGGACGGTACAGACACCCCCCTTGTCCTGCTGGTCCCCGGAAACACCGAGCGGCATTTGCTGGTGGATTTCCTCGAGAATCTTTCCTTGCTGGATGTTGCCAAGGCCTTCCGCGAGCTGACCGCCCAAGCACCGGACCCCGGTGCTGAACGGGCCGAGGCCGCCGAGACACTCGCCGTCTCGCTGGCAGCCCTGGAAGGGCTGGGCAGCGGAGTCACTGGCGAAGTGGTGGATGGCGGCGCCGTCAACGGCCTTGTAGCCAAGGTCAAGCAGCTCGGCGCAGCCCAGGCGGTAGTGATCACCCGGCCCCATGCGGTTGCGGACACGTTCCATACGGACTGGGCCAACAAGGCCCAGGACGAGCTGGGCCTCCCCGTGCTGCACCTGTATGCCGGTTCGGGATTTATCGGCGACTCCTGAGCGTTGAGCAGACTATGAGCATCTTTGGAAAGAGCGTTTTCGGGAACAAAGCCACCGATTCGATCCCCGCATCGTCCTTGGACGCCGCCGCCGGCGGGCCGGAACCCGCCGTCCGGAAATCGGATGACGAGTGGCGGCAGGAACTGACACCCGAGGAGTATCACGTACTGCGGCAGTCGGGAACCGAGCGCCCCTTCACCGGCGAGTACGTGGACATCCACACAGAGGGGGTCTACCAATGCCGCGCCTGCGGGTCTGAGCTCTTCCGGAGCAACGAGAAATTCGACTCCCACTGCGGTTGGCCGTCCTTCTGGGCACCGCTGGCCGACGGTACCGTCCGCTACATCCACGACCGTACCCTTGGCATGGAACGGGTGGAAGTACGGTGCGCGAGCTGTGACTCCCACCTTGGCCACGTGTTTAAGGGCGAGGGCTACGGGACCCCGACTGACCAGCGCTACTGCATCAATTCCGTGTCCCTGAAGCTCATGCCCCTCGGTGCGGACGGCGACAGCTCCGCCGAGTCCTGATCCTGCCAACCAAGGGTCTGACCGCATCTCGGGCTGTCTAAGGGCACACTGAGCACGAGATTATCTTAGGCTTAGGCATAATTTGAGTTAGGGACTCTGGTTGCTTGCTACGCTCGCCGTAGATGCCCAAGCAACGAGAAAGGCAGTCGCACATGACCGTCACCATCACCGGCGCCCCCTCCCGAATCACCGCCGAAGTTCCCGCCTGGCTCCAGCTCAGGACCGCCGCCGAAGCGCTGCAGGCGCTGCAGGGCCAGGACGGTGCCGTGCCTGACCCGGACCACCACGCTGCCGCTGCCCTCGAAGTGGCTTCCATCACCGGGGCCGTCACAGAACTGGCGCCGCTCTTCCCGCACGACTCGACCTACCTTGACGCGGTGGTCGCGGACTTTGAGGCTTGGGCCAGGGCCGGCTTCGGCATGCCGGACTTCCTGTCCTCGCTGCTGGCCTTCCAGCCGCAGCTGCAGCGCCAGGACGGGCTGGCGCACGTTGTCATTTTTCCCATGTACACCCAGAACGGAAGCAGCAGCAGGCTGGTGGAAGCCGTCCTCGTAGAGGTCATCTGGCCCGACTTCGTAGCCGAGCTGGAGGCCGGCGACTACTCCAACAAACTCTTTGTGCCCATTCGGTTCCTGGACTTCACCCGCGGCTACAACAGCAACTCCGCCGTGCTGTTCCCGGAAACGGTGGCGGTGCAGGAAACGCCCACCTTTACCTGGGGCGCAATTTTCGCGGACCGTGAAGCTGCCCGGTTCCGCCGTGTCCTGCGGGCCGCTGCGGACGTCACCACCCTGGACCTGCCGGCAGGGGCCGTGGAGCTCCTGGCGGACCAGGAACTGGCCGAGACCACGTTTGTGATGTGGGACCTGATCCATGACCGGACCCACATGCGCGGCGACCTGCCGTTCGACCCGTTCATGATAAAACAGCGCATGCCTTATTTCCTGTACTCGCTGGAGGAGCTCCGCTGTGACCTCACCGCGTTCCGGGAGTCCGTCCGGATCGAAAGTGACGGCGACGCCCGGCCCGAAGCGCGCCGGCACGCGAAGCTGGTGCAGTACGCCATCATTTTCGACCGGATCTTCCGCTTTGCGATCACCGGAAGCCGTGTGCGCAACTACGACGGGCTCGGTGGCCAGCTGCTCTTTGCCTGGCTGCACCAGCACCACGTCCTCCACTGGACAGACACCCGGCTCCGTATCGACTGGGACCAGGTGGCGGATGCTGTGATCGCGCTCGGATCTGCCATCGACGACCTCTACTGGCGCTCCATCGACCGGCCCAAGACAGCCCATTGGCTTGCTGCCTATGAGCTGATTTCCGCCACCGTCACACCGAGCCCCGCATCAGTCTGGGCCAAGGGCCCGGACGCCCTCCCGGTGTCCGGTCCCCCGCGCGGGCTGACGGACCAGGTACTGGACGACGAATTCCCGCTGTCCATGTTCTACGAGGCGTTGGAGAAGAAAATGCGCCCCGTCATCGAGTCAACCGCCGGTATCACCGGAACCACCGCCCTATGAACCGGACCGGGAGGGAAAGTCAACCCTTAAAGGTACTGGTCACCGGCGGCAGCGGACCCTCCGGGATCGCGGTGGCACGGGCCCTGCAGGAGGCGGGATTCCGCGTCTTCACCGTGGGCTCCGACCGGGCAAGGATCGAAGCTGCTGCTGCAGAAGCGGGCGACGGCGTCACTCCCCTGGCGTGCGACCTTTCGGATTTGTCCGCTGTCCGGTCCCTCCGCGAGGCCGTTGGGCAGGAAGCGGGAGCGGTCGACGCCGTTATCCACCTGGTGGGCGGCTGGCGCGGCGCGAAAGGCATTGCAGATCAGAGCGACGCCGACTGGGACTTCCTGGAAAGCGGCGCCGTCACCACGGTGCGGAACGTGTCCCGGGTCTTCTTTGACGACCTGGCTGCCTCCGCGACGGGCAGGTTTGCCATCGTATCCTCCACCGCGGTGGAGAACCCGACGGCGGCGGCCGCCAGTTATGTGGCGGCCAAGGCTGCCGCGGAAGCCTGGACGATGGCCACGGCGGAAGGCCTGGCCCGCTCGGCCGCTGGCCAGGGCAGGGAGCTTCGCGGCGCCGCCGTCGTGCTGGTGGTGAAGTCGCTGGTGGACGCTGATCTGCGGCAGGAGCACCCGGAACGGACCTTCGCCGGGGCCACCGACGTCGAGGACCTGGCGGCCGCCGTCGTCGGACTCTTCAGCCGCCCCGCAGCCGAGCTGAATGGCCGGCGCCTGAGGCTTTAACCTGGCCCCTGCTTCCGGGACCCGGCCACCCCGGACCCGACCTCCTTAGACTGAGAACGTGAGCAAAGCAATGACAACCACGGCACACGCCGCCGCCCCGACCCACACCGCCACCGCACGGCTGCATGATCCCGATGTCCGCGGCTTCGCGTCGGACAACTACTCGGGCGTCCACCCGGAGGTCCTGGCCGCACTCGCGGCAGCCAACGAGGGCCACCAGGTGTCCTACGGCGAGGACGAGTACACGGCCCGCCTGCAGGAACTGATGGAAGAACACTTCGGCTTCGGCATCGAATGCTTCCCGGTTTTCAACGGCACGGGCGCCAACGTGCTGTCTCTGCAGTCGCTGCTCCCCCGCTGGGGCGCTGTGGTGTGCGCGTCGACCGCACATATCAACATGGACGAGAACGGTGCCCCCGAACGCATCGGCGGCATGAAGCTGCTGCAGGTCCCAACCCCCGACGGAAAGCTCACGCCGGATCTGATTGACCGCGAAGCGTGGGGCTTCGGCGATGAGCACCGGGCGCAGCCACTGGCCGTCTCCATCACCCAGACCACGGAACTGGGCACGTGCTACACCCCCGACGAAGTCCGCGCGATCGCCGAGCATGCCCACGCCAAGGGCATGAAAGTCCACATGGACGGCGCACGGCTGGCGAACGCGGCTGCCCACCTGGGCGTGCCCCTGCGGGCCTTCACACGCGACGCCGGCGTGGACATCCTTTCCTTCGGCGGCACCAAGAACGGACTGCTTTACGGCGAAGTGGTGGTGGCACTGAACCCTGAAGCGGCCCATGGCCTGGTGTTCCTGCGGAAGATGAACATGCAGCTCGCCTCCAAAATGCGCTTTCTGTCGGCACAGTTCATCGCCTTGCTCGAAGGCGACCTATGGCTGCGTTCAGCAGCGCACGCCAACGCCATGGCCGCCCGCCTTAGGGCTGCTGTGGAGACGATCGACGGCGTGGAGCCCACCCAGAAGACGGAGTCCAACGGCGTATTCGCCGTCCTGCCGGCCGGGGCGGCGGACCGGCTGCGGGAGTCGTTCCGCTTCTATGACTGGGACGAAGCCGCCCGTGAGGTCCGCTGGATGTGCTCCTTTGATACCAGCGAGGCGGACATCGATGCGTTTGTGGCCGCGATCCGCCGGGAACTTGCGGCCCATCCTGAGGGCAAGGCGGCCACATAGCATGGACCGGCCGACGGCGAGCCTGCCCTGCCTGCCCGCTGCTGTTGCGTAATCTGCGAGGGTGAACGCACTAGCCCAGGTTCCCCCGGAATTTCTCAACGCCTTGGGAACCCTCAGGAAGGCCCAATGCCGCGGTGAACTGCGCCTGGCGGAGATTCCGGCTCCGGCGCGGCTGGCACCGTACGCCGTGGCACTCGGAGCCGAGGTGATGGCGCCCGGTCCCGGCAGCGCCACCACCCCCGTGCATGGCCCGGCGGCCATGGCACTGGCCGCCGCGTCCGGCACCGAGGACAGCGACGACACCGAACTGGCCACGGGCCGCTTCATCCTGCTGCACGACCCCGAAGGCTCCGCGGTCTGGGACGGTGAATTCCGCATTGTCACTTACATCCGGGCCCAGCTTGAGCCCGAAATGGGCAATGACGAGATGCTCGGCACGGTGGCCTGGACCTGGCTGGTTGAAGCCCTCGAAAACCATAAGGCCCCCTACCGGGCGGCCGGCGGGACTGCCACCCGGGTCCTGTCGGAGAGCTTTGGCACACTTTCGGAACGGCCCGGCTCGATCGATATTGAGCTGCGCGCCTCCTGGACGCCGGCGTCCTCGGACGTCACTGCACATCTGGAGGCGTGGTCGGACATGGTCTGCACGTTCGCCGGCCTTCCGCCGCTGCCCGACGGCGTCTCCGCCCTTCCGCGCCGCCGCCGGAACTAGGACCGCCCATTGTCGGTAAACTGAAGGCACCATGACCCCTCACATTCCGGATAACACCACGGCCGGCGCTCCGGCTGCTGAAACCACTTCCCATATCACGGTGGAAGGCTTCGACAGCCAGGTCCCCGTTGTCATAGACCTCGATGCACCCCGCGACGGCGTGCCGCTGGTCATCGAAACCCAGTCCGGGCTGGAGCGGTGCGCGGCTGCCATCGCCGCCGGAACAGGACCGGCGGGGGTTGATGCCGAGCGTGCTTCAGGGTTCCGGTACGGCCAGCGCGCGTTTCTGGTCCAGATCCGCCGCGAGGGCTCCGGTACCTGGCTGATCGACCCTGAAGCGTTCGAGGACCTCGCCATCATCAACGATGCGCTCCAAGGGGTGGAATGGATCCTGCATGCGGCCAGCCAGGACCTTCCGTGCCTGCTGGAACTTGGCATGTGGCCGGACAAACTTTTCGACACGGAGCTGGCCGCACGGCTGGCTGGCTTGCCGCGCGTTGGGCTGGCCGCCGTCATCGAACAGCTGCTGGGTTTCGGCCTGGCCAAGGAACACTCTGCCGCGGACTGGTCCACCCGGCCCCTGCCTGAGCCGTGGCTGCGCTACGCCGCCCTGGACGTAGAAGTCCTGACGGAGCTGCGCGAAGAACTCGTCGAACTGCTCCAGGCGGACGGCAAGCTGGACTACGCGGAACAGGAATTTGCCGCGATCCTCGCCGCCGGAGTGGCGCCGCCACGGATTGACCCATGGCGGAAAACCTCTGGCCTGCATCAGATCCGCGACCGGCGCCAGCTGGCGGCGGTCCGTGAACTATGGCTGGAGCGCGATTCGCTGGCGCAGAAGCGTGACGTTGCCCCGGGCCGGCTGATTCCTGATTCCGCCCTGGTATCGGCGGCCAAAGCTATGCCCGCCACCGTGCCCCAACTTCTAGGTACCAAGGGTTTCCACGGCCGGGCCGCACAGCGCGAAGCGCCCCGGTGGCTTCGGTGCATTGCGGCAGCCAGGGACCTCGAGGAACTTCCGCCGCTGCACCTGCCCACCAACGCCCCTCCCCCGCCGCGTATTTGGGCTGACCGCGATCCCGAGGCCGCCGAGCGCCTCTCCACCGCGCGGCCGCTACTGCAGGCCAAGGCCGAAGAGCTGAACCTGCCAATGGAAAATCTGCTGACCCCGGACTACCTGCGTCGCGTGACGTGGCGTCCGCCGTCGGACCTCAACGAAGAAACGGTGGCCGCCGAACTCCGCTCCCTGGGTGCCCGCGAGTGGCAGATCGGTCTGGTCGCGCCGCTGATCACAGACGCGTTCCGCAACCCACAGCCGCTGCCGGACAAGGAAACCACAGCCGCGGCATCCACCGAATCCCCGGCCAGCTAATCCCAGGTTCGCCGTGGCTCGACGCGTCGGGCACCGGCCCGGCCGCCAGGACGGCCCCCGGGCTTGATGAAGCCAGGATCACCGCTTGCATGCGGTCACGCACCCGCAGCTTGGCCAGCAGCGAGGCGACTGGGTCTTGACCGTTTCCTGGCTCAAGTACAGGGCCGACGCGATCTCGGCGTTGTTCCGCCCGACGCTACAGTCCGCCCGGCCTGGATGATTTCCTCCGGCCGTGAACGCTTGAGCAGAATGCGCGCAGCTCCGCACCTTAGGGCTTCATAAACGTAGTCGACGCTGCCGAAGGTGGTCAGTACCAGGACCTTGGGGGCGTCCCTGCGGGCACCGTCACCAAGCAGCGCACGGGTGGCCTGGATACCGTCCACCAGCGGCTTTCGGACATCCATCAGCACCACATCCGGAGGAAGCCGCGCGACCAAGGCCGGGACTTCCGCCCCATCGGCGCCCTCCCCCACAACCGTCAAGTCCCCTGCCCCTTCGATAATGGCCCGCAGCCCGGAGCGGACCAGCGGCTCGTCATCCAGTGTGGGCAGCGTGATCATGTCTCTGTCCTTTCCATGGGAATTCCGAACTCAATTGCCACACACCATCCAATTCGCCGGCCCGGAACGTGCCGCCCAGCAGCACCGCTCGCCCCCGCAGGCGGGCCAGCCCGGCCCACCCTGATTGGCCTGACCCCGCTGCTTGGCCTGATTCGTGGAGAGCTCGTTGCTGAGGCGGATTCCCAGCCTTCCAGTGTCCCGCCCGCCCGACACTGGCACCGCGACTTCGCACGTCGCCCCGGTCCCATGCTCCAGGCCTGGAGGACGCGATACGCCTCGCGGGCAAGCAGCACCGGCACCGCCGACGTATCAGCGGTGACCTGCAGTTCCACAAGGAACCCCGCAGAGCGGTGCCGGTCCACCAGCTCCTCCAGCTCTGTGAGCGGGCGAGGGTCCAGGTCCGTCGTCGGGCGGGGGATCGAACCGGCCGCGGGGACAGGCTTCCGGTACTGGATCCCAGTCCCCGGACCTGCTGATGCCCCGATCGCTTCGGGATCAACAGGAGCCCGGAGCACGCCCAGTACATGGTCCAGTTCTCCCAACGCAGTCCTCCCTGCCTTCTCACGGCAACCACGGCCGCGGCTGCTTTGGCGGGGCCTTCGCAACCAGCCGATGGGCGATGCAGGATGCCAGGAGGTTGCGGCGGACATTGCGACCCGCACGCGGGAACAGTTTTCCGCGGACTTTCGTTTTGGTTTGTAGTCATGGTTCCAACATCCCGTTCGGGGAGCCGCCGTTCCTCCCCGGAAAGGGTGGTCCCCTTCCCCCATTCGGGGGAACCGGCAGTAGTGGGTCCTTGCACTTCGGTGCAGTTCCTTGCGCAGCATGTTACTCATGAGTAACGTAGTGCCTACTGCCGTCCGGGCGAGTGCTGCCCCTTTGCCTCCGGCCGGCGCCAATGTCTCGATGAGGAGTAAACGTGAGCCACCACGGAAGCAGCGGGTCACCGCGCACTGTCCGCGACGTCGTTTTTGTTGACGGCGTCCGTACCCCCTTCGGGAAGGCCGGCGAGAAAGGCATCTATGCCGGAACCCGTGCCGATGACCTGATGGTGAAGTGCATCCGCGAACTCTTGCGCCGCAACCCCACCCTGCCCGCGGCGCGGATCGACGAAGTGGCCGTAGCCGCCACCACCCAGACCGGAGATCAGGGCCTGACGCTCGGCCGCACGGCCGCCCTTCTGGCCGGGCTCCCCCGTACGGTGCCCGGCTTCGCCATAGACAGGATGTGCGCCGGCGCAATGACCGCAGTCACCACGACGGCGAGCGGCATCGGTTTCGGCGCGTACGACGTCGTGATTGCCGGGGGTGTGGAGCACATGGGCAACCACCCGATGGGCTCCGGCGCCGATCCGAACCCGCGCTTTATGGCCGAGCGCCTGGTTGATCCGGCCGCCCTGAACATGGGCAATACGGCGGAAAACCTGCATGACCGTTTCCCCGATATCACCAAGGAACGCACGGACGCCTACGCTGTTGCCTCCCAGGACAAGCTGGCGGCGGCGTACGCCCGCGAGCAGATCCAACCTGACCTCGTTTCTGTGGCGGCCCTGAAGCCGGGCCAGGGCTGGACGCTGAACAGCGTTGACGAGCCGCCCCGCCCAGGCACCACGCTGGCGGACCTCGCCGCCCTGCGCACTCCTTTCCGCGCCCACGGCCGCGTAACGGCGGGCAACGCCGCCGGCCTCAACGACGGCGCCACCGCAGCCGTTTTGGCATCCTCCGAGGCCGCCGCGGAGCTGGGCCTGTCCATCAAAATGCGCCTGGTCAACTACGCCTACGCAGGGGTTGAGCCGGAAGTCATGGGCATCGGGCCCGTTCCCGCCACCGAAAAGGCCCTGAAGAATGCTGGACTGGCCATTGAGGACATCGGGCTTTTCGAGATTAACGAAGCCTTTGCCGTCCAGGTGTTGAGTTTCCTGGACCACTTTGGCATTTCCGACGACGATCCCCGGGTTAATCGCTACGGCGGCGCCATTGCGGTGGGCCACCCGCTGGCCTCCTCCGGCGTCAGGCTGATGAACCAACTGGCGCGGCAGTTCGAGGAAGACCCGTCCGTCCGGTACGGCATCACCACCATGTGCATCGGTCTGGGCATGGGCGCCACCGTCATCTGGGAAAACCCGCACCACGCCGACTACAACGGCGCCGTCGCAGCAGAGGCCCACGAAGCAACTACTGAAGCAACCACCGAAGGAGCTGCCTCATGAGCGCCGCAGATTTCACCAAGCTTGCCGAACTATTTCCGAATGAAACTGTGACGCACTCCTACGTCCAGGACGTCGAACTGCCGGCGGCACCGAGCCAGCGAAGCCCTGGAGTCGTTGCACTGATCACCCTCGATAACGGCCTGGACCACTCGAAGCCCACCACCCTGGGCCCGAACACCCTGGTTGAACTGGGCACCGTCCTGGAGGGGCTAAAGGAGCGTGCCGCCCGCGGTGAGATCGTCGGCGTCGGCGTCACCGGCAAGCCCTACTTCCTGGTGGCCGGCGCAGACCTGTCCGCAGTCAAGTCACTGGAGAACCGCGAACACGGTTTGTGGATGGCCCAGCTCGGCCACGAGGTTTACACCACGTTGGCCAACCTCGGCGTACCCAGTTTCGCCTTCATCAACGGTGTTGCCCTGGGCGGTGGCCTGGAGATCGCTCTGCAGTCCACCTACCGCACCGTATCTACGGGGGCCGGCGCGCTGGCGCTGCCTGAAGCCTTCCTCGGCCTCGTGCCCGGCTGGGGCGGGGTCTACATCCTGCCGCGGCTGATCGGTCCGGAGAATGCGGTCAAGGTGATGATCGAAAATCCACTCAGCAACAACCGCACCCTCAGCGGGCCGCAGGCCTTCGAGCTCGGCATCGCCGATGCCTTGTTCGAACCGGCCGACTTCCTGGAGCAGTCCCTCCTCTGGGCTGCAAAGGTCATCACCGGCGAGGTCACTCCCGAGCGGGCCAACGCCGTCGACCCTTCCGACCCCGCCGTCGCCGCCCGCTGGTCAGCGGCCGTCAAAGCAGGGCGTGCGCTGGTGGAGGCCAAAACGTCCAACGCGTCCCCTGCGCCGGGCAAGGTCTTGGACATCCTGGAGGCTAACCGCACTACGAGCCAGGCCGAGTCGTCGGCCCTCGAGTGCGAGACCCTTGCCGGGCTGATGCAGAGCGATGAATTCCGCTCCACGGTCTACGCCTTCCTGGACCTGGTCCAGAAGCGGTCCAAGCGGCCGGCGGGCGCCCTGGACCGGAAGCTCGCACGGCCGGTAAACAAGGTAGGCGTGGTGGGCGCAGGCCTGATGGCGAGCCAGCTCGCGTTGCTGTTCGCCCGGCAGCTCAAGGTCCCCGTGGTCATGACCGACATCGACCAGGCCCGCGTGGACAAGGGGGTGGGTTACGTCCATGCCGAGGTGGACAAGCTCCTTGGAAAGAAGCGGATCAGCCCGGACGCAGCCAACCGCACCAGGGCACTGGTCACAGGCTCGGTATCCAAGGAAGCCTTCGCCGACGCCGACTTCGTCATTGAGGCCGTTTTCGAAGAGCTGAACGTCAAAAAGCAGGTCTTCGCCGAAGTGGAAGCCATCGTCTCGCCGGACTGCATCCTCGCCAGCAACACTTCATCCCTGTCCGTCACCGCCATGGCCGAGGACCTAGCCCACCCCGAACGGCTGGTCGGGTTCCACTTCTTCAACCCGGTGGCGGTCATGCCGCTGCTGGAAATCGTCCGTGCGCCCAAGACCGACGACGCCGTGCTGGCCACCGCGTTTGAGCTGGCCAAGGGCTTGCAGAAGACGGCCGTACTGGTCAAGGATGCGCGCGCCTTTGTGGTCAACAGGGTCCTGCTGCGCCTTATGGGCGAAGTGACAGCGGCGTTTGATGAAGGCACCCCCGCCGACATTGCCGACAACGCGCTCCGGCCCATGGGCCTGCCGATGACCCCGTTCACGCTGGGTGCCATGGTGGGCCTGCCGGTGGCCCAGCACGTCCAGGAGTCCCTGCACGCCGCGTTCGGCGACCGCTTTGAGGTGTCCGCCAACCTGCAGAAGCTGATCGACAACGGCGTAAAGTCGATCTGGGCCCCCACCGCTGAGGGCTCCCAGGAAATCCCCGCGTCCACCCTCTCTCTCATGTCCTTCGGCACGTCCCCCTCCACCGGAGCTGAAGTCCTGCACCGGGTCCAGGATGCCCTGGCAGAGGAAATCGGCCTCATGCTGGACGAGGGTGTGGTGGCCGGCCCCGAGGACATTGACCTGTGCATGATCCTTGGCGCTGGCTGGCCCATGTTCCTGGGTGGCATCACGCCGTATCTGGACCGCGTTGGCGCCTCGGAGCGGGTGAACGGCCAGCGCTTTCACGCACCGGGCGTTGCTTCCAGCACGGCCGCGGCCTCCCCGCCTCCCGCTCCCCCCGCCTGAAGAGTTTTTGGTCAGATAACGCCTCCTAACGGCCTTTAAATCCGTGTTATCTGACCAAAAACTCCAAGGTGAGGCTACTGGCCGCTCAAATCCGCCGCAGCCGGCCGGCGTCGAGCCGCACCAGCCGGTGCGCGATAGACCGTGCATAGTCCAGGTCGTGGGTGACCAGCACGACGGCGGTGCCCTCCGCCGTCGTGCTGCGGACCACCCGGTCCAGCACGGCCAGTCCATGGCCGTCAAGGGCTACCGTTGGTTCATCCAGCGCAAGGACTGATGGACGGCGGGCCAGCACTGTGGCAAGCGCAAGCAGGCGCTGCTGGGACGCGGGCAGCTCCGCAGGATGCCGTCCGGCAAGGTGCTCCAGGCCAACGGCGGCGAGGGCTAGCTGCACCGCCTCGTCCGCCCCTGACCGCCGGCGGTCCAGTCCGAAGCGGACTTCCCGTTCGACGGTCCGCTCAAACAGCTGGTCCCTGGGCTGCTGGAAAAGGAGCCCGACGTCGGCCGCCACACGTCCCACCGGCTGCCCTCCAATGTTCCGCCCCTTGACCAGCACGCTGCCTGCTGTTGGTTGCAGCAAGCCGTTGAGGTGCCGAAGCATCGTGGATTTTCCAGCTGCGTTGGGCCCTGTCACAGCCAGGATCTCGCCGGCGCTGACGGTCAGGCTGAGTCCGTGCAGGACCGGGTCAGCCGGCGGACTCGGCTTTGTCCTGAACCAGCCTCCACGCTTGGTCCGCCGGTACGTGAAAGCGATGTCTCGAAGTTCCACGGCCGGCGGACTGTCGACGGCGGCTGGATAGCTGTCTGCCCCCAGCGGCGGCATGCCGGTGTAGGGTCCGGGGCAGACCACGCCCGCCCTTTCCAGCACCCCGGCAGCCACGATTTCGGCCGGGGTGCCTCCCGCAGCTACGGCACCGCCGGCAAGCACCAGCCAGGTGTCGGCGTTGTGCAGGAAGGCATCGGCCCGCTGGCTCAGGATCACGACGGCGGTGCCGTCCTGGACCAGGCTCCACACCAGCGCTGCGAGGTCCGCGGCACCGTCCGCGTCAAGGGAGGCGAAGGGCTCGTCCATGATAAGAACTGCCGGGCGCGGAATGACAGCGCAGCCGATGGCCAGGCGGCGCAGCTGACCGCCTGAAAGCATGGCTGGGTCCTGGTCCAACAAGTGGGTCAGGCCGGTCAGTGCTGCTGTGCCCAGGACGGCGTCCGCCATCTTCCCGCGGTCCATCCCCGCGTTTTCGAGTCCAAAGGCCAGCTCCTCGGCAACCGTGGCACGGACCGTGGACAGGGCGGCCGCAGGATCCTGCGGCACCAGACCCACCTGGCGGCCCCAGCTGCCGGGATCGATACGGTGATCGGCAGCCGTCCCGGTGAAACGAAGGCGCGTTCCTGCGAGCTCAAGAAATCCGGTGAGGGACCCGCCGTTGCCGGGCAGCAGCCAGCCGGCGAGCAGGCGTCCTACCGTTGATTTTCCGCTGCCGGAGCCGCCCAGCACGGCGGTCATCGTGCCCGCGGCGAAGGACAGCTCAATGCCCGTCAGGACCGGTACCTGCTCCCCGGTGAAGACAAATTCTTCGATCCCCGCTGCCAGTGCCGGCGGTGAGGTATGCGCCACAGCTAAGCACCCGCCGTCGGCTGCAAGAGCCGCGCGGCGATGGCCGCCACCGCCGCGAGCAGCAGGACCAGGCGCACCCACCGCTGTGCCGGAGGATCCGGCACTTCCCGGTAACTGGTGTGCGGCCCGGCACTGCCAAAACCGCGGGCCTGCAAGGCCGCCGCGCGTGAGCCGGCCTCTTCCACGAGGGCCAGCACCAAGGGAACCGCCTGCCACCGGAACGCGCCCGCACGCCCGACAATTCCAGGCCTGATCACCAGGCCTCGCGCTTCCTGGGCTTGCCGGATCCGGGCCAGCCGCGAGCTGATGGCCGGCAACAGTGTCAGGGTGGAGGCGACCACAAACGCGAACCGCGCGTGGACGCCGCGAGTGGACAGGGAAGCCACCAGGTCCGGGACGCTCATGGTGAACGAACAGAGCAGCAGCACCAGCACTGCTGCGGAAATCTGCGCAGCCCGTTGGAGGGCAAACTGCAGTCCTTCGACGGTGACGCGGGCCGGTCCCCACTGCGCCAGGACCGTGGTGCCCTCAGGAAAGAACAGTCCGTGCAGGGCAAGCAGCGACAAAACCAATGGAATAAGGATGACCGCCGCCGCCGGCAGCATCCGGCGCGCGGCTCCCCCGGCGACTGACAGAACCGCGGCCGCGGCGATCACGGCGAGGGACAACGGCCAGCTTGCGGCCGCCGTCGTGATGATTGCGGTGCTGCCAGCGGCCGCGAGCGATGTCAGAGGGTGGAGGCGCATCAGGGCGTGGGTCAGGAATCCCGGACGACGGGCTGGTCGGTGGAATTGCCGGCGGGCTGGTCGATGGATTTGCCGGCGAGCTGGTCGATGGATTTGCCGGCGAGCACGCGGCGCCCCCGGACAAAAGGGAACTGCAGGAGGGTACGGCGTGGCAGGGCGTACACCAGGACGGCTACGAGCGTAAAGACGATGGCCTTGTCCATGGGGTCCGAGATCAGGGCCTGCTTGGTGATCGCGGCCAGGAGCGTGTCGCCCATGGAGCGGAAAGCGCTGACGATGGCGCCGGTGGCCAGCCCTGAGGTGCCGCCGAAGACGAACGCGGCCACGGGGGCGGAGACCACACCGCCGATGATGCCGGTCAGGAAGCCGGCCACCGGCGCCAGGTAGAAGCGACGGAACAGGCCGTAGCGGGCGGCGAGGCCGGCCAGGCAGCCGATCAGGGCGGCACCGGCGGCGAAGGGCAGGACTGTCGGGTTGAAGAATGACCAGACAATGCTGCTGAGGGCGCCCGTGGCAGCACCTGCGGCAGGTCCGGCCAGAACGGCAATCAGGACGGTGCCGATGGCGTCGAGGTAGAACGGCACCAAGGTGCTGCCCACGAACTGGCCCAGGACAATGTTCAGCACCAGGGCCACCGGAATCAGAACCAGCGTGGAGACGGGCAGCGTGGGCAGGACGCCGATGATCAGCAGCGCCGCGCCCACGAGGAAGCCGGACAGGGCGATCAGGGCTGAGGCGCTGCCCGGGCCGCCGGTGATGTCCGCGGGCTGGTTCAGCACCAGATAGATATAGGTGCCGGCAATGGCCACGGCACCGAGGATTTCGAGCAGGCGACGGTTCCGGGCAGTGGCCGGCGTGTGCGGCGGCAGTGTGAGGGGGTGCGATGACATGGCGTTCCTTCGAAGGATGCGGGCTGTGGCGCCCGGATGGCCCCGGGCGTTGCGGAACGCCGCCTATGTCACCTCGGCGGCAGCCGGGGGCGTCTGCGCCGGCCCGGTCCCGCCCATCATTCTACCGGGAAGGGCCCGGTCTCAGCCGACCCTGCGGGCCAGGCGCCCGAGGGAGGACACCAGTTCGTCGAAGGCCTGCGGCGGGTTGTTGTCCGAGACGATCCGGGCGTTGGGCGGATGCTTCCACAGGTTCCTGTAGTCGGCCACGGTGGTCCCCATCAACAGCGCCGATTCAACCTCGACATCCACGGTGGCCAGGCGGGTTGCATAGTCGAGGGTCCCGGCCGCCACACCGGCGGCGAAGTAGTCGTGGACGTGCGCCAGGTAGCCCTGGCCATGGAGCCGGTGAAACTCAAAGTAGAAGCGCAGGGCATCGGACAGGTGCCGTACCAGCGGACTGTCCGCAGTGCTCCTGAGCCCTTCAGGCTGCTTTGGCAGCACCAATTCCGGCTCGCCGCAGCCGGCAGCTTCCGCAAGCCGCCACACATGCTCGGGCCGCAGCTCGATCCGCTCAGTGGTGTCCAGTGAACAGACAATGGGCAGCCGGTCCACCGGCAAGCCGCGGTAGGCCGCATAAACTTCCTTGGCCGCCTGCGGATCAACGTGCGTATTCCATTCGGCTGTAGGCGTGGTGTTCCCCTGGTGGTAAAAGCTGCCGCCCATGATCACCACCTTGCCCAGCAGTTCGGGCAGCCGCGGTTCACGCCGGATGGCCAGCGCGAAATTCGTCAGCGGTGCCGTAATCAGGGCCGTCAGTTCCCCCGGACTGGCCCGGGCCGCCTCCACCCATAAATCGGCCGCGTGCCGCGGCGACACCGTCCCGGACGGCCGCGGCAGGACCGCATACCCAAGCCCCTGGGGGCCATGTGTCTCCGGTGTTGTCACCAGCGGAATGGTGAGTGGACCTTCCGCGCCGACCACGACCTCAACCCCGGTGCGGCCGCACAGTTCCAACATGGCCAGCGTGTTGCGTGCCACCTGGTGCGCATCCACGTTCCCGGCCGACGCCGTGACGGCCACAAACTCCACGTCGGGCAGCGAGGCCAGGTAGGCCAGCGCCAGGGCGTCGTCGATCCCGGTGTCAACGTCCAGCAGGAGCCTGGTCATCGGTGGGATCCCTAGAAGAGTGCCACTTTGGGGACCTTGGGAAAGATCCCGTCCAGTTCCTCAAGCTCCGCCGGCGTAGGCACCCATGCCACGGCCTCGGCGTTCTGGCGGATCTGTTCGGGCCTGGTGGCCCCCGCGATCACGCTGCTGACGGCAGGCTGCGCCGCGAGCCAGGAGAAGGCCACCTGAATCTCGGTCAGCCGGCGTTCCGCGGCGAAGTCGCTGAACCGCTGGAGCTGGCCCCAGTCGGCGTCGTGCACCATGTGGGTTCGGGTATGGCTGAGCCGGGAACCTTCCGGCGCCTTGTCCGGCGCGTATTTTCCGGTGAGCAGCCCGTTGGCCAGCGGGAAATACGGCAGGACGCCCAAGCCGTAGGCTTCCGCCACCGGAGTGACTTCCAGTTCGGCCCGCCGATCCAGGAGGTTGTAGTGGTTCTGGGTGGAGATAAAGCGCGCCCCGCCGGCTGCGCGGGCCACAAATTCGGCCTCGGCGATCTGCCAGCCGGCGCGGTTTGAGTGCCCGATGTAGCGCACCTTGCCGCTGGTGACGAGGTCATCGAGGGCGGACAGGGTTTCCTCGATGGGGGTCAGCGGGTCCGGAGTATGGAACTGGTACAGGTCGATCCAGTCAGTACCGAGGCGGCGCAGTGAGGCTTCGGCGGCGCGGATGATGTAGCGCCGGGAGCCCCTGGCACCGTAGTCTGGTCCGTTGGCTCCGCGCATGTTCATCCCGAACTTGGTGGCCACCACGGCCTCATCGCGCCGGCCGGCCAGGGCCTTACCCAGCATCGTTTCGCTGAGTCCGGGCTCGCGCCCGTAGTTGTCGGCAACGTCGAAGAGCGTCACCCCGGCGTCGAGGGCGGCATGCACGACGGCGTCCGTCCCCTCCTGTGACTCGGTCACCGTTTGGGCGCGGCCCAGGTTGTTGCAGCCGAGCCCCACCACGGAGACGGTCAGCCCGGACTTTCCCAGGCGGCGGTATTCAGTCACGGAGATCCCCTAAACGCTGAAGCTGTTGGCGGGTTTCGCCGAGTGCTTGAGTTTGAAGTTGGCCGGTTCCTTGCAGGGTGCGGCGCCGATGCTCAGCTTGGTGAAGTCCAGGTCCTCACCACGGCTGCAGATCTTGATGGCGCTGACAGCCTTGTTCACCTCAGGGCAGAGGCAGAAGATGTTCAGCTTGTAGTCGCTGAACTCGGAGCGTTCAACGGTACCCAGTCCACGCCAGGCCAGATGGCTGATGAGGGCGTCCTTGGCTTTCTCCTCAAGGTAGCGGTCCCTCTCGGTGCCGTCCTTGGTCTTGAGGGCGAACTGGGCAACCACCCAGAACTGTTCTTCCTCAGGGATCTCGGCGTAGCCGTCCTCGCCACACTGGACCGCAAAGGCGTCCATCAGTCCCTCCGCGGCAGCGGCGTCCGCAACGTCTGTCTCTTCGGTCTTGCTCTGGTGGCCCACCACACCGTAGTTCATCACAAACTGGCTGTAGTCCTCGTCAAACCAGCCTTCGCGGAAGTGCAGCGCTCCCTCGTCGTCCCGTTTGTAGACCCTGATAATTCCGCTCATGCCCGTCCCTTCGTGAACCATTCGACGTGGGTGCCGTCGAACGGTGCGTGCTGTGCCTTGACGGCCTGATATAGCTCGTCCGCGGCCGCCTGGATATCGTCCACCAGCCGGTCCGGGTAGTTCATGGCGATCCGGTGCTCGGCGAACTCGTCCTGGTCGTCAATGAAGACGCCACGCCCCGCCATCCGGATGACGTCCAGGTCCATGTCGATGACATGGAACTCGGTGACGGCCGCCCGGATCTCCGTCCACTCATGGGCAACTGCCAGGTCGACGTAGACCCGGACCCCGCTGGGGTGGGCCGAATCGTAGAACGTTGCAACCCAGTCTCCGGAACGCGGTACCAGCAGCACGGCATCGGACTGGGTGTAGAACGCCGCACCGGGCCGGGAGCAGAACTCGTTCGTCCCTTGGAAGATCCACCAGCCGTGCCGGTCCTCCCCCAGGTAGCGCCCCGGAACCACCCAGTGGGCTTTGCCGTTCCATTTCCTGTTGCGCGCCACCACCAGCTGGCCGGGCTGCAGGTCGGCTGGAACCCGCGTGGTGCTGGTATGCGTCGCCGGTCCTCTTTCCGCTGCTGCGCCCGGATACTTCAGTGCGTCTTCTTCCCTCACAGAATCGGAAGACTGCCGGTGGTGGGGTGCTCCTGGCCGGGCAGGGGCCGCGCAAACGGGACCTTTGTGCCCAAAACCTGGGCGACGACGTCGTGCGTGACCTGCTGTGCTGTCAGTCCCACGCGTTCCATGACCTGGCTCCGGGTACCGTGATCCAGGAATTCAGCAGGAAGCCCCACCTCGTTTAAGGCGGTGTCCACCCCGGCCGCGCGCATCTCCTGCCGGATGCGTGACCCTACGCCGCCGGCCCTGACGCCATCCTCGATGCAAATGACCAGCCGGTGGTGGGAGGCCAGCGCAATGATGGAACGGCGCACGGGCAATACCCAGCGCGGATCCACCACGGTGGTGCTGATGCCCTGGGCGCCGAGCCGGTTGGAGACGTCCAAGGCGAGTTCGGACATTGCGCCGACGCTGACTATCAGGACATCGTTTTCGCTGGAACCTGCGGGGCGGCGGGCCAGCACGTCGACACCGTCGCTCAACCGTTCGAGGGCTTCCACTTCGGCGCCCACCGAGCCCTTGGAGAAACGCACCACTGTGGGGGCGTCGTTGATGGCCACAGCTTCGCGGAGTTCCTCCCGCAACCGGGAGGCGTCCCGTGGCGCGGCAAGGTGCAGTCCGGGCACAATCTGGACCATGGCCATGTCCCACATGCCGTGGTGGCTGGCGCCGTCCGGCCCGGTCACGCCGGCCCGGTCCAACACGATGGTGACGCCGGCCTTATGCAGGGCGACGTCCATCAGGAGCTGGTCGAACGCACGGTTCAGGAAGGTGGCATACAGGGCCACGACGGGGTGGAGGCCACCGAAAGCCATGCCCGCTGCGGAGGTGAGTGCGTGCTGTTCGGCAATGCCGACGTCGATCACGCGGTCCGGGTGCTTGGCGGCGAACTTGTGCAGGCCCACGGGGATCAGCATGGCCCCCGTGATGCCCACAATGTCAGCGCGCTCATCGGAGATGACCGAGATCTCGTCGGCAAAGACAGACGTCCAGGACTGTGCACCGGAGGCTCCGGTGGGTTCTCCGGTTTCGGGGTCGATAATGCCTACGGCATGGAACTGATCGGCCTCATGCGCCCGGGCCGGAGCGTAGCCATGGCCCTTTTCGGTCATGGCATGGACAATCACGGGCCCTGCATAGGTCCGGGCGGTGGAGAGGGCGTGCTCCATGGCCTGGAGGTTGTGGCCGTCCACGGGGCCGATGTACTTCATGCCGAGGCCCTCGAACATCCCCTGTGGAGCCCACCAGTCCTTGATGCCTTTTTTCATGGCATGCAGACTCTTGTAAGTGAACTGGCCCATCGGGCCGCCACTCTGGAGTTTTTTCTTCCACCAGTCCAGCGTGCCCTCATAGGCCGGAGCAGCGCGAAAGGAGTCGATAGTGGGGCGAAGCGAGGCCAGATAGTCCGCGAAGCCGCCGACCGTGGGCGCATATGAGCGGCCGTTGTCATTAACAACAATCACTACGCGGCGGCGTTTGTCCGCCGCAATGTTGTTGATGGCTTCCCAGGCCATGCCGCCGGTCAGGGCACCGTCACCGACGACGGCAACCACGTAGCGGTCACCTTCCCCGGTCAGCTGCCTGGCGCGGGAAATACCGTCCGCCCAGGACAGGGAGGAAGACGCATGCGAGCTTTCCACGATGTCGTGCTCTGACTCGGCGCGGGACGGGTAGCCGGACATCCCGCCCTGCTGGCGCAGGGTGCGGAAGTCCTGGCGACCGGTCAGGAGTTTGTGCACGTAGGACTGGTGGCCCGTGTCGAACACGATACTGTCCCGCGGCGAATCGAAGATGCGGTGCAGGGCCAGCGTCAGTTCCACAACACCGAGGTTGGGACCCAGGTGTCCACCCGTCTGGGAGACATTGGTGATCAGGAAACTCCTGACCTCATCAGCCAGTTCTTCGAGCTGCCCCTGGGACAGTCCGTTCAGGTCCTGCGGATTCCGGATGGTGTCCAAGATTCCCAATGACCCCTCCTTCGGGTGGTAGACGTGCCTAATAACTCTAACGCCTTGGTTGAAATGCAAAGCCGAAGCCCCGGCTGGTCGGTGACCGGCCGGGGCTTCAAAAGGCTGCTGCGTGGGTTCAGTTACCGGCTAGTTTGCGGAGATCTGGCGCAGGACGTACTGCAGGATGCCGCCGTTGCGGTAGTAGTCGGCCTCGCCCGGGGTATCGATGCGGAGTACTGCATCGAAGGACTTGGCGGAGCCGTCTTCTGCTGTGGCCGTGACCTTGAGGGTCTTGGGCGTGGTGCCTTCGTTCAGGGCGGTGACGCCCTCAACCGAGAAGGATTCCGTGCCGGTCAGGCCCAGGGTGGCGGCAGATTCTCCAGCCGGGAACTGCAGGGGCAGGACGCCCATGCCGATCAGGTTGGAGCGGTGGATGCGCTCGTAGCTTTCGGCGACGACGGCCTTGACGCCCAGGAGCGCCGTACCCTTCGCAGCCCAGTCGCGGGAGGATCCGGAGCCGTATTCCTTGCCCGCCAGGACTACCAGCGGGGTGCCGGCTGCCTGGTAGTTCTGAGCGGCGTCGTAGACGTTCGCCTGCGGACCGTCTGCCTGGCTGAAATCGCGGGTGAAGCCACCCTCGACGCCGTCGAGCAGCTGGTTCTTGATGCGGATGTTCGCGAACGTGCCGCGGATCATGACTTCGTGGTTGCCACGGCGTGAGCCATAGGAGTTGAAGTCCTTGCGCTCCACACCGTTGGCCAGGAGGTACTGGCCGGCGGGGGTGTCCGACTTGAAGGAACCGGCCGGGGAGATGTGGTCGGTGGTGACCGAGTCGCCCAGCTTCAGCAGCACGCGTGCGCCGGTGATGTCCTGGACGGGCTCCGGCTGTGCTTTAATGCCGTCGAAGTACGGGGGCTTCCGCACGTACGTGGAGTTCGGATCCCAGGCGAAGGTGTCGCCGGCCGGCGTGTCGAGCGCCTTCCAGCGTGCGTCGCCGTCAAAAACACCCTCGTAGCCGCGGGCGAACATGTCCTTGTCGATCGAGGAATCGATGACCTGCTGGACCTCGACCGGGTTGGGCCAGATGTCCTTCAGGAAAACGTCATTGCCGGCTTCGTCCTTGCCCAGGGAATCGGTGTCGAAGTCGAAGTCCATGGACCCGGCCAGGGCGTAAGCGATGACAAGCGGCGGGGAGGCCAGGTAGTTCATCTTCACGTCCGGGTTGATCCGGCCTTCGAAGTTGCGGTTACCGGAGAGCACCGCGGTGACGGAAAGGTCGTTGGCCTGGATGGCTTCCGAGATTTCGGCGTCCAGCGGGCCGGAGTTGCCAATGCAGGTGGCGCAGCCGTAGCCCACGATGTAGAAGCCGAGCTTCTCCAGGTACGGCGTCAGGCCTGACTTCTCGTAGTAGTCGGTGACTACCTTGGAACCGGGGGCCACGGAGGTCTTGACCCACGGCTTCGACACCAGGCCCTTGTCGACGGCGTTGCGGGCCAGCAGCGCGGCTGCCAGCATCACCGACGGGTTGGACGTGTTGGTGCAGGACGTGATCGAAGCGATGGAGACCGCTCCGTGGTCCAGTTCGAACTCGCGGCCATCTTCAGTCTTGATGTGCACCGGGCTGCTCGGACGCCCGTCGGCGCCGTTCGCGGCGGACACAACACGGCTGGTCTCGGTGGTGTGCGAGTCGGCGTGCGTGAAGGACGGTGCGTCCGAGGCCGGGAACGATTCGTCCAGGGACTCGTCCACGCTGCCGTCTTCGATGGCGACGTAGTTGTGGATGTCCTTGCGGAACTGCTCCTTGGCATCCGTTAGCTCGATGCGGTCCTGCGGACGCTTCGGGCCGGAGATGGACGGAACAACCGTGGACAGGTCCAGTTCGAGGTACTCGGAGAACTTGATCTCATGCGACGGATCGTGCCAGAGGCCCTGTTCCTTCGCGTAGGACTCCACGAGTGCCACATTCTCGTCCGAACGGCCGGTGAGCCGCAGGTAATCCAATGTGACGTCGTCGATCGGGAACATTGCGGCGGTGGAACCGAATTCCGGGCTCATGTTGCCGATGGTGGCACGGTTCGCGAGCGGCACCGCGGCAACGCCCTCGCCGTAGAATTCCACGAACTTACCAACAACACCGTGCTTGCGCAGCTGCTCGGTGATGGTCAGCACAACGTCGGTGGCGGTGGCGCCGGCCGGGATGGACCCGGTCAGCTTGAAGCCAACAACACGCGGGATGAGCATCGAGACAGGCTGTCCCAGCATGGCCGCTTCGGCTTCGATGCCACCCACGCCCCAGCCCAGGACACCCAGGCCATTGACCATGGTGGTGTGCGAGTCGGTACCAACGCAGGTGTCGGGGTAGGCCCGGACAACGCCGTCGATTTCGCGGGTCATGACCGTGCGCGCCAGGTATTCGATGTTGACCTGGTGCACAATGCCGGTTCCCGGCGGAACAACCTTGAAGTCATCAAAGGCCGTCTGGCCCCAGCGCAGGAACTGGTAACGCTCACCGTTCCGCTGGTATTCGATCTCCATGTTGCGCTCCAGTGCGCCGGAGTTACCGAAAACGTCAATCTGCACGGAGTGGTCAATGACCATTTCCGCGGGGGCCAGGGGGTTGACCCGCTTGGGATCGCCGCCCAGTTCCTTGACGGCTTCACGCATTGTCGCCAGGTCCACCACGCACGGGACGCCGGTGAAGTCCTGCATGATCACGCGGGCAGGCGTGAACTGGATTTCTGTATCGGGCTGGGCATTAGGATCCCAGCCCGCCAAGGCGCGCACGTGATCGGCAGTGATGTTCGCGCCGTCCTCGGTCCTCAACAGGTTTTCAAGCAATACCTTGAGGCTGAACGGAAGGTTTTCTGCACCTTCAACGGAGTTCAACCGGAAAATTTCGTATTCGGTTCCGGCTACATTAAGTTTGCCTTTTGAACCGAAGCTGTCCACAATGCTCATCGCAGGACTCCTCTCGCAACAGTTTCATCTTTGTCGTGCGGTACACCGCTTGCTAGTTAGGCAGGCCTAATCAGCGCAGGCCGCCAGAATTCAGGGGCCAGCCATGGGAATACCAGGCGCGACGCGGGATTACTACCGCCATCGTAGTCCACTCAGGCGTGCTGTCACTGGTGAGGCGTCAGCAACGCGACCGTCTCCAAGTGGTGCGTGTGCGGATACAGGTCAAAGCCGCGAAGCCCGGCCAAGGACCACCCCGCCTGCTGGAAGTACCCCACATCGCGTGCAAATGATGCCGGATCACAGGAAATGTAGGCCACCGCCCGGGGCCCCGCAGCTATCAGCTGGCTGACCACGGCCTTGCCGGCCCCCGCCCGGGGCGGATCCAGCACAATGGCGTCGAAATTCCGCTGTTTCTGGCGGAGAATGCGCTCCACCCGTCCCTGCACAATTTCCACCTGCGGCGCTTCGTGCAGGTTTTTGCGGGCGTCCCGACTGGTTCCCGGAGCACCCTCCACGGAGAGCACAGACCCGGTCTGGCCCACCGCGTCCGCCAGCGGTGCCGTGAACAGCCCGGCTCCCGCGTACAGGTCGGCCACCACGGAGCCCGGCGCGAGGAAGCCGCCGTTCTGGAGGAATTCTGTGACGGCACCCACAAGTGTCCCGGGCGCGTCGCGGTGGATCTGCCAGAAACCAGCACCGGTCACCCGGTAGTCGTGGCCGGCCGCTGACTCCTGGACCCATGTGCGGCCCCGCAATTGCCGGACTTCTTCGGTGAGGGGGTCGAAGGCGGCCACAGAGACATGGTCCGGAAGCTGGGACGCCACGGCATTGAGCCGCTTGGGGCTGGTGCCGGGAGCGGGGGCGAGCAGCACCAGGGGGCGCGAGCCGTTTGACGGCGCGGCCACCTCAACGCGCTCGATGCCTTGGAAATCCAGGTCCCACAAGCGCAGCTGGTTGATACCGGCGGCTGCCAGGGGCATCTCCCGGACAGGAATGATGTGGTCCGAACGGTGGGCGTGCATGCCCAGTTTCCCAGCGGTGGTGACCGAAAAACTGACGCGGGTCCGCCACCCCAGGCCGGTGCCGGCGTCGTACGTTGCGTCCGTCCCTGACCCTGCCTCCGCGCCCGCACCGCTCCCCTCAACGGCCTCCACCAGGTTTCCGGCGTCCTGGCCATCGGGCAAACGTTCGACGCCGGCGAGCCGCTTAAGCTGTTCGGCCAGGACCGCCGATTTAAGTCCGCGCTGGCGGGCCAGCGCGATATGGCCGAATTCGGCGCCGCCCACCGGCGGGTGCCCGTGCTGCCAGGAACGGAGGGCGTCCGCCGCGTGCCAGAAGTGGCCTACGCGGTCCGGGGAAGCGGCCAGCACCTCCACCACATCGGCGCGCCAGAATTTTGCTGACTCCCCCGCCTCGGTCAGGCGGGCACGTATCTTTTCGCCGGGAATGCCGTGCCGGACAAAGATCACCCTGCCCTCGTGGCGGGCCACGCAGTGGCCGCCGTGGGCCACCGGGCCAACGTCGAGCACCAGCTCGACGGCCTCTTGTGCGGGAGCGGCAGTGGAAGGGGACTGGGACTGGGTGCTCATTGGGTATCCTGCAGGTTCTTTGCTTCTTCGGATGATTTAAGCTGCCACGGGACGCTGGCCACCATCACGCCAGGTTCGAAGTGCAGCCGGGTCTTGATGCGCAGTGCAGTCTGGTTGTGAACCAGCTGTTCCCACCACTTCCCCACCACGTATTCCGGTATGTAGACCACAATCAGGTCGCGGGGGGAATCGCGCCGCATGTTCTTCACGTATTCCATGATGGGCGTGATGGTTTCCCGGTAGGGACTGGCGAGTACAGTCAGCGGCACGGGGATTTCCAGCTTCTCCCAATCCGCCACCGTGTGCGCGGTTTCCTCGGCGTTGATGTCCACAGTGATGGCGTCCAGCCGTGACGGCCGCGACGCCCGTGCGTAGGCCAAGGCACGCAGCACAGGTTTGCGCACATGCGAGACGAGCAGGACGGCGTGCACGCGAGAGGGCAGGGCGCGAGGGGAGGAATCCTCATCCACCGCCAACTCCTTGGCAACGTTATCGTAGTGCGCCCGGATGCTCCACATAATCAGGAACAGGATGAACATGGCCAGCAGCGCGATCCAGGCGCCCTGTTCGAACTTGGTGATCAGGACGATCACCAGCACCAAGGCCGTCATGCCGAAGCCGATGCTGTTGATGGTGCGGGACTTCATCATCCGGCGCCGGATGGTCTTGTCCTTGGCGAGCTTAAGATGCCTCCCCCAGTGCCTGATCATGCCCAGCTGGCTCGCGGTGAATGAAATAAAGACACCCACGATATAAAGCTGGATCAGCTTGGTGACATCGGCGTTGAAGGAAATGATCAGCACCAGAGCTCCGGCAGCCAGGGCCAGGACACCGTTGCTGAACGCCAGGCGGTCTCCCCTGGTCCGCAACTGACGGGGAAGGTAGCCGTCCTGGGCGAGGATGGAGCCCAGGACCGGAAAGCCGTTAAAAGCGGTGTTCGAGGCGAACACCAGGATCACGCCGGTAGCCGCCACCACGATGTAGAAGGCGATGGACCCGGGCCCGAAGATGGTCTGGGCGATCTGGCTGATGGCCGGATTCTGGACGTAGTCTTCGGGCAGCGGCTGCCCGTCCAGGAGGAACTCCCGCGCCGGATCGAGCACGATGTGGACCTTCGTGGCGTTGGCCAGGAACATGATGCCGGCCAGCATCGCTGCACCGATGGTGCCGAGCAGCAGCAGGGTGGTGGCCGCGTTTTTGCTCTTGGGAACCTTGAAGTTGGGCACCCCGTTGCTGATGGCTTCGACACCGGTCAGGGCAGCAGCGCCGGAGGAGAACGCCCGCAGCAACAGGAAGGCGCCGGCAAGTCCTACCAACCCTTCGTCGAAACCGGGAGCCGGCACAATCTCGAAGGCCGCCGAGGGCGCCTCACCCAACTGGCCGGTGGCGACCTGGAAGATGCCCACCACAGTCATGCCCAGGATCGAGGCCATAAAAATATAGGTGGGGACGGCGAAAACGCTCCCTGCTTCCTTGATTCCGCGCAGGTTGACCAGCGCGAGGATAACGACGCCGATCGTGGCGATGAGCGCCTGTTGTCCGTGCAGGGAGGGCACTGCCGTGGTGAGGTAGGCGGCCGCCGAAGACATCGAGACCGCAACTGTCAGGACGTAGTCCACCAGGAGCGCCGATGCCACCGTCAGCCCGGCAAACCTGCCCATGTTTTCGTTGGCGATCTCATAATCCCCGCCGCCGGAGGGGTACGCGTGCACGTTCTGCCGGTAGGACGCGACGACGGTCAGCAGGACCACCATAACTGCCAGCCCCACCCACGGCGAAAAGGCCACGGCACTGACTCCGGCCAATGCCAGTGTCAGGAGGATTTCGTCGGGAGCATACGCCACGGACGACAAGGCGTCGGAGGCGAAAATCGGGAGTGCAATGCGTTTGGGCAGCAAGGTGTGGGCGAGCCTGTCATTCCTGAAGGGCCTGCCCACCAGCACCCGTTTCACGGCATTGAGTATTGTCAGCACTCCACAAAGCTAGTCTTATTCCCTGCCCATGTCATGACGGCGCCCGGGCGGCCTCTGCACGCGCGGTGCCGGTAGAGTTCTAGCAGCAGCAACAAGCTACGGAAGTTAAGGAGATACGGTGGCGCATTTCGTGATTATGGGATGTGGCCGGGTAGGGGCTACTCTCGCGCACACGCTGGAGGACGCCGGTCATTCCGTCGCCATCATTGACCAGGACGACCGCGCATTCCGCCGGCTTCGGCAGGGCTTCACCGGACGCAAAGTCACCGGGGTGGGCTTTGACCGGGACACCCTGCAGCAGGCCGGAGTGGCCGACGCCTACGCGTTCGCCGCCGTATCGAGCGGCGACAACTCCAACATCCTGGCCACCCGCGTCGCACGCGAGACCTTCCATGTCCCCCACGTCGTGGCCAGGATCTACGACCCCGGCCGGGCCGAAATCTACCAGCGGCTCGGGATCCCCACAGTTGCGGCCGTCCGCTGGAGCGCGGACCAGGTGTTGCGCCGCATTCTTCCGGAGCAGCACCTCGCAGGGGACTTCCGCGAACCCTCCGGCCGGCTGGTGCTCGCGGAAGTGGATCTCGACGCCGGGTGGATCGGCCATCGGATCAGTGAGATCGAAAAAGCCGCCGACGTCCGGGTGGCATACCTGACCCGGTTCGGCGAGGGCACACTGCCCGAATCCGGCACCTTGTACCAGGACGGCGATACCGTGCACGCCATGCTGCCGGTGGACCGCAGTTCCCAGGTCGCCCAGATCCTGGCCAAAGCACCCGCTAAGGAGTTGTAGTGAAAGTTGTTATCGTCGGCGCGGGCAGCGTTGGATCATCGATCGCCAGGGAACTGCTGGCGCACAAACACGACATCCTGCTGATCGACCTCAAGCCTGAGGTCATTGGACGCAGCGGGCTGCGCGGCGCGCACTGGCTCGTGGGCGACGCCTGCGAGCTCAGCACCCTGCAGGGCGCAAAGTTGGTGGACGCCGACGTCGTGGTTTCAGCCACCGGGGATGACAAGGTGAACCTGGTGGTCTCACTCCTGGCCAAGACTGAATTCGGCGTGGGCCGCACGGTGGGCCGGGTCAACAACCCCAAGAACGACTGGATGTTCAACGATTCCTGGGGCGTGGACGTAGCCGTCAACACCCCCCAGCTGATGACCGCGCTGGTCGAAGAGGCAGTGGAAATCGGTGACCTGGTCAGGCTGCTGACGCTTCAGACTGGTGTTTCCGCGCTGGTGGAGTTCACGGTGCCGCACGATTCCCATGTCATTGGCCTGACGGTGGGCGACATCCGGTGGCCCGAGGACTCCACGCTGGTGGCTATCCTCCGGGACCATGCGCCCATCACGCCGAGCCGCGACGACGTGATCGACGGCGGCGACGAACTGTTTTTTGTCACCACCATCGCCGCCGAGGATGAGCTGCGGGCACTGTTGTCCCCGGAATCAGCCCAGGCTGCGGATGATGCCCGGGAGCCGGAAGGCGCCCAGGCCGCCGAGGTTCAGGCCCCGGAGGACGACGGCTTCGGCGGCTGATAATCGGCGCCGGCCGGCGCCGGCCGGGTGACCAGCCACGCAATCCAGACGCCGAGGATGTACAGCGGCGCCGCCATGATCAGCCGTGTGGTGGCGAGGGCGGCCAGGCCGTCCTCCCCCATCAGGTACAGGGGAACCTGGACCACCAGCCGAAGCACCAGGACCGCCACGATGATCCACGTGCCCAGGCGGTAGGCCTTGAGCCTGACGGGGTTCTTGCGCCAGTCAAGGCCTTCGTTGCGGATGAAGCCGAACAGCAGGCCGGCCACTGGCCACTTGATCGCGATGGAAATGACCATGGCCAGAATGTAGGCGGCGTTGGTGAAAAAGCCGGGCAGATAAAAGTCCTCCACCTTTCCGGTGGTGTTGGCGAACCAGGCCGAAATGCCTACTCCCACAATGCCGGCCAGCGCCTGGGTCAGCGGGCGGCGCTGGACAAGACGCAGCACGGAAAAGACTGCGGCCGAAACCAGCGCAGCCACCAGCGCCGGTGTCAGGTCACGGGTGATGGTGAACGCCACCAGGAACACCAGGCCCGGCACGATGCTCTCCGCTATGCCCTGGACTCCACCGGCGGTCTTGAGGACATCGATGCGGCCGTCGTGGGTGCGGTGGAGGCCTGCTTTAGCGGCGTAGTCCGCCGCGAGGCCCGCCATGGGGGACGGATCTGTTCCGGACGCCTCATCGCGTGACTGTTCTGTCCCGTACGGTTTGGGGCGGGACGGTTCCATGCCGGACGCCTCGGGGCGGGGTGGCTGGGTGCGGGACGGCTCAGGAGGGAAGGGGCCTGGTCCGGAGGGCGGCTCGGGCAACTGGGACGGGGTCATTCGTGCTCCTGGGAGGAAAGTATTTCGTAGCGCGGATTGAAGATGGTGGGCAGTCCGTGGCTTTGCGTCACCATGCCCTCGACGCGGACTTCCGTCCCGGCGTCGATACCCTGCACCCGGCGCCGTCCCAGCCAGACCACGCGCAGGCGCCCGCCACTGCCATGTACCGGCCCGGAGCCGGAACTCGGAACGTCAGCGTCCGTGAGAGTGGCTGTGAACGCCGGGCTCTGGTCTGCGGGCATGTAGGTTACCGATTCAATGTACCCGTGGCACACCACACGGCCCTTTTCCGGGAGCCGGCTGACAGGCATCCCGGCACCCGACGGGGACGGGTCCAGTGAACCTTGGCGGGAATCAGCCAATCTGCGTAACTTCCGGGCCGCGCTCGGGCTCCTTGACCTCGGGGCCGCCAGGCGGCGGATTGACGCTGGCATCCTTGGGCAGGCGCAATTGCAGCAGGTCGCGCGGCGGCATGGGGCTGTCGCCGCGGATTACCACAATCCGGCGGAACAGGGCCTCCAGCGGAGCGGCGGCCTCACGCTCCATCGCGGCTTCCCCGCCCAGGACGCCGCGCAGGAACCACCGCGGTCCGTCGACGCCGATGAAGCGGGCTACCCGGTAGCCCTGGCTCCCGTCCGGGGCACCGGCGGGCAGCTTCGCCACCAGCTCGGTTCCGAAGGCACCCTGGACCTCTTCGACCTGGCCGCCCTGGCTTCCCACGGACTGCCCGATCTGCTCGCGGATCTCTTCCCAGAGACCCTCAGTCTTGGGGGCAGCAAAAGCCTGCAGCTGCAGGCTGGAGCCGTTGAGGTCCATGGTCACAGCCACCACGCGCTGGGTGGCTTCCTCAACCTCAAGCCGGAGCTGGAGCCCCTCGCTCGGCGCGATCAGAAGCGCACCGAGATCCACGTAGCCGTCGCGGCTGGCGACCTCGGAAACATCAAAGGGGCCATTAACCCGTGGACCGGTGTCCGCCGAACTGTTCCCGGCAGAATCCTCTGATCCCGCTGAGGCGGGGGATTCATCCGGTTCGGCGGCCTGTTCTTTCTTGGATTTCCGGCCGAGCCCAAAAACCATGGGGTTGTCTCCTTAGTTGTGAAAGTGCCCGGCCGGCCTTTGGGGCCTGCCGCAAATATTCGCTGCCGCCGCCAGCCAGCTCCAGGGTGCCACAGTGTGGCGGGTGTCAGGCGTTTTGCGGGGTGAATCCGCCGGTGGATCCGAATCCGCCGGCTCCCCGCACCGATTCACTCAATTCGTTGACCGGGACAAACTGGGCGTACTCCACGCGCTGGATCACCATCTGTGCAATTCTATCGCCGCGCCGCAGCTGGATGGCTTCCCGGGAATCAGTATTCAACAAGGTGACCGAAATTTCCCCGCGGTAGCCGGCATCCACGGTGCCCGGTGCGTTGACGATGGTCAGCCCGAGCTTCGTGGCAAGCCCTGAACGGGGATGGATCAGGGCAACAAAGCCCTCCGGAAGGGCGATGGCGACACCCGTGGGCACCAGCTTCCGCTCCCCCGGCTGCAACACCACATCATCCCTGGCACGGAGGTCCGCACCCGCATCACCGGGGTGGGCGTAGGACGGAGCCTCCAGCCCGGCGTCGAGCATTTTCAGCTGGACTTGCAGGGTCGGGGCACCGGCGGCCACGGCAGCTTCCGGCGCAGAGCCTCCCGGCGCACTGTCAGGAACGGTCTTAAGAGTGGCAAGTTCGTCAGTCACAATCACTCACTCTAACGCCCAGCCGCACTTCCCTCCTAGATGCGCTGACGGCCAACTGGCCCAAGGCCTGGCTGAAAAGGCCCGGACGAGGACGCCAAGGTGAATTACCGGGCCAAAGATGAAAAGCTGATGGCATGCCCGAATCCAGTTCCGCTGCCCACGTCCCCAATACCCACTCTGCAGGCACCCCGGCGGTCTACCGGGAGAAGCTGTGGCCCAATATCTGGATCTGGATCATCGCGGCGGGCGTCTCCGGCGCCGGCATCCTCGTCTTCGCCCCGATCAGCTTGGGGGCGGGTTACACGGCCGCAGGGGTGCTCTTCGCGATTATCGCTGTCCTGCTGGTGATTTCCACCCCCACCATCCTGGTCACGGACGACGCCCTCACCGTTGGCCGGGCCACCATCGAACGCCGTTTCATCGGCGCTGCAGGAGCCTTTCGGGGCAAGGAAGCCACCGCCGAGCGGGGCACCAGGCTCAATGGTCTCGCCTACCTGTGCATCCGGGGCTGGATCGACCCGGTGGTGCGGATCGAAATCACCGACCCGTCAGACCGGACGCCCTACTGGCTGACCTCGTCCCGGCGGCCCGAGGAACTCACCGCCGCCCTGTCAGGGAAATAGCTCCCGCCGGAGAGGTCGGCCGCGGGAAGCCCGGAGCCTGCCACGCACCGCAGGTTGCTGCCCCGGCGCACGAAAGTCGCGGAATATTGCGGCGCGCCCTTGCTCCTCACCCAAAACTGCGCCCTTGAGTGGCAGAGTTTCGATTGATAGTAATGCCAGGGTGGAGGATTTGTATGCAGGATCTACGGCTTGTAGGCGTACACGACGACGGAGAGCATCTCCTGTTGAGCGGTGCCGGCGGCGAGATGTTCCAGCTGCCGATCGATGAAGCACTGCGGGCGGCCAGCCGGTCTTCGGCGAAAGCAGCATCGGCGGCTGCGCCCATTGCCATGTCCCCGCGGGACATCCAGGCGAGGATCCGCAGCGGCGCCACCGCAGCGGACGTGGCGGAGCTCTCCGGGCTGCCCCTTGCCAAAGTGGAACGCTATGAGGGCCCTGTCCTCGCCGAGCGGGAATATGTGGCCCAACAGGCGCGCAAGATTGAGGTGGCTTCGCCCTCCCCCGGCCATGACGCCTACCGCTCCGTATTTGGTGAGAATCCTGCCACCCTCCACGACATGGTCAACCACCGGCTATCAGCCCACGGGATTGAACCGTCCTCGGTGGAATGGGATTCGTGGCGGCGCCAGGACGGCAATTGGACGGTGGCGGCCCGGTTCAACGCCAAAACGGCTGGCACGGCCGGCATCGGCGAGGAGCCCCCGGCGCTGTGGACCTTCAGCCCCGCCCGCAGGTCATTGCAGAACGCCAACCGCTGGGCCCAGCAACTCAGCGAGCTGGAGCCCCTGGACGGCCCTGTTCCGGCCCGCCGGCTGACGGCGGTCTCGGACCGGCCTTTCGACTTTGAAACCGATGCCGAAGCGGCCGCCCGCAACGCAACGGGCCCGCAGCCCATTCTCCAGGCCAAGGAATCCGACGGACTGCTTGATATGCTCCGTTCCCGCCGCGGCCAGCGCCTGGGCGTGGACGAGGACGCTGACGATGCTTTGGCGCTGCTGCTGACCCACGGCGTCCCGGCAGCGCATCCCCGTCCGTCGGAGGTAGTGCCTGAGCCGGAGCATGGAGCCGGCGAAGACACGGAAGAGGACAACCGGGAACCGGCTGGCATCGAAAGCACCGGTCCAGACAACACGGCGCCGGCTGGCCAGCCGGAGGCCCTGACTCGCAGGCGTGACGGCCGGCCGTCCATGCTCGCCCGCCTGAGTCTCATTCCGCCGCACCGCAACGATGATGATCAGGACAACCTGAAACTGCACGACGGCGTCAGCACCGAAACCAGGGAAATCACCATTGTGGCGTCCCCCCCTTGCCCGGCAGGGCCCGCGGTACCGGCCGAAGGACCTACGCAACCCGGACACGCTGCCCCGAGCGTGGGGCTGGACGAGCTGCTGGGCGGCGGAAGCCCCCGCCGGGCAGCCTACGCTGCCAGTCCCGACGAAGCCGGGTCCGGCCAGCACCATAACAACGGTGCAGAACTGCCTGAGCGGCAGCCGGCTAAGCCCAAGCGCTCAACCGTCCCCAGCTGGGATGAAATCGTCTTCGGCACCAAGCGGGAATGACGCGTCAGCGTCCACGGACCTTGCCTTCAGCCTTAAAGCACAGGAGCGGAACTTCGCGTTCGGCTTTGGTCAGCGAACCGTGCTGGCCCACCACCTCCATCGCGGCCGGCCGCACGCGTCGCGTGTCGTAAAACGCCAAAGCGTCCCGCGCGGCAACCAGTACGTCCCCGATGCGGGGCCCGACGGCGGGACGCAGCGTCCCGAACAGGCCGCCTGCTATGGCGTCGTCCCGGGTGAAAGCCCAGATCCTGTCGCCGAAACGGGCTCGCCAGGCGTGCAGCAGGCGCTCCCGGCCATGGACGTCGGCGGGGTCTTCAAGGTAGAGGTGCACCATCCGCGGCTCCCCCGCGGTATGTCGCACACCATCGATAAGTGCCGGGTCCGCTGTGTAGTCGATCCGCTGCTGTTCCGGCACGTCCAGCATGCCGTGGTCCGCGGTGAGTAGGACGGTGGTCCCGGCGGGAAGGGACGCATTGAGCCTTTTGACCGTGGCGTCGAGCTCTTCGAGCTGGTGTTCCCATTGTTCAGACTGGCAACCGTGGCGGTGGCCGGCCTTATCCAGTTCGTTGACGTAGAAGTACATCAGCGTGGGGCCGGCAGCGGCCATGGCGTCGGCGGCGGCAGCGGTGCGGGCATGGGACGTGACGGCGGAGACGAAATTCCCGCCCCGGAGGGCTGCCTGGGTCATGGGCGAGTTCCCGAACTGCGGCAGGCTGACGGTGGTCACGCTGACAGACTCAGCGGCCCGCTCGAACACGGTGGGGAACGGCTGCCAGGCGAGAGGGTCAACCTTGGGATCCCAGTTGCCCAGCATGTTGACCACCTTGTCCTGCTCCGGATCAAGCACGTCGTAGCCCACCATGCCGTGCTGGCCGGGCGGGAGCCCGGTGCCGAAGCTGGCCAGCGCCGCGGCGGTGGTCGACGGGAAGGTGGAGTCCAGCCAGACCGGTACCTCGCCCTGCCCGGCCTGCAGCACGGAGCGCAGGAACGGCGTGTGGGCGGACTTCTGCTTCAGCAGATTCCGGCCGAGGCCGTCCGCCAGGACCACGCAGACGCGCGATGCCGGCGGCAGGCCCAGGGTGTTGGTGAAGCCTTCCACGCCAAGGCTTGCCGCTGCGCTGGTGAGGACCTCAGCGACGGAGCGCTGGCCAAAAGCGGGAGCGGGCGGCACGTTTGGCCGGGTCATCCCTTCGGACGGAGCTGCCGGGACGGTTGTTTTCCCTTGGGCCGGCATCTCAGCGCTGGTGCCCGCGGCTGAGCCTGTTGGCGAACACGCCCGTCCGGGGCCGTGGCTGGAGCGTCTGGGCGGCGTAGGGCACAGGCGCCGCTGAGCCGGTGTTGACGGCCCGCAGGGCGCGGGCGAAGAGTTTTGCGTCCTGCACGGCCTGGGAGCCGTCCGCTTCGGCGCTGATCCGCAGGACAATGTCCTCCTGGGCAATGGTGCCGCTGTAGCCGTGGTCGGCCTCGCACTGCGGATCGCCGCAACTTGCGGGTCCCATGTCCAGCCGCTGGCCCCCGGACCAGGCGATGGCGAGGGTGACCTCCCGGACCGGATCCGAGGGCTTGTAGTTCTGCGGCTGGGAATACATGTAACTGAGGACCACGGAGCGGATCTGCGCCACAGGCACTGATTCGGTGGAAATCTGCGCGACGATTTGTTCGCCGGCATCATCAAGCTGCTGGTCATCCACGTGCGTGATCACCAGCATGTCGGAGGTGAGGACCAGAACGGTGATGTGGCGGCGGACCTCGGCCCGGTCAAAGTGGGTTTCCAGGTGCACCAGGTGGGCCACGCATTCGCGGCCGTCCAGGGCGTCGTCTACAACGTCGGCCACCAGGGGCGGGTAGAAGCCGGCCTTCTGGAGCGCGCCGTCCAAGCTCTGGGCCTGCGGCGTGTGGCTGTGTGAGCTGTGAGGTCGGGTTGCCTGGTTGTCATTGCCGGGCGTGGATGGCGTCGACTGGGAAGGCTGTGAGCTCATTCCCCCATTTTCACAGATCGGCCGGGGACATGCTAACCGCGCTCAGCCCAGCATGGCCCGGCGGGCGCTATCCGTGCGCCGGGCGGCGTTGCCGATCCGGATGTCTGCCGCGAGGATGGACGCGCCGCGGGTGCCGCACAGGACGGGGTTGAATTCGACCAAGGCAATTTCCGGATGGTTGTCCTTCATCCAGGCCAGCCTGGCGGCGAGATCTTCCAGGGCGTCCACATCGACGGCCGGAAGGCCCTGGTAGCCGAAGAGTTTGCGGGCGGCCCGCGGTGCACGGATGAAGTCCTTGACGTCCGCGGCGGACAGCGGCGGCACGCGGTGTGCCCAGTCGTCCAGCAGGTTGACGGCGTCCCCGGCCAGCCCGAAGGAGATTACCGGCCCCAACAAAGGATCCTCAATGGCGCGGAACGTACAGGCCTGCCCCACAGGTGCCATGGACTGCACCTCCAGGGACGACGAACCGTAGGGGGACAGCGAGCGCCGCATTTGCACGATGTTCCGGCGCAGTGAGTCTGTATCCTCGATGTCCAGGCGCACTCCGCCCAGATCCAGCCGGTGACGAAGGGCCGGGTCGGTGGTTTTCAGGGCAACGGGCCAGCCAAGCCCCGCCGCGGCATCAACCGCTTCATCCGCCGACTCAAAACCTGCGGACGGCAGCACCGCAATCCCATAGTGCGCCAGGAGCGACGCCGTGGACAACGGATCCAGGGCTTTCAGCTCGGCTCCGTGGACGTCGTGGAGCAGGCGGTCCAGGAGGACCTGCGCACTGTCCGGGTCGCAGCCGGCGGGCTCCACGAAGTGGCCCGCCTCCCGGGCGAGCCACTCCGAATAGCGCACCACGGCGGCGAGCGCCGCCACTGCTGCGCCCGCGTTGGCGAAGCAGGGGACGGCCTGCCCCGCGGCCCCCACCATGCCTTCCACGTAGACGGAGGGGTCGAGGATTCCGGTGAACGCGGCCACCACTGGCTTGCCGGCCGCGGCCGAGCATTCGGCCAGGACCTCGCCGATCCGGTCCACGGTCAGGCCCCGGACGGGCAGCAGCGCGGCCACCACGGCGTGGACAGCGTCCGAGGCGAGAGTGTGTTGGAGGCTGCGTCGGAGGGCCGGCAGTGCGAGGGACATCCCGGCCTCGAGATCCACGTCGGTGACGATGCCGTCCACCGCCAGGCCGTGCGCCTCAGCACTGTCCGCCACAACTTTGCCCAACGCCTGGGAGTTACTGAGGATGGCCAGCCCGGGCCCGGCGGGCAGCGGTTGGCCGGAGACAATCTGGGCGACGTCCATTAGTTGTTCGATGGTCTGGACCCGGATCACGCCGGCCTGGCGCATCATCGCATCCAGTGCCCCGGCGGGCGCCTGTGTGGTCCGGACGGCGTGGCCTGGCGGCAGCCGAAGGCCCATGGTCTCGGACTTCGCCACCACCACCGGTTTGGTACGGGCGAGCCGCCGCGCGATCCGGGAAAATTTGCGGGGGTTGCCGATGGACTCCAGGTAGAGCCCCACTGCCGTGGTGTCGGCATCGTCCTCCCAGAACTGCATCATGTCGTTGCCGGAGATGTCGGCCCTGTTGCCGGCTGACAGGAAGGTGGAGAGTCCCAGCCGCCGCCGGCTGGACGCCGCGTACAGGGAGACTCCGATGGCCGCCGACTGGCTGAACAGTCCCAGCCCGCCACGGAGCGGCATGGCCGGGGCCATCGACGCGTTGAGCAGAACATCCGGGTGGGTGTTCACAATCCCCAGCGATGCCGGTCCGATCACCCGCATTCCGCTGGCCCGAGCCTTCCGCACGAGGTCCCGCTGGCGGGCCAGGCCGCGTTCGCCGTCGTCCGCGAATCCCGAGGACGCAATCACCAGCCCCTTGACCCCTGCGTCGGCGCACTGGTCCACCACGCCCGGTACTTCCTCGTAGGGAACAGCGATCACGGCAAGCTGAACCGGGTCCGGAACTTCGGCAAGGCGGCCGAACGACATCATGCCGGCGAGTTCCAGCGCCTCAGGATTGATGGCGTACACCGGCCCGGCAAAGCCGCCTTCAATGACGTGCTCCAGCAGTTGGTGGCCCACAGTCCCCCATTTGCGGCTGGCACCGATGACCGCAATGGACGACGGCGTCAGCAGGTCCCGGACGCTCCTCGCCTCGGCGCGGTGCTCGCGTGACTCCATCACGGCCCGTGATTTTTCCGTGGGACCGATGTTGAATTCCAGGCTGACAACGCCGTCGTCGAAATGGCGTTTGACGTCGTAGCCGGCGTCGGCGAAAACCATCAGCATTTTCCGGTTTTCGGGCAGCACTTCCGCCGTGAACCGGCGGATTCCGTTTTCGTGGGCGGCCGCGGCCAAGTGTTCCAGCAGGATGGAGCCGATCCCCCTGCCCTGATGGGCGTCGGCAATGTTGAAGGCGACTTCGGCCTCGGTGCGTTCATCGAGCCTGTCGTAGCGGCCGATCCCCAGGATTTCGCCGCCGAAGGTAATCACCAGCGCCACGCGGTCCGCGTAGTCCACTTCCGTAAAGCGCTTGAGCTCCTTGCTGGACAGCCGGGCTTTAAAGGAGAAGAAGCGCATGTAGATTGAGTTCTGCGACTGTCCGACGTGGAATGCCTGGACGGCGTCCGCATCACTGGGGTGAATGGGCCTCAGGTGCGAGGTGCCTCCGTCCCGGAGCACGACATCGGCTTCCCAATGTTCCGGATATTCGCCGTCCCCGGGCTGATCCACCATAGGCTTAGCCTAACCACAAAGCGACGCCGCAGGCCGTCTGCCCAAAAAATCCTGCGCCAAACCAGAGCACCGCCAGTTACCCAGAAGGATCCACCAGCCCCATGGCCCGCCGCCAAAGCCCAGCCCCTGCAGGGGAAGCCACCCAGGATTTCGTCGATAATATCGTGGACATCGATGTCACGTCCGAAATGGAAGGTTCGTTCCTGGAGTACGCCTATTCGGTGATCTACTCCCGGGCACTGCCGGACGCGAGGGACGGACTCAAGCCGGTGCAGCGCCGGATCCTGTACATGATGAGCGAGATGGGCCTCCGGCCGGACCGTGGCCACGTTAAGAGCGCCCGGGTGGTGGGCGAAGTCATGGGTAAGCTCCATCCCCACGGCGACACGGCGATTTATGACGCCATGGTGCGCATGGCCCAGGACTTCTCGCTGCGCCTGCCGCTGATTGACGGCCACGGCAACTTCGGCTCGCTCGACGACGGACCGGCGGCTCCCCGGTACACCGAAGCCCGCCTCGCGGCGGCAGCCCTGACGCTGACGGACCACCTCGACGAAGACGTAGTGGACTTCGTCCCCAACTACGACAACCAGCTGACCCAGCCGGACGTGCTTCCTGCCGCATTTCCCAACCTGCTGGTCAACGGTGCCACGGGCATCGCCGTTGGCATGGCCACCAACATGGCCCCGCACAACCTGGTGGAGGTCATCTCCGCGGCACGGCACCTGATCGCGCATCCGGACGCCACCCTCGATGACCTCATGCGGTTCGTCCCCGGGCCGGACCTTCCCACGGGCGGCCGGATTGTGGGCCTGGACGGCATCCGCGACGCCTACGCCACCGGCCGCGGTTCGTTCAAAACGCGCGCCAAAGTGGAGATCGAGCAGCTCTCGGCCCGGCGCACCGGCCTGGTGGTCACCGAATTGCCGTACATGGTGGGTCCGGAAAAGGTGATCGAGAAGATCAAGGATGCCGTCAACGGCAAGAAACTGACCGGCATCAGCGACATCGTGGACCTCACGGACCGCAAGCATGGCCTTCGCCTGGTCATCGAGTTGAAGAACGGGTTCAACCCGAACGCCGTACTGCAGCAGCTGTACCGCTACTCCCCCATGGAAGACTCGTTCGGCATCAACAACGTGACGCTGGTGGACGGCCAGCCCCAGACCCTCGGGCTCGTGGATCTGCTGTCCGTCTACGTCGGCCACCGCATCGACGTGGTCCGCCGGCGGACGGCGTTCCGGCTAGGCAAGAAGAAGGACCGGCTGCACCTGGTGGAGGGTCTGCTGATCGCCATCGTGGACATTGACGAGGTCATCCAGATCATCAGGTCCTCTGACGAGGTCTCCGCCGCCCGCGAACGGCTCATGTCCATCTACGACCTCTCGGAAATCCAGGCCAACTACATCCTGGAGCTGCGGCTGCGCCAGCTGACCAAATACTCGCTGATCGAGCTCGAGAAGGAACAGGACGAGCTGCGCCGCGAAATTGCCGAGCTCGAAGCCATCCTCGGCTCCGAGCAGCGGCTGCGTGAACTCGTGTCTACGGAACTCGGCGAGACCGCCGAGAAATACGGTACGCCGCGCCGGACCGTCCTGCTCGAATCGGAGGCTGTCTCCCCGACGGTGGCCGCTGCCCTGGCCGCGGCTCCCGGCAATAAGGGCAAAGCTGCGCCGCTGGCCCTGGAGATCGCCGACGATCCCTGCTGGGCGATCCTCACGGCGTCGGGCCAAATCGCGCGCACGTCCAACCAGGAACCGCTCGCCGAGTCAGGCCCCCGCGTCAGGCACGATGTGTTCCGGTCGGTGGTCAAGACCTCCGCCCGCGGTGAAATCGCCGCTGTCACCTCGCAGGGGCGGATGCTGCGGCTCCAGGTCATGGACATGCCGGTGCTGCCGCCGATGTCCGGCCTGCCCAACCTTGCCGGGGGTGTCCCGGCGAAGGACTTCATCACCTTGCTGAAGGGTGAATCACTGGTGGCCTTTGCACCGCTGGATGGGATCCTGGCCATCGGTACGGCCCAGGGTGTGGTCAAGCGGGTCCAGCCGGACTACCCCCTGAACCGCGAGGACTGGGAAGTGATTGCGCTGAAGGACAAGGACGTGGTGGTGGGCGTGGCCCCGGCCGGGTCCGAGGACACGGACCTGGTGTTTTTGACCCGTGAAGCGCAACTGCTCCGGTTCGGCGCCGCCAACGTCCGCGCGCAGGGCAGAACGGCCGGCGGCATGGCCGGCATCAAGCTCGGTGCCGGCGACCAGGTCGTGTTCTTCGGTGCTGTGGCGCCGGACGATGACGCCGCCGTCGTGGTGACCATCGCAGGTACCGACGGCGCCCTGCCGGGGACCGCACCCGGCGCCGCCAAGGTGACGGCCTTCGCTGAGTACCCTGCCAAGGGCCGCGCCACCGCCGGTGTCCGCGCCCACCGCTTCCTTAAGGGTGAAGACACGCTGCTGCTTGGCTGGGCAGGGCATGGGCCGGCGAAAGCCTCCTCACTGGCCGGTGTTGCGAGGTCGTTGCCGCAGGAACACGGGAGGAGGGACGGTTCGGGCATTCCGCTGTCCCAGGCCGTGGACGCAGTGGGCCCGGGCATGGCATGGGCGGATCCGTCCTAGACTGCTGCCATGCCTATCATTCCTGATCAGAAGGACTGGACCTGGGTGCTCTCCCGGCCGTGCCCGGAGTGCTCCTTCGACGCTTCCACCGTCACCCCGGCTACCGTGCCGGGCAGCGTGGCCAGCATGCTGCCGCGCTGGCGGGCGGTCCTTCGCCGGCCCGAGGTTGCAGAACGCCCGGATGCGGGCACCTGGTCAGCCCTGGAGTACGCCTGCCATGTCCGCGACGTGTTTTCCCTTTTCGACCAGCGGCTGAACCTGATGCTCGCTTCCGACGACGCACGGTTCGAGAACTGGGACCAGGACCGCACCGCCGTGGAACAGGACTACGCCAACGCCGACCCCGCCGTGGTCAGTGCGGCACTGGCGGCAGAGGGCGAGCAGATCGCGGCGTCTTTCGCGGGCGTCCGCGAGGAGGAGTGGGGCAGAAAGGGACTCCGCAGCAACGGCTCGGAGTTCACGGTCCTGACGCTGGCGCAGTACTTCCTGCACGACGTCGTCCATCACCTCCATGACGTGGACGGCTGACTACAGCGCTTTATCCCACGCCATGCTGCGGTTCACCGCGTGGCTGGCCAGCTGATACGCCGCCACTTCACCGGCAGCACTGTCCAGGACCACGGCGCTGAGGTCCTGACGGGCCTGCGGGTGGCTGACAGTGAAGGACCAGGATTCCTCATCCCGGGGGTTCGCTGCCCCAGTGGTCCCGGAAGGCCGCATTCTGCGCCAGACGAACGAGTTCGTGCGGCGGCCTCCAGGAGCGTGGCCTAAAGCCGTGTGCCTTGTCTGAGTCCCGGTTCTTCGAGATCCCGGCGTACACCCGGAGGATTCCCGCACCGTCCAGGCCCGGCACCGTGTGGCTGGCCGCCGGATTCTTCCGCGACTGCACCTGTTGCTGCAGATCGGCCTCGCGTTCGTACCAGACGGGTTCTCGGTGGTCCGGGCAATCAGCGCCGCCCCAGGCCGGCACGTCAAAGTCTGCGGCCAGCAGCCAGTGCAGCGTGGAAAGTCCACCCAGGGCTCCCTCATGGCATCAGGCATGACATCAGGTTAGCGAAGGCTCCCCTCCGGTTGCGGAAGCCGGCGCCGCCCGCGGCGCCGGCCAGTGACGCGGCGGACAAGTCCAGGAGCGTGTCAGCGGGATCGATGTCAGCGGGGTTGTGGGTGACCATCACCACCGTGCGGCCCTTGAGGCCCGCGCGCAGGTCGGCCAGCATTTCCCGTCCAGCCTCCGCGTCCAGGTGGGCAGTGGGCTCATCCAGCAGGATCACCTCGGCGCCCGTCAGGATGGTCCGGGCCACGGCAAGCCGCTGCCGTTCGCCGCCGCTGAGGAACGAACCGCCGGGGCCGATCCGGGTATCCACCCCGTCCGGCAGCCGCGACACCAGGGCATTGAGTCCGACGGCGGTTAACGCCGCCGCCAGCTCCGCGTCACTGGAGGCGGAGGTGCCGTTCCCGCGGGCAGGCAGGCCCAGCAGCAGGTTGCCGCGAAGCGTCGAATCGAACAGGTGCGCCTCCTGCGGGCACCAGGCTGCCGTCCCAGTCACGGCGGCCCGGCCGGCGGCGGCCGGGAGGAATCCCAGCAGGACCGCGAGCAGGGTGGACTTACCCGCACCGGAAGGGCCGGTAACGGCCAGCCACGAACCGGGCCCGGCAACGGCCGACACTCCGGCGAAGACTGTTCCCCCTCCGGGCCACGAAGCCGCTAGGTTGTCCAGCTCCACGCCGGCAGCAGCACCGCGGCGGGGCGGGAGCTGGTGGACTCCGTCGCCTTCCGGAGCCTCCGCGTTAGTGGCGTCCAGCACACCTGACTCCGCGACCCGTTGCATGACTGCACGCAGCGCAGGATACTGGCGGACCGCCGTCGCCATGGCTGCGTAGGGTTCCACGAGGGCCAGCTGCAGGAGCACCATGACCGCAGCCGTGGCCGGTTCCATGGCACCGGCGATGACCTGGGGTGCGGTCAGCACGGCAGCGGCCAGGGCCGCCGTTCCGCAGGCAGCCACCGTGATGGCCTGGCCAAGGCCTTCCGCCCAGGCTGAGCGCTGTGATGCCCTGGTTGCCCTGCGGTCCTCGGCGCGGAGCGCGTCAAGAACTGTTGCGGCGATGCCGTTCGCGTGGAGTTCCGCCCTGGCGTCCAGGGCTGCGGAGGTGCGCCGCAGTACTCCCGCCCGCAGGCGCTGTTCCGCTGTGGCCGACCGGCGGTCGCCCCAGAGTGCGGCCAGCGGTGCCACAACCAGGCTCAGTACTGCTGCCGTGGCAACGGCCGGCAGAGCGGCCGGCGCCACCAGCGTTGTGGCCAGCAGGGCAGACCCGGCCACGGCGAGCGCCGTGACGGGTGGCAGCACAACGCGCGGCAGCAGGTCCCGGACGGTGTCGACGTCGTCAATCACCGTGCCGAGGACATTGCCGCCCTGCAGGAGCCGCCGCAGGGACAAGGCCTTGCGGCTCAGCGATTCCCAGAGCCGGCCACGGAGCCTGGTCAGGGCGCCAAAGACGGCGTCGTGCAGCAGGAGCCGTTCCCAGAAACGAAGGACGGCGCGTCCGATCCCGAAGAACCGCACCCCCACGATCGCGGTGAGCAGGTACAGGATGGGCGGCTGCTCGCTTGCCCCGATGATGAGCCAGCCGGAGAGCCCGGACAGGGCCACGGCAAAGAGGGCTGCGAAGGTCCCCGCCACGGCGGCACCGGTGAACCGGCCCGCAACCGGCGCCAGCAGGCCGGCGAGGAGCCGGTTTGTGGGCGTGGGCCGTCCATCCCCTGCGACGGGCATGGCAGCAGGCAGGGCCGCAGTCCCGGGACTGTGCTGATCCTCGCGGACCCCGTCTGCGGGACTGCTGTGTTCGGTGGTGTGCCCAGCAGCGTGCGGCATGCCGGTGATCCCGGACGGTGCCGTGATGCCGCGCGCCGAGACGGGAACCAGATGGTCCGCCAGTTCGCGGGTCTGCTCGTCGTGGGCCACCAGGATGACCGTCACCTGTCCCCGGAGCTCCCGGATTGACTCCTGCACCAGCGCCGCCGAGACAGCGTCCAAGTGGGCGGTCGGCTCGTCAAGCAGCAGGACATTGGCGCCGGCACGCAGCCGCGCCAGGCCGCGGGCCAACGCCACGCGACGCAACTCCCCCGGGCTCAGCTCGGCCGGATGATGGCCAGCGAGGTGGCCCGCGGCAGCAGCGGCCAGGCACTCCAAGGCGACGTCCTGCACGCCCTGCAGGTGCTGGACTGGTCCGGCACTGTCGGAGGACCTGGCACTGCCGGAAAGCGAACTGACTGTTCCGCCATTGACGTAAAGCATGACCTCGTCGAGCACGGAGTCCGCCACCATGACCGGGTGTTGCGGAACCCACGCGACGGCGCCACGGTCCAGGCCGGAAATATGGCCGGACACGGTGGTCCCGCCGCCGTCGCCCACGGTGCCGGCCAGCACGCCAAGGACCGTGCTTTTACCGGCGCCGCTGGGACCATCCAGCGCGGTGATCTGCCCGTGCGGGGCGGTAAAGGCCAGGGGCCCGACGGCGGCAGCGGACCTGCCAGCATGCGTGACAGTGAGGTCGGTGACCGTCACTCCCCGGGAGACGTGCGCTGCGAAGCGGCCGCCGCCGTCGTCCGCCGGCAGCGGCCGTGGCTCCGGTGCTTCGGTGACGGTCCGCGTCGCGGCGAGGGCCGCCCGGCCGTCGTCGCTGGCGTGGTGCGCGGTGCCCAGCTCGCGGAGGGGCAGGTAGCAGTCCGGCGCGAGGATGAGGGCCAGCAGGCCAGCTTCGAGGACCATGTCGCCGTGCACCAGCCGGACGCCGATGAAGACGGCCACCACGGCCACCGAAATCGTGGCGATGAGCTCCAGGGCCAAAGCAGAGAGGAACGCCGTCCGCAGCGTGCCCATGGTCCGTGAACGGTATTCCTCCGAGATCTCCTCGAGCGCTTTGCGCTGCGCGGTGGCACGGCCCAGGCCCACCAGGACCGGCAGGCCTTTGGCAAGTTCCAGTATGTGCGCGGACAGCCGGGTGAGGGTTTGCTGCGCCTCGCGGACATGGTCCTCGGTGTACCGGCCGATCAGCACCATAAACAGCGGCACGAGCGGAACCGTCAGAACCACCACCACTGCGCTGACCCAGTCCGCGAAGAGGATGCGCGCGCCGAGCAGCAGCGGGATCGTGGCGCAGTTCACGAGGGCCGGCAGGAACTGCGTGTAATAGTTGTCCAGCGCGTCCAGGCCCCGCGTCGCCAGGACTGCCAGGCCGCCGTCGGCCGGCCCGGTGCTGCGTGCACCATTACGCAGGGCGCGCGCCAGGAGCCCGGACCTGAGCTCCTCCTTGATGCCCAATGCGGCGCGGCGCGCGGCAATACCTTGCGCCCACACCGCGGCGGACCGCAGGACGACGCCGGCCAGGCCCCAGGGCAACTGGTCCTGCCAGGATTCATTCCCGGTGGCCAGTCCGGCGAGCATGGCTGCCACCGCTTGCCCCGTCAGGACCAGGGAGAGCGCCTCCAGCGCAGCAAGCAGGCCAAGCCAGTAGATGGCGGAACGGGTGGCCGGTCCGGCCGGAATATCGGGGCGCACGCCGGGTCAGCCCTTCGTGGTGAAGGCCCTGACGGCAATGGCCGGCAGGAAACTGTGGGCCGGCGGGATGTGTGCGGCGCTCACGCGGCGGCGGAAAACCCAGTAGGTCCACGCCTGGTAGACGATCACCAGGGGCAGGCCCACCGCCGCCGCCACGCTCATGAGCCCCAGCGTGTAGTCGGAGGAAGACGCATTGGCGATCGTCAGGTCAAACGCCGGGTCCAGCGTGGAGGGCAGCACCACCGGGAACACGGCGCCAAAGATCGACGCGCTGCCCAGGAGCAGGAAGGCCCCCATCGCCATGAACGCCCTGCCCTCGGCTCCGCGCCGTGCCAGGAACCACGCGGCCACGGCCGCCACAACGGCCAGGATCACCACCGCCCAGGTCCACGGCTTGCCTTCCAGGAACTGGATAACAAGTGCCCAGGCCGCCAGGGGAAGCAGGAGGACCGGAAGCAGCCGGACGAACCAGGCGCGCGCCCGGTGCCGCACGTCGCCGTCGGTCTTCAGTGCCAGGAACGCCAGGGCGTGCAGCAGGGAGAACCCAACCACGGCCAGCCCGCCGAGCACGGCGTATCCGCTGAACCAGGCCATGGCACCGCCTTCCCTGTCACCGTTCGCGTTCAGCGGCAGGCCGGTGGTGGTCAGGGCCAGGGCGGCGCCAACGCCGAACGCGGCGAAGAAGGAGCCCAGGGCAATGGCCCAGTCCCAGCGCGTCCGCCAGCTGTCGCTGTCCATTTTCCCGCGGTATTCGAAGGCGACCGCACGGAAAATGAGGGCCACCAGCACCACCAGGAGCGGGAGGTAGAGGGCGGAAAACAGCGAGGCGTACCAGTGCGGGAACGCCGCGAACGTGGCGGCGCCGGCCGTGATCAGCCAGACCTCGTTGCCGTCCCAGACCGGGCCCACGGTGTTCAGCAGCACCCTTCGGTCGGTGTTGTTCCGTGCGAAGAGCTTCATCAGCATTCCCACGCCGAGGTCAAAGCCTTCCAGGAAGAGGTACCCGGTCCACAGCACCGAGATGACAATGAACCAAATGGTGGGCAGGAGCTCCATGTTGAATATCCTCTGCTCTTCTTAGTAGGCGAATGCCAGGACGTCGTCGGCCGGTTTCGCCGGGCCGGTGCCGTGGGGGCCGGGGTAGCCGTCCTCGTCTTCATCGGCCGGAGCATGGGCCAGTTCCGGCATCGCGGAGACCACGCCGCCACGGATGTACGTGACCAGGAGTTTGACCTCCACCACCAGCAGGGAGGCGTAGACGGCGGTGAGGACGATCAGCGAGGTCAGCAGTTCACCGGCAGAGACCCCCGGCGACACCGCGGCCGCGGTGAACATAAACACCTGGTCGATGCCGTTCAGGTCCGGGTTGGGTGCCACCACAAACGGCTGCCGGCCCATTTCGGTGAAAATCCAGCCGGCGGCGTTGGCGCCGAACGGGGCGAGGATGCCGAATACTGCCAGGCGCATCAGCCAGGGCGCTGCGGGGACCGTACCCTTTCTGGTCAGCCACAGGGCCCCCAGGGCGGCAAGGGCAGCCAGGCCACCAAAGCCGATCATCATCCGGAAGCCCCAGTAGGTGACTTCCATGACCGGGACATACTGGATCTCCTGGCCGGCCCGCTCGCCGTAGATCGGGTTGTCCGGCAGGTGGGTTCCGTAGTCGGCCTTGTACTGGTCGAGGAGACCGTTGACCCCCCGAACCTCGGTGGTGAAGTCGCCGTTGGCGAGGAAGGACAGGATGCCAGGAATCTCGATCAGGGCCACAATGTCATCGCAGTTCTTCGAGCCAAGGTTTCCCACGCTGAGCACGGAGAACCCCGTGCCGTCGTGGCAGGCGGCTTCGGCCGCAGCCATCTTCATAGGCTGCTGCTCAAACATCAGCTTGCCCTGCAGGTCGCCGGTGAGGGCGGTACCGGCGAAGGAGAGCATGGCGACGACGGCGCCGATCCGCAGGGAGCGGATCCAGACTTTGTAGTCGGTCAGGTCGCGGCCCGGGATGGCAGCTTCGCCGGGAACCACCTTGCCGTACGGGCCGATGGTGTCGATGCCGTCCTTGCGCCTGCGCCAGAGGTGGTACCAGGCGATGCCCAGGAGGAAACCGCCGGCCACGGCCAGGGCTCCCATCAGGGTGTGCGGGAAGGCCACCAGTGCGGTGTTGTTTGTGAAGACTGCCCAGGCGTCCGTCATCACCGGCCGGCCGTCGATGATTTCCGCGCCAACAGGGTGCTGCATCCAACTGTTGGCCACGATGATGAAATAGGCCGAAAAGACCGATCCCACTACGGCAATCCAGAGGCAGGCCAGGTGGATGGCCGGCTTCAGTTGCTTCCAGCCGAAGATCCACAGCCCAAGGAACGTTGACTCCACGAAGAAGGCCAAGAGGGATTCGAGCGCGAGGGGAGCCCCGAAGACGTCCCCCACGAACCGGCTGTATTCGCTCCAGGCCATGCCGAACTGAAACTCCTGCACAATGCCGGTGGCGACGCCCATGATGAAGTTGATCAGGAAGAGCTTGCCCCAGAACTTGGTCATCCGGAGGTACTCCACCTTGCCGGTGCGGTACCAGAGGGTCTGCATCACGGCGACCACCAGGCCCAGGCCAATGGTGAGCGGCACCATCATGAAGTGGTAGACGGTGGTGATGCCGAATTGCCAGCGTGCGATTTCCAGAGCTTCCACAGCAGTCCCTCGGTTGGCGGTTACACATTTCTACGTTACGTAGAACAATGACTTCTACAGAGTGTAGAACAATGGGCCGGGCATTGATAAACCAAGAGTTCCATCTCACTCCGACCCTAACGAGGTCGCGCCACGCCGAGTGTTCTACCGTACGTAGAAACTCTGGCCAAAAACAGGTAACTTGGTACCGTATCTGAAAAGACACATTTGCAGTCACCGCGGCAATCAGCCGACCGGTGCAGGGAATCGAGAAGGATGTAGGCAATGGCAAGTCTTGGGGAACTGGAACGGGCAGTGATGGATCTGCTCTGGGCGGGCCACGATGCAGCCACCGCAAATACCCTGCGCGACAAGCTGGCAACGAGCACCGAAGCAAAAGGGGACGCTGCGGGCCATGAGGGCAAGGAACTTGCGGTCACCACTGTGCTGACTGTCCTCTCCCGGTTGGAGAAGAAAGGTCTCGTTGAGCGGGAGCGCGGCACCAGGCCGCACCGCTACCAGGCGGTTTCCAGCCGGGAAGAACACACAGCCGAACTGATGCACGAAGTGCTGGGCTCCGCCCCAGACCGTGAAGCGGTCCTGGCACAGTTCATCGGGTCCGTAACACAGAGTGAAGCCGAAACGCTGCGCAAACTGCTCGGTCATATCTAGCAGGCCATGTTCTGGACCTCATACCTGCTGGCGGTCCTTGCGATAGTCCTGGCGTGGCCGGTGCCTGTCTTTCTTTCCCGCGCCCAGTGGCCCGGCCGGGCGCCCTCCACCGCGATGCTCCTCTGGCAGGCAATCGCCCTTGCCGGCGGGCTCTCGATGATCGGCGCGATGCTGGTGTACGGGCTCGAACCGGTGGGCGACAACCTGATTGCCGGGCTGCGGGCCCTCGCAGGCATGGTGCTGTTCAATGCGGCCACCACGGCGCTCGGATTCTGGCATCTCTTTGCCCTTTCCGCCGCAGCCCTGCTGACCGCACACCTCGTCTTCACCCTCTTGCTGACGTACTACAAGATCGAGCGGCAGCGTCGGCGCCACCGTGAACTACTGGCCCTCCTGGCCTCCCCTGCCGCGGACGGGACGGGAACCGTGGTCATCAGCCACGACTCGCCGGTGGCGTACTGCCTTCCCGGCGGGGCACGCTCTGTCACTGTCCTGTCCGACGGCCTGATGGCCGCCCTTGAACCGGCCGAACTACGGGCAGTCCTGATCCACGAGACCGCCCACCTGAACCAGCGCCACCATCTGCTGCTCTGGGCCTTCGCCGCCTGGCGCCAGGCACTCCCCTGGCTTCCCACCACCAGGCTGGCCCAGGAGTCCGTGAACTCGCTCATCGAGATGCTGGCCGATGACGTGGCGCTCAAGACTGAGAGCAGGGCAACCCTCATCAAGGCGATAGCGATAGTGGCCAGCGGTTCAGCGGGGGCTGCCGGTGGTTTCCAGCCTGTGGGCCAGGCACGCCTTGCGCTTGAGGGACTGGAAGCGGCGGCCGGCGTCACCGGCTCAGACTCAGCCCGCACCACAGCCTCCCGGGTCAGCCGGCTGCTCTCACCACAGCCTCAGCTGTCCTCCACCGCCCGCGGCGCGGTGCTTGCGGGCTGCGTCCTGCTCCTTGCCCTGCCCACGGCGCTGCTGATCGTGCCGGGCCTGCTGGGCTGACCCTGGCTGCCTGACCCCGCCTGCCGGTCAGGCGTCGATCCGCTCCCGGTCCAGGCTGGAGGCACCGGCGATGATGAAGTCCTTACGCGGGGCAACGTCGGAACCCATCAGCAAATCGAAGGTGTCCTCGGCCTGCTTGGCGTTGTCGATGCCCACCTTGCGAAGGGTCCGGTGCCGGGGGTCCATGGTGGTCTCCGCCAACTGTTCCGCGTCCATTTCGCCGAGGCCCTTGTACCGCTGGATTGGCTCCTTGTAGCGTTTGCCCTCCTTTTCCAGCCGGGCCAGGAGGACATGGAGCTCCGCCTCGGAGTAGGTGTAAATCATTTCATTGGCCTTCTGGCCGGCGTTGATGACTTCCACGCGGTGCAGCGGCGGGACGGCGGCAAAAACACGGCCGTTCTCGATCATCGGCCGCATGTACCGGAAGAACAGTGTCAGCAGCAGCGTCCGGATGTGGGCGCCGTCGACGTCGGCGTCGGTCATGAGGATGACCTTGCCGTACCGGGCCGCGCTGATGTCGAAGCTGCGGCCCGAACCGGCACCCACCACCTGGATAAGTGCCGCACATTCTGCATTGGAAAGCATGTCCCCAACGGATGCCTTCTGGACGTTCAGGATCTTGCCGCGGATGGGCAGCAGGGCCTGGAAATCGGAGGACCGTGCCAGCTTGGCGGTACCCAGCGCGGAGTCACCTTCGACGATGAACAGTTCGGAACGCCCGACGTCGTCAGTCCGGCAGTCCGCAAGCTTGGTGGGCATGGAGGACGTTTCCAGGGCGTTCTTGCGCCGCTGTGTTTCCTTGTGGACCCGTGCGGAGATGCGCGACTTCATCTCGCTGACGATTTTTTCCAGCAGCAGCGCCGAGTGGGCTTTGTCGCTGCGGTTTGCGGAGTTGAGCTTCGCGGTGATCTCCTGCTCCACCACCTTCGAGACGATGGCCCGCACGGCTGAGGTGCCCAGGATCTCCTTGGTCTGGCCCTCAAACTGCGGCTCCGCCAGCCGGACCGTCAGGACAGCCGTCAGGCCGGCGAAGATGTCATCCTTCTCGATCTTGTCGGTGCCCGCCTTAAGCTTGCGGGCGTTGGCCTCCACCGCCTTCCGGAACGTCTTGACCAACGCCTGCTCGAAGCCTGACTGGTGGGTTCCGCCCTTAGGTGTGGAAATGATGTTCACAAAGGTGCGCACCGTGCTGTCATAGCCGATGCCCCACCGCAGCGCCACGTCCACTTCACAGTCACGCTCCACCTCGGCGAGCTGGCTGTGGCCACGCTCATCGATTACCGGGACTGTCTCCTTGAACTTGCCCGAGCCGTGGAGCCGCCAGATGTCGGTGACGGCGGGATCGGCGGCGAGGAAGTCGACAAACTCGGAGATGCCACCGTCGTGGTGGAAGACCTCCTCATGGGCTCCGCCCTCACCGGGAGTGCCGGCCAGCCTGCGCTCGTCGCGGACCGTGAGCTTGAGCCCCGGCACCAGGAACGATGTCTGCCGCGCCCGGGCGGCCAATTCGTCGTACGAGAACTTCGCGTCAGGTGTGAAGATCTGGCGGTCCGCCCAGTAGCGGATCCGCGTTCCCGTCACACCCCGCTTGGCCTTGCCGATGACGTCAAGCACGGAGCCATCCATAAATGGTTCGAAAGTCGACGCGGGGTCAATTTTGCTGCCCTGATCCTTGAAGCGACCGGGTTCACCGCGCCGGAACGACATTTTGTACGTTTTGCTGCCACGGTCCACCTCCACGTCCAGGCGGGCGGACAACGCGTTCACCACGGAGGCACCCACGCCGTGCAGGCCGCCGGAGGCGGTGTAGGAGCCACCGCCGAACTTGCCGCCCGCATGCAGCTTGGTGAACACCACCTCGACGCCGGTGAGTCCTGTCTTCGGCTCCACGTCCACGGGGATGCCGCGGCCGTCGTCGTGGATTTCCACCGAGTTGTCCGCGTGCAGGATGATTTTGATGTCATGCCCGAAGCCCGCCAGCGCTTCATCCACCGAGTTGTCGATGATCTCCCAGAGGCAGTGCATCAGTCCGCGGGAGTCGGTGGAACCGATGTACATGCCGGGGCGTTTGCGGACGGCTTCGAGGCCCTCCAGGACAGAAAGGTGCCGGGCGGTGTAATCAGAACTTGGTGCCACGGGTTGTGAACTCCTTCAGTGACGGAACATCTGGCGCTGGGAACGCACGTTCCAGCCTAGTCGGCGTGGCAGCGGACGGCCTGCTGCCACACCATGCCAGGGCTGTGGGCGGGGCCACTCGGCATCTTGCCGCGACGCACATTTGCGGCTTGAGCCATTCTTGCGGCTACGCGGACAGCGAACTTGACCCGTCCTTGCGATGGGATTGCTACGAATGCTGGTTATATAGACATACAGATCTACCAAGGAGGCCGACATGACAACAGCAGTGGCAGACCGCACACTCAACGCACTGGACCGGTGCGATCGTTGCGGAGCTCAGGCATACGTCCGCGTTGTACTTCAGACCTCCGGCGGTGAGCTGCTCTTCTGCGGCCACCATGCCCGTGCAATCGAGGCAACGCTCAGGCCGTTGAGCTCCGACTGGCACGATGAGACAGGCAGGCTTCACGAGAAGGCTCCCGTAGCCGTCGACTGACCTGACAAACACACCATCAGGACCTCCTCCTTTGGGAGGGGGTCCTGTTTTGTTAAGCCCTGCCCCACGACCCCGTGTTTCGCAAAAACGCGGGGCCAGCCCCGCCCAGGCATCCGAGAATGCTTGGCGGACACTGACCCCGCGTTTGGTGGGTCCTGATCTAGTCCAGGTAGTCCCTGAGCACCTGCGACCGCGACGGGTGGCGGAGCTTGGACATGGTCTTGGACTCAATCTGGCGGATACGCTCACGCGTGACGCCGTAAACCTTGCCGATTTCGTCTAAAGTCTTCGGCTGGCCGTCGGTCAGGCCGAACCGCATGGCCACTACCCCGGCTTCGCGTTCGGACAGGGTATCCAGGACCGAGTGCAGCTGTTCCTGCAGCAGCGTGAAGCTCACGGCATCTGCGGGGACTACAGCCTCGGAATCCTCAATAAGGTCACCGAACTCGGAGTCGCCGTCCTCGCCAAGAGGCGTATGGAGGGAGATTGGTTCACGGCCGTACTTCTGGACTTCGACGACCTTCTCCGGGGTCATGTCCAGTTCGAGGGCAAGCTCCTCCGGCGTTGGTTCGCGGCCGAGGTCCTGAAGCATCTGACGCTGGACGCGGGCCAGCTTGTTGATGACCTCGACCATGTGCACCGGGATGCGGATGGTGCGGGCCTGGTCGGCCATGGCCCGGGTGATGGCCTGGCGGATCCACCAGGTCGCGTACGTGGAGAACTTGAAGCCCTTGGTGTAGTCGAACTTCTCCACTGCGCGGATCAGGCCAAGGTTGCCTTCCTGGATGAGGTCCAGGAACAGCATGCCGCGGCCGGTGTAGCGCTTTGCCAGCGAGACCACCAGGCGGAGGTTGGCTTCGAGCAGGTGGTTCTTGGCCCGCTTGCCGTCGTGGATGACAAACTCAAGTTCACGCTTGAACTTGGGTTCCATCGAGCCGTCGTCTGCGTTGATCTTCTCTTCGGCGAAGAGTCCGGCTTCGATCCGGAGGGCGAGGTCCACTTCCTGCTCTGCGTTGAGCAGCGCAACCTTACCGATTTGCTTGAGGTAGTCCTTGACGGGGTCAGCCGTGGCTCCGGCGGACATCACCTGCTGGACGGGGGCATCATCGTCGTCGGCATCCGAGTAGACGAAACCCTTGCCCGTGGCGGCCGATGCGGCCTTGGCGGCGTCAATCTCGCTGTCGTCGGCGCTTTCGATGCTGATGTCGTCAGGGTCTTCGACATCGTCGTCATCGGAATCCGATGCGCCGCGCGCAGCTTTCCCGGCGGCTTCGGCAGCAGCTTTAGCGCCGGGCTTTGGGCCGCGCTTCTTGGGTTCAGGCTTACCGTCGCCGGCGGATTCACCGGCGGTGGCATCCTTGACGGCTTTGTTGGCTGCCCGCGTTGCTGCTCGCTTGGCGTTCGTTGCAGCCTGCTTCTCCTCAGGGGACAAGTCCTGGGCGGCGGGTTCCTTCTTCGCGGAAGACGGGGTCACAGAAAACCTTTCTAGCGGCGGTCTGTGGAATCACCATACGGGCAACACCACTATGACCCTGTCAAGTCCGTGATCAACATCAGGTGCAACCACAACCGGCAGAGCCTACAAGTAGAACTGCCGGGGCGGCTGTAATGTTCCCGTCAGGGCGCCATTACAGGCACTTGATACACGGACCCAACCGGGTCTCGGCAACCATTGTCTCACGGTTTTCCGGAACCGGACTCAAAGCAGCGGCAGGACCTAGGCTGCGTCCGGTTCGAACTGCCGCCAGGCGGCCTCCTTCCGCGCAGCCCAGCCGCAGAGCGTTCCCCGCCGCACCAGTTCCAGCATGAGTTCGGCCAGCCGGTAGCCCGGCTCTACCTCAAGGGCCTGCTTAAGATAGGCGGCGGCGTAGGATCCACGGCCCCGGCACCACGCGATCCACCCCCGTCCGGTCAGGGCAGCTGCGCCGGGCTGCCCGCCACACGCTGAGAGTTGTCCCAGGACTGCGTCCAGGCTGTTCAGTGTGTGCCAGGCGGGAATTTCAGGCTCAAGCCCCAACAGGACCTCGCCGTATCCTGGCGACGGCTGCCCGTCATCGGCCTCGCCCGCGGCTTGCCGGGCCGGCTGGAAAGCGTTCTGGCCGGCTGCTTCAACGGCGGTCCCCTGGCCCGTGTGGATAGGCCCAACCGGCACCAGGCCGCAGCCGGACTCGAAGATACCGAACACTTCCGCGCCGGCAAGTGCGGCCGAAGTGCCGGCCGCGGCCATGACCAGGACGGCATCACGCCAGGCCGGGACGGCGAGCGAGGCGCGGAGGAACGCAACGTCGTCTGCCGGCAACATCCGGCCGGTTTCGTTGGTCAGGACGAATCCCCAGTGGGCCAGAAGCCTAGTGAATTGTTCCCTGCTCCCCCGGCGCCGTTCCAGCTGCGCTGCCCACGCTTCTTCCCACGCCAGGATGGCGGCGCGCTCGTCGCCGGAAACCGTGGGGGCCGGGAGGGCGCCGTTCTCCGGCGCCGGTCCCACGCTGCTTCCCCGAAAGACCATTTCGGCGTTCAGCATGCTGTCCCGGATTGCCTGCACGGATCTGCCCGGTGCCGGGCAGCACAACTCATCAGCGCATCTTGCGTTTCGCCAGTAGGTGTCTCCGACGTACCAGGCGTCGCGTACTGTCATCCCCGCGGCGTCCAGGTGGGATTCCAGGGCGTTCAGGAGCCCCCAGTACGTTCCGGGCGGTTCCGTCCAGCCGTCATTGCTGAAGATGGCCAGCAGGGCGCCATCGGCATTCTGGTCTGCCGCCAGGTAGTCGCGGACGGTCCGGGCGTAGGCCCGCGGGTCCGCCAGAGTCTCGGGACCGGGGAGGTCCAGCCGCAGGGTGGCTCCCAGCCTGTTTCCGTGCAGGGTCATGGCCACCAGGCTGTCTGCCGGCCAGTAGCCCAGGGAGTGTGGAATGAACCCGAGGATGTCTTCAGGGCCTCGGACGGTCAGGTGTTCTGGAGGTTTCATGACTCCAGCTTTGGCGCACCGGCGGCACGTGTGAAGCGCCTACTTCCCCTATGTCAACAACCGGCCCTGTGGGGGACGAGTGTCAGTCTTTGGCCGCCCCGTCCCGGTGGCGCCGCTGGGCCAGGTTCTCCCGCCGCTGCCGCGCCATGGCCTGGAGCAGCGGAGCAACCACTACACCGTCCGCGGCCATCTGCCGCCGTACTTTGCGCCGGCATACCACCATCATGATGGCCCCGAAGCCCAGCAACAGGAAGTGGACGCTCAAGGCGATCCGGAACGGTTCCAGCCCGTACAGGACACCGTCGGAATAGCCGCTGGCCAGGAGGAGGTCCAGCACCAGGCCGATCATAAAAATCGCCACCAGGGCCGCGATGAAACCTCCCACGTTAACGATCCCCGTGGCGGTCCCGATCCGGTGTGCGGGGTTGAACGTCCGGGCGAAATCAAAGCCGATCATGGACCCCGGACCGCCGATCGCCAGCACCACCACCAGGACGGCCAACAGCCACAGCGGGGACCGGCCCGGCGTCAGCAGGACTGCGGCCCAGGCTGCCGCCGTCGCGCCCGAGATCAGCAGCACCATGGTGGACCTGCGGAGTGGGTGCCGGGCGACAAAACTGCCGATGAAGGGGCCTACGGCGAGTCCGGCTGCAACATAGAGGGTCATGAGTCCCGCCACGGTTCCGGCATCCAGCCCTTGCCCGGAGATAAGGAACGGATAACCCCATGTCATGGCGAAGACGGTGCCGCTGAACTGGATGGTGAAGTGGCTCCACATGCCCAGCCTGGTCCCCGGCTGGCGCCAGGCCCGGGCCAAGGAGACTCCGGTGGCTCGCAGGCCCCGCTGGACCTCCGGCGCGCCGGCTCCGTGCGGCTGGTCCTTCAGGAGCACCACCACTAGGACCACGGCCAGTCCGGACATGCCGGCGAGCATAAGGAAGCCCGGCGTCCAGCCGAAGGAATGCAAGACGTAGGCGAACGGCAACACGCTGAACAGCTGTCCCAACTGGCCGGACATCCCGGTCAGCTGGGTGACCAGGGGCACCCGCGCCGGCGCGAACCACAGGGGAATCAGGCGGATCACGGAGATGAACGTCATGGCGTCGCCGGCACCCACCAGCACCCGCCCCGCTACTCCGCCGGGAATGCTGACCGCGAAGGCCAGCTGGAGCTGTCCGAGACCCATCAGGATAGCCCCGCCGGCGATCATGGCCCGTGAACCGAACCGGTCCACCAGGACGCCCACCGGTATCTGCAGCGCCGCGTAGACCAGAAGTTGCAGCACCGTGAAGAAGGAGATGGCGGATGCGCCGGCATTGAACCGTTCGGTTGCCTCCAGCCCCACCACGCCGAACGACGTGCGCTGGGAGACGGCCACCAGATACGCAAAGATGCCAATGGTCCAGATCAGCCAGGCTCGGGGTGAAGTCACTATCTCATTATGCCCGGGCTGCTTCGCTGGCCGGGGCACCTGTGTGATCGATGGACGCGCCTGTCCGGGCCAACACAGGACAGGCTGTTGACGGGCCAGCTAAATGCCGGGGTTCTCGCGCGCCAGGTAGGCCTCCACGGCAGCGCCGAGTTCATCCCCGTTAGGCAGTTCGTCGTTTTCGTCGGCCAGGAGCGAGCGCCGGACGGTGCCGTCGGCCTTCTCGTCGTACCGTTCCTCCAGCCGGGAGACCACCTGCCGCACCTCATCCGAGGCTTCGACCTGCTCGGCAATCTGGCGGCCCACTTCCCGGCCGGCTTCACGCAGCCTGTCGGTGGGGAGCATCAGGGACGTGGCCGCGCCCAGGAATTCGAGCCCGGCGACGGCGGCGGTGGGGTATTCCGCTTCGGCGAGGTAGTGCGGAACGTGGATCACGTAGCCGGCAACGTTGCGCCCGGCGTCCATCAGGCGCAATTCCAGGATGTGCCCCACGGCTGCCGGAACATCAACGGTGGGTTTCCAGACGGAAATGCCTTCGATGAGTTCGGGCCGGTTGCCGTGGACGGTGACACCCACCGGCCGCGTGTGCGGCACCGGCATGGGAATGGAGTGGATCCATGTCACCAGATTTACATCCAGTTTTTCCACGATTCCGACGACGGCGCGTGCGAACCGCTCCCACTGGAGGTCGGGTTCAAAGCCAGCCAGCAGGAGGAAGGCATTGCCCAGCCCGTCCTTAAGCTTGTAAAGGGCCAGCTTCGGCGCCTGGTAATCCTGGAGATGATCCTCTACGAAGGAGATGTGCGGCCTTCGGGACCGGTAGTCGATGAGCTGGTCGGCATCGAACACTGCCACCGTTTCGGTGTCCAGAGTGTCCAGCAGCTCCGCATTGATCTGCTTCACCACATGGCCGGCATCGGCGAAGCCGGTGAAACCCATCACCAGGTCCAGCCCGCGGAGCGCCGGACTGTGGAACAGCTCGATGTTGCTCGCGTAGAGCGCATCGGGGTCCAGCAGTGAGCCGGAAATCCGTTCAAGCACGGCGTCTTCCTTTCGAGGAATTCGGATGGATAAGTTATACAACGCCGCCGGGCCGTCGGGCATTCCGCCGGTTGGTGTGGCGCAGGTCTCAGGAGATTCCGCTCCCGCTGCCCCCAGCGGCTACGATCGACCAATGGCCTGCCGGACGGGTTTCGCCGGCACCCCGGCTACGTCCTGATCGGACGGCCACCGGATTTCCATGGCCAGCGCCAGACATCCATTTCTGCGCGAACAGCCTTTCGAGAATTGAGGACTTACCCCGTGGTCAAGAATACTGAAATCAACCTTAGTACCCTTGCGAAGGGCCTGTTGAGGGCCCCCAGTGACGCCGTTGTCATCGGCGTGGGACAGGGATCGGACGGCCCCGTGCTGCTTGATAACCCGCTGACCGCGAAGTCAGCTGAGGCGCTGGCCGATTCCCTCAAGGCTCTGGGGGTCACCGGCGCAGCGGACCAGGTGGTCCGGCTGCCCGGCCTTTTGGAGACGGGAGCCAGCGTGCTGGTTCTTGCCGGTGTTGGCAAAATTGCCGCGGGTAAACCCCTCTCCGAAGAGGCACTCAGGCGCGCCGCAGGCTCTGCCGTGCGCCAGCTCTCCGGCCTGCCCACCGTGGTGCTGGCATTCCCGACGACGGGACTCGCCGACGTCGCAGCAGTTGCCGAGGGTGCCGCGCTGGGCGCCTATGCCTTCACCGAGCACCGGTCCACCAGCAACGGACTCAAAGACCCAGTCCGCAACGCGGTGATTTACACGGACGTGACCGTCAACGACGAACTCCGCTCAGCCCTGACCCGGGCAGCCCTGGTCGGCCAGGCCGTCAACGCCACCCGGTCCCTGGTCAACCAGCCCCCCAGCCACCTCTACCCGGAATCGTTCGCCGAGGCGGCGAAGGAGCTCTCCAAGGGCCTGCCGGTGAAGGTAACGGTCTGGGATGAAAAGCGCCTGGAGAAGGAAGGCTTCGGCGGCATCATGGGCGTGGGCAAGGGCTCCACCCGCCAGCCGCGCCTGGTGAAGGTGGAGTACTCCCCTGCTAAGGCGACCAAAAAGATCGCCCTCGTCGGCAAGGGCATCACGTTCGACACCGGCGGGATTTCGCTGAAGCCGGCCCTCGGCATGGGCGACATGAAGAGCGACATGGCGGGCGCCGCCGTCGTACTTAACACTGTGCTCGCGATCGCTGGTCTTGGCCTTGCCATAAAAGCCACGGCGTGGCTTTGCATCGCCGAAAACATGCCATCCGGTTCGGCTTCACGACCCGCCGACGTGCTCACCATGTTCGGCGGCAAGACCGTGGAGGTACTGAACACCGACGCCGAAGGCCGCCTGGTCATGGCCGATGGCATCGTCGCCGCGAGCCGAGAATACCCCGATGCCATCATCGATGTCGCCACACTCACCGGCGCGCAGCTTATTGCCCTCGGCAACCGCACGGCCGGGGTCATGGGTTCGGACAGCGTGACTGCCCCGCTCAAGGCCGCCGCCGACCGCGCGGGCGAACTGGTGTGGCCCATGCCGCTGCCCGAGGAGCTGCGCCAGAGCATCGACTCCCAGGTGGCGGACCTGGCCAATATCGGCGAACGCCACGGCGGCATGATGACCGCTGCGGTTTTCCTGCGCGAGTTTGTGGGAAAGGGCAAGGACGGCGAGCAGATCCCCTGGGCGCACATCGACATTGCCGGCCCGTCCTTCAACAACGGCAGCCCGTACGGCTACACGCACAAGCAGGCCACGGGCTGTACCGTCCGGACCCTGCTGGCCTACGTCGAAGACGTCCTCGCGGCGGCCTGACCAACTCAAGGGGCTATGACGCGGCTTTGTGACACCAGGGTGATCCTGTAGGTCACAAGGCCGCGTGACACTCACCACAAGCGCCCCACAAACACGGCGGCGAGGTGGAGCATGGATAAGTGGTTCGCTAAGGTGAACCACCGTAGTCACAAATGAAAGCGAACCAGCCTGCTGGCATAATCACGGCAGTACAAGTTCCAAGACCAGATGATGCGCAAGCTCGCGTCATCGTTCACGCGAGGGAGCGTCTAAGTGGCCGATCAGGCAACTGCGCAAGAATTCGACATCCTGGTACTCGGTGGCGGAAGCGGCGGCTACGCCACCGCCCTCCGGGCCGTTCAGCTTGGCTTCACCGTTGGTCTGGTGGAGAAAGCGAAGCTGGGGGGTACGTGCCTGCACAACGGCTGTATCCCCACCAAGGCCCTGCTGCACTCCGCAGAACTGGCCGACCACGCCCGTGACTCCGCCAAGTACGGCGTGAATGTCACCCTGGACAGCATCGACATCACCGCTGTCAACGCTTACAAAGACGGGATCATCGCCGGCAAGTTCAAAGGACTGCAGGGGCTGATCAAGTCCAAGGGCATCACCGTCATCGAAGGCGAAGGCAAGCTGACCGCCCCGGACACCGTCACCGTCAACGGCACCGCCTACAAGGGCAAGAACATCGTGCTCGCCACCGGTTCGTACTCCCGCACACTCCCGGGCCTGGAAATCGGCGGCAAGGTCATCACCTCCGACGAAGCCCTCACCATGGACTACATCCCGAAGAGCGCCATCATCCTGGGCGGCGGCGTGATCGGCGTCGAGTTCGCTTCAGTCTGGAAGTCCTTCGGCGTGGACGTCACCATCATCGAAGGCCTCCCCTCGCTGGTGCCGAACGAGGACGCGACGATCGTCAAGAACTTCGAGCGCGCGTTCAAGAAGCGCGGCATCAAGTTCTCCACCGGCGTGTTCTTCCAGGGCGTGGAGCAGAACAACGACGGCGTCAAGGTCACCCTGGTGGACGGCAAGACCTTCGAAGCCGACCTGCTCCTGGTTGCTGTTGGCCGTGGCCCCGTCACGGCCAATCTGGGCTACGAGGAAGCCGGCCTCACCATTGACCGCGGCTTCGTCATCACCAACGAGCGCCTGCACACCGGCGTTGGCAACATCTACGCCATCGGCGACATCGTCCCGGGCGTCCAGCTGGCACACCGCGGCTACCAGCAGGGAATCTTCGTCGCCGAGGAAATCGCCGGTCTCAAGCCGGTCGTTGTCGAAGACATCAACATCCCCAAGGTGACCTACTCCGAACCGGAAATCGCGACCGTCGGCTACTCCGAGAAGGCAGCCAAGGAGAAGTTCGGCGAGGACCAGGTGGAAACCCAGGAATACAACCTCGCAGGCAACGGCAAGAGCTCCATCCTGGGCACCAGCGGCCTGGTCAAGCTGGTCCGCCAGAAGGACGGCCCCGTCGTCGGCGTGCACATGATCGGCGCCCGCATGGGCGAGCAGATCGGTGAGGCCCAGCTGATCGTGAACTGGGAAGCCTACCCGGAGGACGTCGCACAGCTGGTGCACGCCCACCCGACCCAAAACGAGTCCCTCGGTGAAGCCCACCTGGCACTCGCGGGCAAGGCCCTGCACGGCTAACACCCCCCCCGTTTTACCGCAAGACATCAGAGTTTGATGCACCCGGCTCAATCTGCCGGGTGCACTAAGCTCGAACAAGGCAGCAATCATCCGCACTAAAGATCAATAAGGAGAACGGGGACGATATGTCTGAATCCGTTAACTTGCCCGCCCTCGGTGAGAGCGTCACCGAAGGAACCGTCACCCGCTGGCTCAAGCAGGTAGGTGACCGGGTAGAGGTGGACGAACCGCTGCTCGAGGTTTCCACCGACAAAGTAGACACCGAAATCCCCTCTCCGGTAGCCGGCATCATCGAGGAAATCCTCGTGGCCGAAGACGAGACCGCCGACGTCGGCGCTCCACTGGTCCGCATCGGCGACGGGTCCGGCGGCGGCGCAGCCCCCGACGCAACACCTGCCGCTGAAGAAGCGCCCGGAGCTCCGGCACAAAAAGCCGCAGCTCCGGCAGAGGAAGCTCCCGCCGCACCGGCTGAAGAAGCTCCTGCCGCGGAAGCCCCCGCTGCATCCGGCGGCGAAAGCCACGACGTTACCCTGCCCGCCCTGGGCGAAAGCGTCACCGAAGGCACAGTGACCCGCTGGCTGAAGGCCGTGGGCGACACCGTTGCTGTCGATGAGCCGCTCCTCGAGGTATCCACCGACAAGGTTGACACCGAGATCCCCTCCCCAGTTGCCGGCACCCTCCAGGAAATCCGGGTGAACGAAGACGAAACCGCAGAGGTCGGCGCTGTCCTCGCCGTCATCGGCTCCGGCGCGGCCGCTCCCGCAGCTGCCGCTCCGGCCAAGCCGGCACCCGCTGCCGCGCCTGCAGCCCCCGCCCCGGCCGCAGCCCCGGCACCCAAGGCAGAAGCGGCTCCGGCTGCTCCTGCCCAGGCTCCGACCGCTGCCCCGGCCCCGGCTGCTGTTCCAGCCGCGGAGTCCGCTGCCGGCAGCGAGTCGGGTTATGTCACCCCGTTGGTCCGCAAACTGGCCAACCAGCACGGCGTTGACGTCTCCTCACTGTCCGGCACCGGCGTCGGTGGCCGCATCCGCAAGCAGGACGTCCTGGCGGCAGCAGAAGCGAAGGCCGCCCCGGCTGCAGCTCCAGCCAAGCCGTCTGCCGCTCCTGCCAGCGCCGCCGCTCCCGCCGCTTCCACGCTGCGCGGCACCACGCAGAAGGCTCCCCGCATCCGCCAGGTCATTGCCCGCCGCATGCGCGAGTCCCTGGACGTGTCCGCCCAGCTGACGCAGGTGCACGAGGTGGACATGACGAAGATCGCCAAGCTGCGCACCGCGGCCAAGAACGGCTTCCTCGCCACCAACGGAGTCAAGCTGACGTACCTGCCCTTCATCGCCAAGGCTGTCGCCGAGGCACTGAAGCAGCACCCTAAGCTGAACGCTGAATACAACGAAGAGGCCCAGGAGATCACCTACCACAATGCCGAGCACTTGGCGATTGCGGTGGACACGGAAAAGGGTCTCCTCGTTCCCGTGATCTCCAATGCAGGAGACCTGAATCTGGCCGGCCTGGCCGGAAAGATCGTCGATGTTGCTGACCGCACCCGCCAGGGCAAGATCGGCCCGGACGAGCTTTCCGGCGGCACCTTCTCCATCACGAACATCGGCAGCGTGGGAGCCCTCTTCGACACTCCGGTCATCAATCAGCCAAATGTGGCCATCCTTGGCACCGGCGCGATCGTCAAGCGCGCGGTAGTCGTGGCTGATGAGAACGGTGACGACTCGATTGCCATCCGCTCCATGATGTACCTCTCCCTGACCTACGACCACCGCCTGGTGGACGGCGCGGACGCAGGCCGCTTCCTGCAGACCCTGAAGGCACGCCTTGAAGAAGGCGCCTTCGAGGCTGACCTGGGACTCTAACACCAGGTAAACGAACGACGGCGGTGCAGGGCTCCGGAGGGAAACTTCCAGAAGCCCTGCACCGCCGTCGTTCTTGAGCATTGCCCTGCGAAGGGGGCCTCCGTGGCTTTGCTACAGGAGGTAGAACAGACTGGCTAAGCTTGAACCATGACTATTCTCTTCAGCATTCTGCTGTTTCTGCACATCGTCGGCGCAGCCATGATCGTGGGGTACTGGATCGCCACGATCAAGCAGCCCACCGTGCACCCCCGCCAGCGCGACGGAGCATTCCTGCAGCTGCTCACCGGCATCGCCATGATGGGTATCCTTCCATTCATGCCCGACGCCCACCCCAACTACGCCAAGCTTGGCATCAAGTTCGTCATTGCCGTCGTGGTCGCAGTGCTGGCCGTCATCGGCACCCGCAAGGTCAAGAAGGGTGAACCGGTTTCCACTGGCCTCGCCCACGGGGTTGGCGGTCTGGCCCTGGTTAACATCGCGATCGCCACCATCTGGAACTGATCCCCCACTGCGCCACTTACGACGGCGCCGCTCCCTTCTCCGGGGAGCGGCGCCGTCGCGTTTTAATGACCGCCCGCGGTCATAATCCACTGAGAGCGGACAGCCCGTGCGCGGGTGCCCTGGAATCCCTAGGATAGGAACCGGCGGGGCCGGGCAAAGGCCGGCCCCGGTTCAAATCGACTTGAGGAGTGGACATGGCAGCAACACGCACCGCGCACACAGTATGGAACGGCGACCTGATGTCCGGATCAGGCCAGACCACGCTGGACAGCTCCGGCCTGGGCACTTTTGACGTCACTTGGAAGGCGCGCACGGAAGCCGCCGAAGGCAAGACCAGCCCGGAAGAACTGATCGCTGCGGCCCACGCCAGCTGCTTCTCCATGGCTTTCAGCAACGAACTGGCCAAGGCCGGCCACGCACCTGAGGAAGTCAACACCAAAGCGGACGTCACGTTCGTTCCCGGCACGGGCATCACCGGCAGCCACCTGACGGTGTCAGCAAAGGTTCCCGGCATCACTGAAGAAGAGTTCCAGCGGATCGCCGGCGAGGCCAAGGTCGGTTGCCCTGTTTCGGGCGCCCTCGCCAGCATCGAGATCACCCTGGATGCGAGCCTCGAGGCCTAGTCCACTTAGCGGCGTGCACAGCCACTGACAACAAGAGGCCCTGCCCCGCCCGGATGACCGGACGTGGCAGGGCCTTTTGTGATGGCTGGCGAAGAAACCCCGTCAGCCACCGTGCCGGCGGGCCGGCAGCGGGGCGGGCCGCAGGCGGCGGTAGCCTTCGCGCGCCGGGGGCGTGTCCGTGGGCAGCTCCTGGATCATTTCCTTGAGGGCGCCGATGCCGTATTCCAGCTGCGGGTCCGTACCGGCGGCATAGGCGTGCGGCGGGAATGTCACTTCAATGTCGGGGTCCACACCGTAGTTCTCCACGGACCACCCCACCCCGCCGCCGAACCAGGTGGCGTACCGCGGCTGGGTGACGCCGGTGCCGTCGGCCAGGGAGAACCTGTTGTCGATCCCCACCACTCCGCCCCAGGTGCGCGTGCCGATCACGGGGCCGATCCCCCGCAGCTTGGACACCTGGGTGATGATGTCGCCGTCGGACCCGGCAAACTCGTCGGCGAGGATGATCACCGGGCCCCGCGGGGCGTGGTGCGGGTACGTCCTGGGGCGTTCGCCGCGCGGCATGCTCCACCCCGTGACCTTCCGGCCGATCAGCTCGGCAACCAGCTGCGACGTGTGGCCGCCACGGTTGCGCCGGACGTCCACGATCAACCCGTCGAGGGCGGTCTCGGTGTCCAGGTCGCGGTGGAGCTGCGCCCAGCCGTTGGCCATCATGTCCGGGACGTGGAGGTACCCGTAGCGTCCGCCGGAAGCCTCCCGGACGGTTCTCCGGTTCGCCGCCACCCATTCCTGGTAACGCAGGCGCTCCTCGTCCCTGACCGGGACCACTGCGATGCGTCGCTGTTTCCCTTCCCCCGCTCCGTGGCCGGGGCCGTTCCGGAGGGTGAGCTCAACTGGGCGCCCGGCGGCGCCCACCAGCTGCATCGCTGGAGACAGCGTGCCGGACAGCGGAACGCCGTCAATGGCCAGCAGCACGTCTCCGGCGATGGCGGCAGCGCCCGGACGGGTCAGCGGGGAGGTGGCAAGCGGATCGGATGACTCACCGGCCAGAATGCGGGTGATTTCCCAGCCGGCGGGTGTGAAGGCGAGGTCGGCGCCGAGCCGTCCCTGGCCGTTGCTGCCGTTTTCCGTCACCATGGCCGGCCGGACGTAAGCGTGTGAGGTGCCCAGTTCCCCGTGGAGTTCCCAGAGCAGGTCCACCAGGTCGTCATGCGATCCCAGCCTGTCCACCAGCGGACGGTACCGCTTATGGATCGACTCCCAGTCCTGCCCGGCCATATCCTCTGCCCAGAAGAAATCGCGCTGCAGGCGCCACGCCTCGTCAAAGGCCTGGCCCCAGACGCTGGCCGGGTCCATCATCACGCGGATCCTGCCCAGGTCAACCTTGACGAGCTTGCCTGATTCCTCGTCGGCCTTCGCATCAGAGGGAACAACACTGACCTTCTTATCGCTGACCAGCACCACTTTTTTGCCGTCCCCGGATAGGCGGTAGCTGTCCAACGCCTCAACCAGCGTGGCGGGCTTGCGCCGGGCGAGGTCAAACCGGACCAGGCTGGGGCGGGCGTCCTGATCGTCCTTGCTGGCCTTGCCGTCGCCCGTAACGCCCGCAAGTGCCCAGTCCAGCCAGAGCAGGGCGCCGTCCGTGGCGGTCAGCGCGGTGTAGTTGCCCTGCGGTACGGGAACGCCGATGACGCGGTGGGACAGGCCCTCCGGGTCCACCCGGACCGGTGAAACTTCTGCCTCGTCAGTTTTCGCTTCCGGGCTGGCGGCCGGTTCCAGGTCAACGTCCGGGCCAAAGGGCGACGGCGTGGCTGCCGCCAGTGCCACGAGGTAAGGCTTGATGGGGCTGGGGAACGAGAGGTCGAACGAGTGGCCGTCGTATACCGGGTCAAAGCTCCGGTTGGACAGGAACGCCAGGAATTTCCCGTCCGGCGTGAAACTCGGCGATGCGTCGCAGAATCGGCCGTCAGTGACTTCAACTATGCCGTCGCCCAGTTTCATCACGCCGGCCAGGCGGAGCCGGCTCCTGGAGCCGAAGGAGGTGACCGGTTCAGACCACGCCAACCACTGCGAGTCGGGCGACCACGCGAGTTCCTCAATAGTGCCCTCGCCGATGCTGGTGACCAGCGAAAGATCACCAGTGGACGTGTTGGCCACAAAAACGTCGCCGAAAGCGGTCCCCACGGCAATCCACTTGCCGTCCGGGCTGGCTTCCATGGCGCTGGCGCGCGAAGGCTTTGGAAAAGCGATACGGAGCGGTTCGCTCCGCGGCCCGGCAGCGGCCGCGGACCCCGCGGTGCCGCCGGCAGAATCGGCACCGGACTCAGCACCGGATCCACCGTGCTCTGCGTCATCGGGCACCTGTATCACGACGTCGGCAGTCACCAGGGCGGCCGCGCCCGCCGCCGGAACAGGCCGTGGCAGAGCTGCGGAAGCTCCGCCGGACGCTTCGGTTGTGGCTGCACCCGGAGCTGCCGCCGTGGCCGGAGCTGCCGTCCCGGCAGGAACCGCAGGAGCGGGAACCGCCGGCGCGCCAACCTCGGCGGCGATTTCCTTAATGTAGATGGCTTCCACACCGTCGTGGTCGCCCACGTAGGCGAGGCGGCCGCCGTCGAGCGGACGGGGCAGCCGTGCCCGGACCCCGGGGGTGGCCTCAACGATGCGGGAGGGGCCGTCCTTGTGCCGGAGCCAGTGGAGGGTGCCGTGCGTCTCGACAGCGCTGGCGGACCCGGTGGCATCCGGCAGCACCGCGCCCAGGTGTTTGGCTGCCTTCAGCAGGCCCGGGCGCCGCGATTGCGAGGCTGAGCCCAGGGTGATGTCCAGCCGCACCGGGTCCGAGGACAGATCGTGGAGGACCCAGAGCTCACCCGCGGATTCGAAGATCACCCGTTTACCGTCGCTTGCGGCGTGCCGGGCGTAGAAGTCCTCGTGGTCGGTGTGGCGGCGCAGGTCGCCGCCGCCGGGCAGTACCGAATACAGGTTGCCGTACCCCTCGTGGTCGGACAGGAACGCCACACGGCCGCCAACCCAAAGAGGGTCCGTGAGGTTGCCGTCCAGCCCGGGAACCAGGCGTTCGAACTCACCGTTCCCGTCGGCATCAATCCAGAGCTTGCCGGCGGTGCCGCCGCGGTATCTCTTCCACCAGGCAGGTTCACGCGAGAGCACGCTTGCCAGGACAACCGGGCGTTCGTCCCCTACTTCCGGTCCGAACGCCACGGATTCGACGGGTCCGAAGGGGAGTTCCGCCGCCCAGCCGCCGGCGACGGGCACGCTGTAGGCGTAGGTATGCCGGCTTTCGGCCTGGCGGAAGGCGCTGGTCACGACGACGTCACCGCCGGCGGTGAAGCCCTTGACCTTGGTGCTGCCATGGCCGAAATAGGTCAGCTGACGGTAGCCGCCGCCGTCGACGTCCGCCGTCACCACTTCCGGCGCGGTCCCCTGGATAACAGTCCAGACGAGCCGCTTGCCGTCCGGCGTGAAGCGCGGGTTCCGGGCGGGCAACTGCAGTGACGAAACACGCCACGCCCGGCCCCCGCTGAGCGGCGCGATCCAGACGTCGTCCTCGGCCACAAACGTGACCAGATCGCCGTGGACGTGCGGAAACCGGAGGTAGCTCGAAGAAGTCATCGTTCGATCATAGTCAACCCGCGCTGGGGTCCATGGGAGGCGCCGCAGTTCCGTCTGGCTGTGCGGCATGGTGAGATGGGTCATGCACATTGTGATTGCCGGTGCCTCCGGGCTGATCGGGACTGAGTTGTCCGCAACGTTGCGCGCGGCCGGCCATGAGGTGGTCAGCCTGGTCCGCCGTGAACCGTCATCCGCCGCTGAAGTGCGCTGGGATCCCGCCGCGCAGCGCCTGGATCCGGCGGTGCTGGCCGGCGCCGGCGCCGTGATCAATCTGTCCGGGGCCGGTATCGGCGACAGGCCGTGGACCCGCCGCCGGATCAAGGAGCTGCTCAGCTCACGGCTGGGCGCAACGCGCACCCTGACTGAGTCCATGGGCAAGCTTGATGACCCGCCACGGGCATTCATTAGCCAGTCCGGTGCTGATTTCTACGGCGATTCGGGGTCCGCGCAGCTCCGGGAAGATGCCTCGCCGGGGTCCGGCATCCTCGCCCAAATCTGCGTGGAGTGGGAGGCCGCCGCCCATCAGGCGCCCGCCGGCGTCCGCGTGGTAACGCCCCGCACCGGGATTGTGTTAAGCCGCTCCGGCGGCTCGATGGGACGGCTGTTACCGCTGCTCCGGCTTGGCGTGGGCGGTCCGCTGGGCAATGGCAGGCAGTACTGGCCGTGGATCACTTTGCCGGACGTCGCCTCCGCTTTTGAGTTTCTGGCGGGCTCGGACATCCGCGGCCCGGTAAACCTGTGCGCACCGCAGGAAGCAGACGTGAACGCGTTGATCGCTGCGCTGGCCTCGGCCCTGCACCGTCCGGCTTTTTTCCGGGTGCCGGCACCGGTGCTGCGGCTGGTGTTGGGCAAGATGGCCGACGAACTCCTGCTGTCCGGCCAGCGGATGGAGCCGGCGGTGCTGGAAGCGGCCGGCTTCCGATGGCAGCATCCGGCCCTCGCCGAAGCTGCTGCCTGGGTAACCGGACCCTAGGGGTCAGGTGGCCAGGTAGCCTGACACCGGGCGTCAGGAACCCGGCAGGACATCCGCAATCCGCCACTGCCCATCCACGGCGACCAGTACAAGCCGAAGGGCCTGTTCCGCACCCGGGGCAGCGGTAGCCACGACCTGGCCGGAGCTGTCCTGTTCCACATAGGAAGATGTTGCGGACGTGACACCCACTACCGCCCGGCCTGCCGAACTCCCCGGCTGGACCTGGACATTTGAGACTGTGCTGGTGAAGCCGGCCAGGAGGTGTCCGGATGCCTGGAGCTCGTCCATAAGGTGTGCATCGGCGGCGGCGGCCGTGGAGCCCGGGGCGTTGACAAGGTCCAGAAGCTCCAGCCGGCCCGAGCTGAAAGCCAACGACCGAACTGCAGCCAGCCCTTGGACTGCCTCGGCTGGCTCAATCGAGCCCAGCTGCGCCGCGACGGCTGCCGGAATCCCCCTGTCAGCATCTCCAGTCGCCGCCGGCCCGGCCATGTGAACAGCGGAACCGTTCTGCGTACTGTCTGTGACCTCAGTGCCAGCCGGACGCGGTCCTGGCCTGGTCAGGCCTTCCAGGGGTCCGCCCGGGCCGAACGCGCCGGCAGTCCAAATGGCACCTGCCATCACCACGGCAGCGGCCGCGGACAGCAGCACGGTCCCACGTCTGTTAGCCGCCCTCCCCGCCCGGCCGCCCCGCCGTTGCGGACCTTGTCGTTGGGGATCTGGGCGACCGGGACCTGAGCGTTGGGCATCTGGGGTTTGCGGGCCGGGGGCTTGCGGACCTGAGGCTTGCGGACCCGGGCCGCGGGCAGGGAAGTCCGGCGCCCGCCGCTCGGCACCAGGTTCCACAGCGTGCCGGCCGCGCAGCGCACGTTTCTCCACTTCCGCCGTCCGGGCAGCCGTGGCCTGCCCGGCCATCTGGGTAGTCTTGGCCCGCATTACCGCCCTGGCCGCGCGCGGTCGCGCCGCGAACTCATCGTCCCCCTCGGGGAAAGGCAGCAGCTGGCGTGCCCCGGTGAGGCCGGACCAGCGCGACGTCGAGAGCCTGCGCCGCCAAGCCCGCAGCCCGTTACGGACGGCGCCGTCCGGGCGGTCCGGGATGCGACGCCGGGTCAGCAGCTGCGGGATAACGGTGGCGTGGACGGAGGAAGCGAGGTCTACGGGCAACGGCGGCGCGCTGCGGTAGATCGCCGTCGCCAGTTCCACGGCACCTGGCCGCAGCCGCCGGTCCTCGTTGAGGCCGGCTTCCAGGGCAGCGGCCAGTTCGGGGGGCACCTCCGGGAGCAGGAGCGACAACGGCGGCCGGTCGGCCGTCCGGCGCGGCGGCTCACCCGTCAGGCAGTACCACCCCAGCGCCGCCACCGAATACACATCGCGCTCCGGTTGAAGTCCGGCCCGCACGGCATCCACCGGGGCCGGGTCCATAAAGCCGGCTGTGCCGTGGTCTGGCACTGCCACAGCGTCTCCCACCATCCTGGCTATGCCGACGTCGGCCAGCAGCGGCTTGCCGTGACCGGTAAACAGGACGTTTCCCGGCGAGACATCGCCGTGCGTAAAGCCATTGGCGTGCAGGTAAGCCAGCACCTGGGCAATCGGAGTCAGAATAGTCACCGTCTCCCCCACTGGGAGTTTGCGCCGGCTGGCTATGAGCTCTGCCAGGGAACCGCCGGGCGCATAGTCCAGCAACAGGCCGATTCCACCGTCGCCCGCCTCCCCGGATCCTGCTGCTCCCTGTTTCGGCGTGAACCGGACCGCGTCGTGTGCCCTGATGAGATGTTGGTGGTCGAGCACCGAAAGGATCTGGATTTCGCGTCGGATGTCCTCCTCTGCGGCGGCATCCGGTAGTCCGACGTCAATGCCGTGCGCACTCCGGCCGTGCTTGACGCCAAGACATTTCAGTGCAAAGTCCCGGCCAGACCTTTCGTCCGTGACCAGCCACACTGTTGAACTTCCGCCGCGGCCCAACACACGCCCCACCAGGAAGCCGGGAACATCCGGGGCAGTGAAATCATCCATGAGCCATGTCTAGCGGAATCCTCAGCTCGCTGCAGAAGTTATCCACAGGCTGCGCCGCCGCTGGGTCAGCCAGCGCGGCATGAGACCTATGCCACTTATATCTGGCCCCTCACGGACCGGGGTCTAAGCTGGATGCCATGACTCTTGAGTTTTCACAGGTGGGTCTCGCCCCGGACTTCGTCGATTATGTCCAAGGTTGGGATTTGCAGCGCGAAATCCACGCCAAAGTCGTCGCAGCCGAGGCGCCCAGCACAGTCCTCATCCTTGAACATGGCGCTGTTTATACGGCAGGCAAGCTCACCGAAGAGCACGAGCGCCCGTTGGACGGCACCCCGGTGGTCCCCGTGGACCGCGGGGGGAAGCTGACTTGGCACGGCCCTGGCCAGCTGATCGCTTATCCCATCCTAAGACTGAAGAACCGGTCGGGCATCCGTGACTACGTCGAGCGGCTTGAAGCCGTGATGATCGCCGTTATGGCCGACTACGGTATCAACGCCGAACGCATCAAGGGGCGCGCAGGTGTGTGGATCACCGCGGACAGCAAGGGTCCGGACCGGAAGATTGCCGCCATCGGCATCCGCGTCCTGGACGGGGTCACCATGCACGGAGTCGCCATCAACTGCAACAACGACCTGGCACCCTATGCCCAGATCATTGCCTGTGGCATCACCGACGCCGGCGTCACCACGATGTCCATCGAAGCTGGCAAAAACATCAACCCGAGCGATATCGCGGACCGGTTTATGGACGAGTTCCGCAAACACGAAGAAGCGCTCGTTTCAAACCCCGAAGGAGCACTCCTGTGACATTGGCACCAGAAGGCCGGAAGCTGCTGCGCGTTGAGCAGCGTAACGCGGCTGTACCCGTGGAGCGGAAGCCGGAGTGGATCAAGGCCAAG
>NZ_JBEPPJ010000011.1:0-126661 GCF_040547265.1 Arthrobacter sp. UYCo732 | reverse complement strand
CAGGATGGCATGACCCGGCAAATTCAACCAATTCAATACAATAAATTGGTATCAACAAACTTGGCACACTATTGAGTTCTCAAACAACAGACACACCCGGCACCACCACAACACTTCAGTCATGGATCGCTCCGGAGCAACTTTTCAAAGTTACCGGCTGATCTCTTTCTTGTCAAACCGGCGTCCGCGACCATCATCAGCCTGAGGCTTTCGTGTCGATTTTTCCGTCTGACTCCGTAGAGCAGCGCGGAAATAAACTCTACCACCACTTTGGCGGGTTGGCCACCCAGCCCCCGGACAGGCTCCCGCAGCCACATCCAGCGGGTACAGAAAAGCCCGGAATCTCAAGGAATTCCGGGCTTTTCTGCGGGGACTTAAGAGACCGGCTTCACAGCTGACTGTCCGCCGGCAGGACGGTCGCTGGTCAGCTGAGCGCCGGGCTTGAAGTATGCCGCACCCAGCGGCGGCAACGTTACGGTGAGCGTTGCCGGTTGGCCGTCGAGTCCTTCGTCCGAGGCCTTCAGGGCGCCGGCGTTCAGGACACCCGATCCGCCATAGGCCGCGGCATCGGTGTTAAGAACTTCGACCCAGGCTCCGGCGGCGGGAACGCCAAGGGCGTAGCCCACATGGGGGCCGCCGGAGAAATTGATGGCGCACACCAGTGGATTGCCGTCCTTGTCCCAGCGGACAAAAGTCAGGACGTTCCGGTCGGCGTCTCCACCATTGATCCACTGGAAACCGCCGGGTTCGTTGTCCCTTGCGTAGAGCGCCGGAGTGGTGCTGTACAGCTCGTTGAGATCTTTGGTGAGAAGCTGCATTCCGCGGTGCGCCGGAATGTCGGCAAGATACCAGTCCAGGCCATGCTGTTCGGACCATTCGGCTTCCTGGCCGAACTCGGTACCCATGAAGATGAGCTGCTTACCGGGGTGCGCCCACTGGTAGGCCAGGAACGCCCGCAGGTTGGCCAGCTGCTGCCAGCGGTCACCCGGCATCTTCCGAAGCATGGATCCCTTGCCGTGAACTACTTCGTCGTGGCTGATGGGGAGCAGGAAGTTCTCGGTGAACGCGTACACCATGGAGAACGTCACCGTTCCGTGGTGCCACTTCCGGTTGACGGGGTTCTCGGACGCGTACTTGAGGGAGTCATGCATCCAGCCCATGTTCCACTTCAGCCCGAAGCCCAGGCCGCCGTTGCTCGTGGGGGCGGTCACCCCGGGGAAAGCCGTGGATTCCTCGGCGATCATCACCGCCCCGGGGTGGGTTTTGTAGACGGTGGCGTTGACTTCCTGCAGGAAGGACATGGCTTCGAGGTTCTCCCGGCCGCCGAAGCGGTTGGGTGACCACTGCCCGTCTTCACGCGAGTAGTCCAGGTACAGCATCGATGCCACGGCATCCACCCGGAGGCCGTCAATGTGGAACTCATCGAGCCAGTACAGGGCGTTGGCCACGAGGAAGTTCCGCACTTCAGTCCGGCCGAAGTCGAAGATCAACGTGCCCCAGTCGGGGTGCTCCCCCAGGTTCGGATCGGCGTGCTCGTACAGCGGTTCGCCGTCAAACTGGGCCAGCGCCCAGGCGTCTTTCGGGAAGTGCGCCGGTACCCAGTCCAGGAGCACACCGATGCCGGCCTGGTGCAGCGAATCCACCAGGAAGCGGAATTCGTCCGGGTGGCCAAACCGCGAGGTGGGCGCAAAGTAGGACGTCACCTGGTAGCCCCAGGAACCTCCGAAGGGGTGTTCGGCCACAGGCATGAACTCCACGTGCGTGAATCCCAGCCACTTGACGTATTCCACCAGCTCCTTGGCGAGCTCGCGGTAGCCCAGGCCAAGGCGCCACGACCCGAGGTGGACTTCGTAGACGCTCATGGGGGAATTGTGCGGGTCCCGCTGGGCCCGCGCTTCCATCCACTCAGCGTCCTTAAACGCGTAAGACGGCTCTACCACTCTGGAAGCTGTCAGCGGCGGAACCTCGGTCCCGAAGGCCAGTGGGTCAGCCTTTTCAACCCAGTTGCCGTACTTGGTCTTGATCTCAAATTTGTAGCACGCACCTGCTAAAACGCCGGGGACGAAGACTTCCCATACGCCCGAAGACCCCAGCGAGCGGAGCGAGTTTTCGCGGCCGTCCCACGCGTTGAAGTCGCCTTTAACCCGGACAGCCTGCGCATTGGGGGCCCAGACGGCGAAGGAGACGCCATCAACGTCGCCCAGCGGGGACTTGTAGTGCTGGACGTGGGCACCCAAAACTTCCCAAAGCTTCTCGTGCCGGCCCTCACCGATGAGGTGCAGGTCCACTTCCCCCACCGTCGGCAGGTAGCGGTAGGGCTCGTCCACGGTTACGGGTTCGGCCCCGATGTAGGTAACTTCCAGCCGGTAATCAGGCACGTGCCCGGCCTGGAGCGGTTCCATGACTGCTACCCAGACACCGTGGTCTTCATGGGTCATGGGCACCGAACCGGCGGCGGTCACCACGCTCACGGACTCCGCGAGGTGCTTGACCGTCCTGACCGTGACGTGGCCATGGTTGTCCAGGTGTGCACCGAGTACCGAGTGCGGCGCGTGATGCTCGCCGTTAGCCACCTGGCCCAAAATGTCCGGGTCGACGTGAAGCGGCATACTCGGCTGGTCTGTTGGTGCTGAGCCTGTCATGTTGATACCTTCCGATGCTGGCCCGGCCTGTTCGCCGGAGCCTTTAACGCTGAGGAGCCGCCTGGACGCATTCGTCGGAATGGCCAGCCAGTCGGGTCTGTTCCGCAATTCATAAACGACTTCGTAGAGTGCCTTGTCCAGCCACAATGCCACAAAGAGCGGCGAACGGCGGTCGATGGTGCCGGGCGTGACAGCGGCATAACCGGAGAGGAACGCGTCTGCGCAATCGTCAACCCAGGATGCGGGAACGCGTGCCCCCTGGTACTCCCGTTCGGCCGCGCCGGCCGCGTAGTCGAAAGAGCGCAGCATCCCCACCACGTCCCGCAGCGGAACGTCGGGGAAGTTGCGTTCGGCGATGGGCCGGAGGGGTTCACCCTCAAAATCCAGGATGGCCCACCGGCCGGGTTCCCCGTTGTGGCCGGGAACCTGCAAGATCTGCCCCAGGTGGAGGTCGCCGTGGATCCGCTGCAGCGGCCCGGCCTCCGCGCCGTCGAGCTCCCCAAGCAGCGCCTGCAGCGCTTCATCATAAGGCCCGACGGCGGCCGAGGCTTCCGCCCATGCCTGCCGGACGCGCTGGGCTACTCCGGGCGCGATGACCTCGCCCGGCACCGGCTCTGCGGACGTCCCGAGTGCAGCAGCCAGCCTGCGGTGGACGGTGGCCGTCGCCGCACCGAGGGCGCGTGCCTCGGCCGTGAAGTCCGCTCCGGTGCGGGCGGCATCCACGGCAAGGCGCCATGCGTCGCGGCCACCGGCAAGGAACTCATGGGCTACGGCAAGCTCGCCCCGCGCCGGGCGGGCACCTGCCGGCAGCTCCCCGGGCTGTTGTGAGGCCGGCGCCTCCCACTCCCCCCGCACCCAGCCCAGGGTGGCAGGCACCTCGGAAGTGCCCTCCGCGGTCAGCGCAGCGCCAACCTCGACTTCCGGGTTCATCCCCTCGGAAAGCACCCGGAAGAATTTCAGGATTGCCGCCGACTCGCCGTCGTCAACGATCACGGAACTGTTGGACTGCTCACCGGACAGGACCTTGACCATGCCGTGGGCGGTAGGCAGGCGGTGATCAGAGGATGAGCGGTGGCCCGTCGCTGAACCGGTAAGCGGCCCTGACTCGGACCGGATCAGCTCCAGCCAGGCGGCCACAAACGACGGATCGTGCACGGCGTCGTATATCCAGTCCATCCCCGACTCCGGCGCCCTGCCCACCAGCGCGGCTTCGCCGCCTGCAAGCGGGACGCCGCGATAGCTCAGGGGCACCTGGACCACATCCGTACGGTGTCCCCCGTCGACTGCCCGGGAGGTCACGGCCAGCAGGAGGACCTCCAGGCGGGCCTGCCCGGCCGCGTCCTCGAGGCTCAGGCTGCCCGCCTGTTCCAGCGAAAATTCGGCTGTCTTCACGGGGAACCAGCGCTGGCGCGGAAGCCATTGCCGAAGAACGGCGCTCAAAGTAGCGGTGAGTGTCGGCTGGGTCATATCAGTTCTCGATGGCCAGGATGGGGAGCGCCTGCGTGTACGGGGAGGACGGACTGGACGTTGCCGAGCGGATCCGCAGCCAAAAGAAGTCATGGCTTCCCAAAGTCAGGGTCAGGGATCCGTTTTCATCGATACCCGGGAATGGCTGGCCGCCGAAGACGTCGCGCAGGCCACGGCCGGCGAACTGGGGAAGCTTCAACTGCGCCGCAACCGGATGCTGGGAAAGGTTGAATGCGCACAGGATGGATTCCCCCGCCACCCCCGCGGCGTTGTCCTCCGCAAGTTCCCGGACATAGGCAACCACCGAATCGTGATCGGCTTCGACGTGGGTAAAGGAGCCCAGTCCGAACACCGGGTGGTTCTTCCGGACGCTGAGGATCTGCCTGGTCCAGCGGAGCAGGGAACCGGAGTGGGCCGCCTCGGCTTCCACATTGGCCATATTGTAGTTGTATACCAGCGACTGGATGACGGGCAGGTAGAGCTTTCCCGGATCGGCGTTCGAAAAGCCGGCGTTCCGGTCCGGATTCCATTGCATCGGGGTGCGCACCGCGTCGCGGTCCTCCAGCCAGATGTTGTCCCCCATGCCGATCTCGTCCCCGTAGTACAGGAACGGGCTGCCCGGCAGCGACAGAAGAAGGGCGTTGATCAGCTCGATCTCGGCGCGGGAATTGTCCAGCAGTGGCGCCAGCCGGCGGCGGATACCAATGTTGGCCCGCATCCGTGGGTCCGGGGCGTACCAGCCGAGCATGGCCGCGCGCTCATCCGCCGTGACCATCTCAAGTGTCAGTTCATCGTGGTTCCGCAGGAACGTCCCCCACTGTGCCCCTTCGGGAATCTCGGGCGTGTCTTGCATCGTCTCGATGATAGGGGCGGCCTTTTGGTCGCGCAGGGCGTAGTAGAGCCGCGGCATGATGGGAAAGTGGAAGGCCATGTGACATTCGGGCTCTTCTGCTGTCCCGAAGTACTCCACCACCTCGTTGGGCGGCTGGTTGGCCTCGGCGATGATGACGCGGCCCGGGTAGCTTTCATCCACCATGGCCCGCAGCTTGCGCAGAAAATCATGGGTGGCCGGCAAGTTTTCGCAGTTGGTCCCCTCTTCTTCGAAGAGGTAGGGAATAGCGTCGGCCCGGAAGCCGTCGATGCCCTGGTCCAGCCAGAAACGCACCACATCAAAGAGCGCCTCGATGACCCTGGGGTTTTCAAAGTTGAGGTCAGGCTGGTGGCCGAAGAACCGGTGCCAGAAAAACTGGCGTCGGATGGGGTCGAAGGTCCAGTTGGACTCCTCCGTGTCAACGAAGATGATGCGGGCGTCCTGGTACTTCTCGTCAGTATCGCTCCACACATAAAAATCGCCGAACGGGCCCTCAGGATCCTTGCGCGATTCCTGGAACCAGGGGTGCTGGTCCGAGGTGTGGTTCAGCGGCAGGTCGATGATGACCCGGACTCCGCGGGCATGGGCCTCCGCCACCAGTCGCTTGAAGTCACTGATGGTACCGAACTCATCCAGGACGGAGTTGTAGTCCGAGATGTCGTAGCCACCATCACGCAGCGGCGACTGGAAGAACGGGGGAAGCCACAGGCAGTCCACTCCCAGCCACTGCAGGTAATCGAGCCTGTCAATCAGGCCACTGAAATCGCCCGAGCCGTCCCCGTTGGCATCCGCAAACGCCCTGACCAGTACCTCATAAAACACTGCCTTCCGATACCAGAGGGGATCGTGGGCCAGCCCTGGGGCGTTTAGCTCAAACGTGCTTTTGGGGGTGAAATGCTGACTTGAACTCTGCGGATTAAAACTCACTGATGCAATCTCCTCACGCTCAGGATGTGTGCGGGTTCGACGTGCGCGTCCAGGCGGACGTAATTGTATTCGCCCCATTCCCAGGATTCACCGGAAATAAGGTCGTCCACCTGGAAGGCGCCGTTGGGCAACAGATCCTCGGGATCGAGTTCCAAGGCGGCCAGATCCAGCGAAACGGTGCTCTCCCTGGTGCCATGCGGATCCACGTTGACCACCACAATGAGGGTGTCTTTGGTGCCGTCCGGCAGGGTCTTGTGCTTGGAGTACACAACCGTGGCGTCGTCCGAACTGTGGTGGACAGTGAGGTTCTGCAGGTCCTGCAGCGCCGGGTGGGAGTGCCTGATGCTGTTGAGCCGGGTCAGGTACGGCGCCAGCGTGCGGCCCGAGTCGGCTGCGGCGTCCCAGTCGCGGGCTTTGTATTCGAACTTTTCGTTGTCGATGTATTCTTCGGCGCCGGGGCGGGCTACATGCTCGTAAAGCTCGAAGCCCGCGTAGACCCCCCAAAGCGGGCTGGCGGTGGCGGCCAGCGCCGCGCGGATCTTGAACGCCGCCGGACCGCCGAACTGGAGGTACTCGGTGAGGATATCCGGGGTGTTGACGAAAAAGTTGGGACGGAAGACCGCAGCGGACTCGTGGCTGACCTCCGTGAAGTAGGTTTCCAGTTCTTCCTTAGTGTTCCGCCACGTGAAATAGGTGTAGGACTGCTGGAATCCGGCACGGCCCAAGGCGTGCATCATCGCAGGGCGGGTAAACGCCTCGGCGAGGAACACCACGCCGGGAGTCTTTTTATTGACCTGGGCAATGAGCCATTCCCAGAACCACACAGGCTTGGTGTGCGGATTATCCACCCGAAAGATCTTGACGCCGTGGCTGACCCACAGCTGAACCACGCGCAGGATTTCCTTGGACAGCCCTTCGGGATCATTGTCGAAATTCAGCGGGAAGATATCCTGGTATTTCTTCGGCGGGTTTTCCGCGTAGGCGATGCTGCCGTCAACCCTGGTGGTGAACCACTCCGGGTTGGATTCCACCCACGGATGGTCCGGCGCGGCCTGCAGCGCCAGGTCCAGGGCAACTTCCAATCCAAGTTCGTTGGCCCGGGCCACAAAGGCGTCGAAGTCCTCGAAGGTGCCAAGGTCCGGGTGGATGGCGTCGTGACCGCCTTCCTTTGCACCGATTGCCCACGGCGAACCGGGATCGTGGGGGCCGGCAATCAGGGTGTTGTTCGGACCCTTGCGGTGCTGCACGCCGATCGGGTGGATCGGCGGCATGTAGAGCACGTCGAAGCCCATGGCCGCCACCGCGTCCAGCCGCTTTGCCGCCGTCCGGAAGTTACCCGAGGTCCATGCCCCGGTGGTGTGGTCCCGCACGGCGCCTTCAGAGCGGGGGAAGAATTCGTACCAGGCTCCGCGGCCGGCGAGATCGTGCTCAACCAGCAACGGGAACTGCTCAGACGCCGTGACCAGTTCACGGATCGGCTGCCGGTCCACCAGGGCGGCCACCTCCGCGCTGAACCCGCCAGCGAGGCGCTCCTCTTCAGTCAGGGATGCGTTGCCCAGAAGGGAAGCAGCCATGCGCAGGGTGCGCCGGTCCGACGCAGTCCGGGAGACGTCGTCGGCCGCTTCCGACAGCAGGGCCTCGCCTTCGGCGAGCATCAGCTCCACGTCGATGCCCGCGGCCACCTTCACCTCGGCGTTGTGGTGCCAGGTTCCATAGCGGTCGTGCCAGGCCTCGATGAAAAAGGTCCAGTTTCCAACGGCCGACGGCGTGAGGATGCCTTCCCAGCGATCCGTCCCGAGGCCGCGTTCCCCCCTGGGCGGCGCCAGCCGGACTCGCTGGCGCTCTTTCCCGCGGGGATCGAGGAGGACGGCGCTGACGCCGAGCTGGTCGTGGCCCTCGCGGAAAGCAGTGGCACCGACCACGATTCCCTCACCCGGCAATGCCTTGGCGGGGTACTTTCCACCCTCAACCACAGGCTGCACGGCGGTGATCGGAAAACGGCCAAACCTAAGGCCGTCGGTGATTTTGCCTTTGGGCTTTTTCTTCGGGGCGGCGGTGGTTCCTGAGTTAGTCGTCACATGCTCGACGTTAGCGAGAAATGATCCAGATAGCTAAGCCTGCGGTGCTTTTTGACAACAACATTCGACTTTTCCGCCACGCCCACTGTCATTTACCTAAAAGAAAGCCACAGCGTTTCCAGACGTTGATCTTGTCGGTTAGTGTGGCGCAGGTGAAGGCAATCCGCAGATTTACCGTCAGAACCGTCCTCCCCGAACCGATCAGGCCCCTGGTCCGGTTGGCCACCAACCTCCGCTGGTCCTGGCACCGGCCCACCCGGGAACTTTTCGCCAGCCTGAACCCCAGGAAATGGGTGGAAAGCGGGCAGGATCCGGTCAGCTTCCTGGGACGCGTCAGCCGCGAAGAGTTCCAGGACATGGCCGCGGACCAGTCCGTAGTGGAACGCGTCCGGGCCGCCGCCGAAGCCCTCGACCGTTACCTTGACGAGCCGCGCTGGTACCAGGGTCTGGGCGCCGACGCCCCCGCTGCCATTGCCTACTTTTCCCCCGAATTCGGCATCACCGAGGTCCTGCCGCAGTACTCCGGCGGCCTTGGCATCCTGGCCGGAGACCACCTCAAGGCGGCGTCTGACCTGGGCGTGCCGCTGATCGGCGTTGGCCTCCTGTACCAGGCCGGCTACTTCCAGCAGTCCCTCTCCCGGGACGCTTGGCAGCAGGAAACGTACCCGGTCCTCGACCCGGACGGGCTCCCGCTAACCCTCCTCCGTGAGCCGTCCCCTGACGGTAACGGCCGCCCCCTGCAGGTCGCACTGCCGCTGCCCAATGGCCGGCGCCTGCTGGCACACATCTGGCGTGCCGACGTCGGACGCGTTCCCTTGCTGCTTCTGGATTCCAACGTTCCGGGTAACGACGACGCCGCCCGCGGCGTCACCGACCGGCTCTACGGCGGCGGCGGTGACCACCGGCTGCAGCAGGAGCTCCTGCTGGGCATGGGCGGCGTTAAGGCACTGCGCGCCTACCAGCAGCTCACCGGGGCACGGGCTCCGGAAGTGTTCCACACCAACGAAGGCCACGCCGGATTCCTGGGAATCGAGCGGATCCAGGAGCTGATGTCCGGGGAAGCGGCGCTGACCTTCGACGAGGCCCTCGCCGCCGGCCGGGCTTCCACCGTGTTCACCACCCACACCCCGGTGCCGGCCGGGATCGACCGTTTTGAGATTTCCCAGATCCAGCACTTCTTCCAGGCGGGGCTGGCGCCCGCCGTGCCGGTGGACCGGATCCTGGAGCTTGGCCGGGAAAATTACGCCGACGGCAACCCGTCAGTGTTCAACATGGCGGTCATGGGACTCCGCCTGGCGCAGCGGGCCAACGGCGTGGCCAAGCTGCACGGCGAAGTTTCGCGCGGAATGTTTTCCGCGCTGTGGCCGGGCTTTGACCACTCCGAGGTACCCATCACCTCCGTCACCAACGGCGTCCACGTGCCCACCTGGGTTGACGGCCGCATCTCCCAGCTCGCCCGCAAACAATTCGGCCCCGAGGCCGAAACCAACGGCCGCTGGGACCTGGCCTACAACGTCAGCGACGCCGACGTCTGGGCGTTGCGCCGCGAAATGCGCTCGGCCCTGGTGGATGACGTGCGCCGCCGGCTCCGGGCAGCCTGGAAAAAGCGCGGCGCGGCCGACGCCGAACTCCGGTGGACAGACAGCGTGCTGGACCCTGACGTGCTGACCATCGGCTTCGCCCGCCGCGTCCCGACCTACAAGCGGCTCACGCTGATGCTGCGCGAGCCGGACCGGCTCAAGGCACTGCTGCTGCACCCGGAACACCCCATCCAGCTGGTGATCGCCGGAAAGTCCCACCCTGCGGACGACGCCGGCAAGAAGATGATCCAGGACCTGGTCCGGTTTACTGACGACCCCGAAGTCCGTCACCGGATTGCGTTCCTCCCGAACTACGACATCGCCATGGCCAGGACGCTCTTCCCGGGTTGCGACGTCTGGCTCAACAACCCGCTGCGTCCCCTGGAAGCCTGTGGCACCTCAGGGATGAAGGCCGCCATCAACGGATCGCTGAACCTCTCCGTGATGGACGGCTGGTGGGATGAGATGTACGACGGCGAGAACGGCTGGGCGATCCCCACCGCCAACAACGATGCGTCCCCCGAGGAGCGCGACGACATCGAGGCCGCGGCGCTCTACGAGCTGCTGGAAACCCAGGTGGCACCGCGCTTCTACGGCAACACGGTCTCCGACAGTGCAGGAGCGGCAGGAGCTTCCAGCACCGGCACGGAGAAGGTACCCACGCACTGGGTGTCTATGATCAAGCACACGTTGTCCCACCTTGGCCCGGCAGTTTCCGCGGACCGCATGTTGCACGACTACGTCAATATCCTCTACCGGCCGGCAGCCGAAGCCGGCCGCCGCGCCGTGGCTGACTCCTACACGCAGGCGCGGGCCTTGGCGGCCTGGACGGCGCGGGTACGTGCTGCGTGGCCGCTTCTGCACGTGGAGCACGTGGACTCCGTGGGAGTATCCGAGGATCCGCAGATCGGGGACACCATGCAGGTGAACGCCTACGTCGCGTTGAATACTTTGACACCGGACGACGTCTCGGTAGAGGTTGCCTATGGGCGCGCCGAGGAAAGCGACACGTTGGCGGACGTGACCCTGATGGAGCTGCAGCCCAAGGAGGACCTGGGCGGCGGGCGCTACCTGTTCAGCGGCTCCCTGGCCATTGACCGCTCCGGACCGTTTGGCTACACCGTCCGCGTCCTGCCCCAGCACGAGGCGCTGGCGTCCAAGGCTGAACTGGGGCTGATCGTCAACGCCTGAGCCGTTTCCAGACACCCGCCGGGTGTCAGTCATCCTCCGCGTGCTGCTCGTTCCTCGCTTTGACGCATGCTTCCGGATAACTGACATCCGGCGTTCGTTTTGTGGCAACTTCCGCGGCGGTTGAAGCGTTAGTTAGAGGAGGATGGCGGTGACCGTCAGGTCGCTGCCGGCGTAACTCTCGGCATCCTGGAGGACCTCGCAGATAACCCCAAAGGAGCGGTCGCCGCGGAATGTCGCGGCGACCTGCCACAGGACGGTCACCGGGGCGTTGCCGTTTTCGCTGATGCTGTCCGCGAAATCGTGCAGTGAATCGTTCAGGGCGTCCAGGTTCAGGCCGTAGTGCTCGGGGAAGGCCAGGACCTCGCCGAAGGTTTCGAGGACCTCCCTCTTGCTGTCCGCGGCAGGCACCACCAGGACGCTGCGGCCGGCGTCGGCCACTTGTTCCTGGAGTTCTTCCATGGTCCAGGTTTCAGCGGAGTAGATTTTCATACCGGTGTTCAGCTGCCTTCTGCGATGAATTTAAACGAGTTGTAATGATCTTGGGTGTAATATTTTTCCGCCCCGGCGCCCGTGATGATCCTGCGGGCCCCGCGGTCCGATTCACCCGGGGTAGGCACGGTGTACTCGCGGTAATAGCCTGACGCCTGCCGCGGGAGGATTCGCTCAAAGTTGCCGAATGTCTTGTCGTCCTGGCTGTACGAGTAAGGACCGCCGGCACGGATCAGTGCGAGGGTCCGGCGTGCTTCGGCCGGGAGTTCGGACTCGCTGATCGCGGGCAGGCCGGAGGGATTGGCGGGAGCGGCAGCCCGCCCTGAAACCTCCGCCGGCCCCGGAACGGGAGCCTCCGGAACCGGGGGCGGGCTGGAACTTACGGCCGGCGTCGGGCTTCCGGTCAGGGACTCAAGGAGTCCACTGCCGCCGGAAGCAAGCAGTGCGATGGCCAGCAGTCCGGTCAGGAGCAAGGCAACGACGGAGCGGTTGCGCATTGTTGTACCCCTCCGCGGCTACGTGCGGTAGATGTTGATCGAGTTTGCCTCAACCAGGTCAGTCTCACCGGATGCCACGCGTCCGCCCTGGCGAAGCTCGTGGAGGGGCGAGGTGGTCAGCCGGAGTTCGAACATCCGGCGCGGCGTGCCGTCGTCGTTGGTGACTTCCGGGAGGGTGATCTTCACGTCGGAGCCGCTGCCGTTGATCACTACGAGGCCGGCCAGCGTGCCGTCGTCCGAGCCGAGCAGGAGCTGCATCACCCGGTGCCGGGGATCGTTCCAACGGTCCATGGACATCGGCTGTCCGGTGTGGTCGAACCAGTAAAGATAGGACTGTTCGTCCCGGGCCGGGAAATCGTGCGGCTGGCTGGCCAGGAACTCCTTGCGCAGCCGGACGTAGCGCTTGGTGCTGCGCAGCATCTCGGCGGATTCCGGCGTGCGGGTCCAGTCAATCCAGGCCAGGGGGTTGTCCTGGCAGTAGGCGTTGTTGTTTCCCTGCTGGGTTCGTGCCAGCTCGTCGCCGCCGGTAATCATGGGCACGCCGAGGGAAATCATCATCGAAGCCATCAGGTTGCGCCGGGACTGGGCCCGCTGCGCCAGGATGTCCTCGTCCTCGGTGCGGCCTTCGAACCCGTGGTTGTGGCTGCGGTTGTCCCCATGCCCGTCCCGGTTCTGCTCTCCGTTGGCCTCGTTGTGTTTGCGGTCATACGAGACGAGGTCGTTGAGGGTGAAGCCGTCGTGCGCTGTGATGAGGTTGAGCGAGGCCAGCCGGGAACGGCCTGATGCTTCGAACAGCCCGGCCGAACCGGACAGTGCATCCGCCAGCCGCGCCACGGAGCCGCCCTGCCCGCCGGACTCGAGGGCCGCGCGGTCGGCAAGCCAGAAGGACCGGACGCCGTCCCGGAAGTGGTCATTCCAGTCAACCCAGCCACCAGGGAACCGGCCGGTCTGCCAGCCGCCGTAGCCGACGTCCCACGGCTCGGAAATAAGCTTCACGTCCGATAACACAGGATCGGCGCCCACGGCCACCAGGAACGGGTGCCGCGGATCGAATTCGTTGTTGGCGTTCCGGCAGAGCGTCACGGCCAGGTCGAAGCGGAAGCCGTCGATATGGAATTCGTCCACCCAATACCTGAGCGAATCCAGGGCAAGCTGCACCACCCGGGGCTGGCCGAAGTTCAAGCTGTTTCCGCATCCAGTGGTGTCCACATACTTCCCGTGGCCATCCGTGCGGTAGTACGTTTCCTCACCAAGCCCGCGGAAGCTGATGGTGGGGCCGTCCGGCCCGCCCTCGGCGGAGTGGTTGAACACCACGTCAAGGATCACTTCCAGGCCGGCCGCATGGAGCAGCTTGACCATTCCCTTGAACTCGTCCTGGACAGCCTGCGGACCGGCTTCCTGGGCAGCCTTCGTGGCGTAGTCGGGGTGCGGGGCGAAAAAGGCCGCCGTATTGTACCCCCAGTAGTTAGTCAGGCCCAGGTTCTGCAGGTGCTGCTCATCAAGATGGAAATGCACCGGGAGCAGCTGGACGGAGGTGATGCCGAGGCTCTTGAAATGCTCAATGATGGCCGGGTGGGCCATTCCGGCGTAGGTTCCGCGCAACTCTTCCGGCACATCGGGATGCAGCATGCTCTGGCCACGGACGTGGGCCTCGTAGATGACGCTGTTCCGCCACTGGAGCCGGGGCCGCTGGTCGGTTCCCCAGTCAAAGCCGCCGGCCATCCGGACGCTGGTCAGGAATCCCCCCCTCTGGTCCACCGCCCGGCCGTAAGGATCAAGCAGCAGCGGCTCGCCGGCGTCGTCATCCAAGTCCGGCATGGGGAATGACAGCGGCAGGGCGTCGGACTTGGATGCAGCACGGAATCCATAGCGCGATCCGTACGGAAAATCATCCACAATCCCGTGGTGCACGCCGTGGGTGACATTGGGAAGGGCCTGCCGGCGCCATTCGCCGCCGGGGGCCTTGTAGGCAATCTCAAGGTTCTCAACGCCCGGCGCGTAAACAGCGACGTTGGCGCTGGACGGCGGGGCATGGTCCGGGCCGGCACCAGGGCGCGGAACGCTGACGCCCAGTGGATGCGCCGATGAGGCATCCATGGTGGAAGCGGTGTCAAATAGCGGCATAACCATCACGGGTCAATGGTAGCCGCCAGTGCCCGCCCAGCTGCACTGACGCTTTTGTGACGCCGGCCGGCCGCTGCCAGTGCTTTGCGCATTGCGGCATCGCTGGGTTGCATACTGGAAGAAACGTTAAGACGGAGGTGTACAGTGCGCGTTGCGCTGGCTCAGATCATCACCGGCCGGGACCTGGCCGGTAACTTGTCCATCCTCGAAGATCATGCGCGCCGGGCCAAGGCTGGCGGAGCTGACATGGTGGTGTTCCCGGAGGCCTCCATGCGGGCATTCGGAAACTCGCTGCTGGACATCGCCGAACCGCTGGACGGGCCGTGGGCCTCCCGTGTGCGTAATATTGCCGCCTCGTTGGAGATTGTGGTGGTGGCCGGCATGTTCACGCCAGGCTCCCCCAACTCCTCCGCGGGCTCGGCCGCCGGAAAGGTGCGCAACACCCTGCTGGCAACAGGTCCCGGCGTGGAAACCAGCTACGACAAGGTTCATCTCTTCGACGCGTTCGGGTTCCTCGAGTCGGACACCGTTGACCCGGGTACTGAACCGGTGACATTCGACACCGGCGGCCTGACTTTTGGCCTGGCGACGTGCTACGACATCCGCTTCCCGGCACTGTTCACGGCCAATGCCGAACACGGCGCGGAGGCGAACATTATCTGCGCTTCCTGGGCCTCCGGGCCGGGCAAGGTAGACCAATGGCAGCTGTTGGCCCGGGCCCGCGCCCTGGATTCCACAACGTACGTCTTGGCGTGCGGGCAGGGTGACCCGGTCACCGAGGGCGCACCGGCCAAGGACGGAGCACCCACGGGCGTGGGGCATTCCGCCGTCGTCTCACCCTTCGGCGAGGTGCTTGAAGAGCTCGACGGCGCCCCTGGACTGCTGTTCACAGACCTGGACGCCGCCGTGGTCAAGGAAGCCCGCCGGGAGCTTCCGGTCCTCGCGAACCGCCGGGAGTTCCAGCCCCCAGCCAAACGCTCTCTCACTTAACCCAAGTTAAAAAAGGAACGCTCTCTCACCCCGTGAGAATGCGTTCCTTTTTAACCTGCAGGATCTGAGAGAGCGTTTGGGCCTAATTGGCGGCGCGCTGCCTCGAGATTTCGTACAGCGAGATGCCGACGGCCATGGAGGCGTTCAGCGATTCCATGGCGGAGTCGATGGGGATCGAGACGATCTGGTCGCAGTTTTCGCGGACCAGGCGGCTCAGGCCCTTGCCTTCGGAGCCGACCACGATGCACACCGGTTCCTTGGCGAGGGCGAGGGCTGGCAGGGAGACGTCGCCGTCGCCGTCGAGTCCCAGGACAAAGATGCCCATGCTCTTGAACTGCTTCAGCGCACTGTTGAGGTTGCCAGCGCGGGCGACCGGAACGCGCACTGCCGCACCGGCGCTGGTCTTCCAGGCAGAGGCTGTGACGCCCACGGAACGGCGTTCCGGAACAATGACGCCGTGGCCGCTGAAGGCGGAGACGGAGCGGATGATCGCGCCCAGGTTGCGGGGGTCCGTGATGCCGTCCAGCGCCACGAACAGCGGCGCGTTGGACACGTGGCCCTTCTTCCAGCGGTCCACGGTTTCCTCGGCCAGGTCGTAGGCGTCCTGGTACTCGTAGGGAGGGATCTGGAGGACGAGGCCCTGGTGGACGGCGTCTTCGGTCATGCGGTCCAGTTCGGGCTTGCCGGTCTCAAGAAGCGGGATGCCGCGCTCAGCAGCGATCTTCAGCGATTCCTTAACGCGGTCATCCATTTCGATCCGGATGGCGATGTGCAGGGCTTTCGCGGGGATGCCTGCACGGAGTGCCTCAACCACGGAATTACGGCCGGTGACAACTTCCTCGGTGGCGCGTCCCTTGGGACCGGACCGGGCTGCGCCGGCGCTGCGGGCGCCTGTGCCGCGCTTGGCGGCCGACCGTTCCGCGAGCTGCTTGCTCTTGTGCGCCTTGTGGTAAGGGCGGTCCTCCGCCTTGGGCGTAGGGCCCTTGCCTTCCAGGGCCTTGCGGCCATGACCACCGGTTCCGATGGTGGGCCCCTTCTTTGCTTTGACCGATCGGCGACCGTTGTTGGCCATGAGTTCCACCCTTGATTGTTTGACTGAGTCTGCTTACCAGTCTACTGAATCAAGTAAAATCGCCGGTTCAGTCCCGTTGCAGGCTCCAAGTAGCGCCGTCGGGACCGTCCTCGACGGCGACTCCGGCCGCCTTCAGCGTGTCCCGGATGGCGTCCGAAGCGGCCCAGTCCTTGGTGGCGCGGGCCTGGGCTCGGGCAGCCAGTTGGGCTTCCACCAGCACCTCAAGGGCAGCCGATTCCCGGGCGTCCGCTGCGGGGCCGGAAGCCACCGCGTTCAGTCCGAGGACACGGAGCATGTCGTGGACGTCGTGCAGGGCCTGCCGCGCGTCCTCCAGCCGCCCTTCCGTCAGGGCGGTATTGCCGGAGCGGACTGTTTCGTGGACCACGGCGAGGGCCTGCGGGACGTTAAGGTCGTCATCCATCGCACGCTCGAACGGCTCCGGCACCTTGCCGTAGGTGGCGAACCCGTAGTTGCCGCCGGCGGACAGCGCACGGACGGCACGGCTGATGAAACCATCAATGCGTTCGACGGCGGCGGCGGCCTCTTCCAGCGAGGTGGGGCGGTAGTCCAGCACGGAGCGGTAGTGGGCCTGGCCGAGGTAGTAACGGACGACCCGCGGGGAGGCGAGCTCCAGCATCTGCGCGGGGCTGATGGTGTTGCCGATGGACTTGGACATTTTTTCGCCTTGATAGGTGACCATGCCGTTGTGCATCCAGAAGTTGGCGAAGCCATGTCCCGCCGCCTGGGACTGGGCCATCTCGTTTTCGTGGTGCGGGAAGCGCAAGTCCAGCCCCCCGCCATGGATATCAAATTCGGTGCCGAGGTATTTGGTGACCATGGCGGAGCATTCCAGGTGCCAGCCCGGGCGTCCGGCGCCCCAGGGCGAGGCCCAGCCCGCCGTCGTCGGCTCTCCTTCTTTGGAGCCCTTCCACAGCGCAAAGTCGCGGGGGTCTTTCTTGCCGCGCGGATCCGCGTCCGGGGCGCCCTGCATGTCGTCAATGTTCTGGCGCGTCAGTGACCCGTACTTGTCCCAGGACCGCACGTCGAAGTAGACGTCGCCGGAATCGTCCAGCGCCGGGTAGGCGTGGCCCACATCGATCAGCTGCTGGATCAGGGCGTGCATCTCGGGGATATGGCCCGTGGCGCGGGGTTCGTAGGTGGGGCGGGATACGCCCAGGGTGTCGTAAGCCCTAAGGAATTCCTGCTCGTAGCGGTAGGCCAGTGCCCACCATTCCTCTTCGCGGACCGCGTCCGGGCCGGACTCGAACCCGGGTTCGAAGGACTCGGCGGATTTGGTGAGGATCTTGTCGTCGATATCCGTGACATTACGGACAGCCGTGACGCGCAGGCCCCGGTACTCAAGCCAGCGGGTGAGCTGGTCGAAAGCGATGGCTGAGCGGATGTGTCCAACATGCGGCATGCCCTGCACTGTGGCTCCGCAGTAGTACAGGCTCACCTTTCCCGGGACGAGGGGAACGAAGTCGCGGACTTCGGCGGATGCGGTGTCGTAAAAACGGAGGGTCACCGCTCCAGATTAGCCGATGCGGCCCGCTTACTTGGGATACACCAGAGCGGTGGCAATGGCGGATATGCCCTCACCTCGGCCGGTAAATCCCAGCCCGTCGCTGGTGGTGGCCGTAACGCTGACCGGCGCTCCCGCCGCCGCGGTCAGGACGTTCTGGGCTTCCTGCCGCCGGGGACCGAACTTGGGCCGGTTGGCCACGAACTGTACCGCCACGTTGCCGATCTCAAACCCTGCAGCCCGGACAATCCTGGCTGCCTCAGCCAGGAGCATGACCCCGGATGCCCCGGCGAACTCCGGGCGGTCCGTACCGAAATGGGTCCCCAGGTCCCCGATGCCGGCGGCCGAGAACAGTGCATCGGCAGCAGCGTGGGCCACCGGGTCCCCGTCGGAATGCCCGGCAAGTCCTCGCTCCCCTTTCCAAAACAGGCCGCCCAGCCACAGCGGACGCGGGAGGTCTTCGGAGGAGTAAGCATGGACGTCGACACCGATACCCGTGCGCGGCAGGATCATTTTCGCCTCACCCATTTCCTAGCCCTCCACCCAGCGGATACCCAGCGGGCCTTCCAGGAGTCCCTCGGCAATGATGAGGTCCAGCGGCGTGGTTATCTTGAGCGATTGGATGGAGCCGTGGACAGCGTGCACTGGGACTCCCAGCAATTCCACAAGCATGGCGTCGTCGGTGACCGCGGCAGCCTGTTCGTCGTCGAGACGGGACGCCGCCTGGTGCGCCTGGAGCAGCGTGGAAAGCCGGAACCCCTGGGGTGTCTGGACCGAACGCAGTTCTGCCCGGGGCGCCGTCCCGGTAACCAGCTCCGGGGCGATCGTGGCGTCGTCACCGCTGATCCGCCGCACCGTCTTGACGGTGTCCACAACCGGTATCGCGGGGATCACTGCGACGGCGCCCGCTGCCAAAGAATCCACCACCCGGTGGAAAACCGACTCAGGCGTCAACGCGCGGGCGGCATCGTGCACCAGCACAACTTCGGTGCCGTCCAGCAAGGCGGCCAACGCCGCCTGGACGGACGCTGCCCGCGTCGCACCGCCGTCGACCGTTGTCAGGAGGGGAATCTGCACCTCAGGATTCCCGTCGTGCCCGGCCCGCAGCTCCTCTGCGAACGTCTCGCACAATTCCTCGAGCACGGCGTCGCCCGGCGGGAGGGCCACACAGATCTGGCGCGCGACGCCGGCGGCGGCCACTCCGCGGAGGGCGTGAGTGAGGATGGTATCGCTTCCCAGGGGGACCCGCGCCTTGGGCATGCCATATCCCAGCCGTTCGCCGGAACCGGCAGCGACAATAACGACGGCGGTGACAGGTCGGGGCAGTCCGTTGCTCATGGCGTCTAGCCTACGTCCCGCGTCATGCGTCTGCCGGAACGGAACAGCCACCGGCGACAGGTGCGGCCGGAAATGGGCAAAAAGAAACCCCGGGGAGTACTCGCGTACGCCCCGGGGTTCAATTCTTAGGAAGCCAGAACCTCGTCGAGAACGCTTGCCGCCTTCTCTTCGTCGGTCTTTTCAGCCAAAGCAAGTTCTGAAATCAGAATCTGCCGGGCCTTGGCCAGCATGCGCTTCTCACCTGCGGAAAGGCCCCGATCGTGATCTCGGCGCCACAGGTCGCGGACGACCTCTGCTACCTTGATGACGTCACCGGAAGCAAGTTTCTCCAGATTTGCCTTGTATCTGCGTGACCAGTTGGTGGGTTCTTCAGTGAACTCGGCCCGCAGCACGTCGAATACGTGCTCCAAGCCTTCCTTGCCCACAACGTCACGGACCCCAACAAGGTCAACATTTTCTGCTGGAACTTCAATGGTCAGATCACCCTGGGCCACCTTGAGCTTGAGATACATTTTCTCTTCGCCCTTGACAGTGCGCATCTTGATTTCTTCAATTTTTGCAGCACCGTGGTGAGGGTAAACGACTGTCTCGCCGACCTCAAATACCATGTAAACATTCCCCTTTCCCGCAGACCAGTTTATCACGATTCAGGCATATGACCGGCCCTGTACCAGGCCCGGAACCGCGTGAATACGGGGAAAATGGGCGGAATCGACCCCCTTGGACCCCTTGACGGATGCAGATAATAGTGCATGCTTGGCCTGCTGCCAAGGGCTGTGTGAACGGTCCGGAATCCTTGTTTGCGGCCGTTAGCCGCTAGGCTATGGCTGAATAATGTTTCCACACTCTCGAGGAGTACGTGACGTGCGTTTCACTGCGATGAACCGGGCCCAGAGCGGCAAACTGGCACTGGCGGCGGGGGCCCTGGCCCTGAGCCTGGCCACGATGACCGGCTGCGGCTACCTCAACCCCCAGCAGACCACTCACCAGTACGCCGCCTCCGATGGCATCCGCGCAGATCTGGGCCCGCTGCAGTTGCGGAACATGCTGATTGTTTCCGCCGGCGAGAACAAGCCCGGACGCCTGATCGGCGCCGTCTACAACTCCTCCTCACAGGACGTGAAGCTCACGGTCAACGGCGCCGAGGGCTCGCAGACGCAGGTGCCGGTGAAGGCCAACTCCTACACCCTGCTCAACGACTCCACCGATGAAGCAATCCTCAGCACCAGCGGCGGCATTGCCGGCTCGCTGGTGGACATCAAGGTCACCGAAGACGGCACCAACGTCACCAAGACGGTCCGGATGCCCGTTCTGGATGCCACGCTGCCGGAGTACAAGGCGTACCTGCCGGCCGGCAGTGAACCGACCGGATCAGCTTCCCCCACGCCGTCGCCGTCGGCCAGCGTAAAGGGTGCGGCCCACTAGCCAGACGCAACACAGCCTAAAAGGAGGGGCTCCCCAAGGGGGAGCCCCTCCTTTTGCGTCCGCTGGCCGGCGCCCGGCCTACGGCTCGAACTTATAGCCGAGGCCGCGGACCGTCACCAGGAATCGCGGTACAGAGGGGTCCGGCTCGATCTTGCCGCGGAGCCGCTTGATGTGGACATCCAGAGTCTTGGTGTCGCCCACATAGTCCGAACCCCAGACCCGATCGATCAGCTGGCCGCGGGTCAGCACCCGGCCGGAATTCCGCAGCAGCATTTCCAGCAGCTCGAATTCCTTCAGCGGCAGGAGGACCTGCTCACCGTCCACGCTGACCACGTGCCGTTCGATGTCCATCCGGACAGGACCGGCCTGGACTGTGGCGGAGATCAGTTCCTCAGGTTCACCCTGCCGGCGGAGCACGGCGCGCACGCGCGCCACCAGCTCGCGGGAGGAGTAGGGTTTGGTGACGTAGTCGTCGGCCCCCAGCTCCAGGCCAACCACCTTGTCAATTTCGGAGTCCTTGGCCGTCAGCATGATCACCGGAACGCTGGAGCGCTGGCGCAGCTGGCGGCAGACCTCGGTGCCGGACAGCCCGGGCAGCTGGAGGTCCAGCAGGACCAGGTCCGCCCCGTTCCGGTCGAACTCCGTGATGGCGTCGAGGCCGTTATCCACCACCTCAACCTCGAACCCCTCCTTGCCCAGCAAATAGGACAACGGATCGCTGAACGATTCTTCGTCCTCGACAATCAAAATCCTGCTCAAGCGCTGGCTCCTTGCTCATGTACACCGCGCTGTTTTACACGCCCGGGTACGGCTCGATCTTTAACAACTGCAGTATCGGGTTCGTCCTGGCTTTCCATCTCGGGAAGCCGCAAGGTAAAGGTGGATCCCTGGCCGGGGCGGGACCACAACGTCACCTCACCGCCATGGTTCGATGCCACGTGCTTGACGATGCTCAAGCCGAGGCCGGTGCCGCCCGTGTGGCGCGACCGGGCAGCATCCACCCGGTAGAAGCGCTCGAACACCCGCTCCTGATCCTCCGGGGTCAGCCCCTCACCCTGGTCCGTGACGGACACGGCAATGAGCCCGTCCTTGGACCGGACACCCACGCCCACCCTGGTGTTCTCCGGTGAGTAGCGGATGGCGTTGTCGATCAGGTTGCGCAGCGCAGTAACCAGCAAGTCCCGGTCACCGTAGACCATGGCGTCCGCCCGTTCACCGACAACTATTTGGATCCTCTTGCTTTCGGCGGGGAGCTGGGAACGGTCCACGGCTTCCTCGATGACAGCGTTGATGTCTACCGCCGTGCCCTCGCGGGACACGCTGGCACCCTGCAGCCGGGACAACTCAATAATGTCCTGGACCAGGGCGGCCAGCCGGCCTGACTCCTTGTGCATCCGCTTGGCGAACCGGCGGACGGCCTGTTCGTCATCTGCTGAGGACTCCAGCGCCTCGGCCAGCAGGGAGATCGCCCCCACCGGAGTCTTCAATTCGTGCGAAACGTTGGCCACAAAGTCGTTGCGGATCTCCTCAGTGCGCGTAATCTCGGTCCGGTCATCGGCCAGCAGCAGGATGTATTCCTCACCGAGCATGGCTGCACGGACCTGCACAATGATGGTGCCCTGGCCCAGCGGGCCGCGCGCGAGCTCAAGCTTCTTCTCCAGGATCACGCCGTCCCGGCGCACACCGGCGGTCATGTCCAGCAGTTCTTTGTGCACCACTGTGTGGCCGCGCACCAGGCCATAGGCATAGGCAGCCGGACTGGCCCGCACTACGCCGTCCACTTCGTCCACCACCACAAAAGCCCGTCCGACGACGGCCAGAACCTCCGCAGCGCCTTTGGGCAAGGCGACCTCGTCCAGGTCGACGTCGACCATGTGGCGCTGGTTTTCGCTGACCCTGAAGGCGAGCACGCCAAAGGTGCCGAGCGCCAGGCCGACAAGACCTGCGATGACACCGATGAGCATAGGATCCACAGCTCCAGCTTATGCTGTGGTGAATGGGCTGCCGGTGCGTCCAGGGCCATTGCACGGACGGTTCAGCTAACGTTCATCTACAAGAGACCAATCGTTCACCGCACGCTGGCAGAGTTACGGGTTGGAGTGCCGAACGGCGACATGAATTCCGTCTGCCACATGGGGGCGGGATTCCAGAGAAAGGACGCCCCCGTGCGTAAGGTTTTTCAGGAAGAGCTGACCCAGGTCGGTGAGCAGCTGGTTGAGATTTCCAAGTTAGTCAGCGAGGCCATGGAGAAGGCCACCACGTCCTTCCAGGTTGCAGACGTTGATCTGGCCGAAGACGTCATTGCCGCGGACGCCCGGATCGACTTCCTGCAGAACAGCCTGGATGAACGCGCCATTGACATCCTCGCCCTGCAGGGGCCTGTGGCCAGTGACCTCCGGATGATCGTCGGTTCGCTCAGGATGAGCGCGTCCCTGGAGCGGATGGGTGACCTTGCCCGGCATGTGGCCCAGTTGGCCCGGCTGCGCTTCCCGTCGATGGTAATCCCCGCGTCCATGGCCGAGACGTTCAACAAGATGGCCGAACAGGACCAGCTGATCGCGGACAAGCTCACCGTGCTGCTGGAAACCCGGGACCTGGAAGTGGCCCGCGACATCCTGAAGGCCAACACCACCATCGATGACCTCCACCTGAGCGTCTTCAAGGCGATCGCCTCCCCCGACTGGGCCGAGTCCCCTGCCACCACCGTGGACGTTGCGCTCGCGAGCCGCTACTTCGAACGCTTCGCTGACCACGGCGTCTCCGTGGCCCGCAAGGTCACCTACCTGGTGACCGGCGAATGGCACCCGCAGGGCCTCTAACCCAAACTCCTGAGTTTTTGTCCACTTAATGCGGATTTCATGGCCGTTTGGACGGATTATCTGGACAAAAACTCCAAGGAACGTACGACGGCGGGCCGGTCACCCCGACGTGACCGGCCCGCCGTCGTTTGCTCTACTGCTGCGTTATTTCTTGCCCTGGTTAGCCACGGCCAGGATGGCTTCGGCGGCCGCGTCCGGGTCAAGGTACGTGCCGCCCGGCTTGGTCGGCTGGAAGTCCTCGTCCAGGTCGTAGACCAACGGGATGCCCGTGGGGATGTTCAGGCTGGCGATGGCGTCGTCGCTGATGCCGTCCAGGTGCTTTACCAGGGCGCGCAGGGAGTTGCCATGGGCGGTGACCAGGACGGTCTTGCCGGCCTTCAGGTCCGCCTTGATGTCCGATTCCCAGTACGGCAGGAGACGGACCAGGACGTCTTTGAGGCACTCGGTCCGCGGCAGGGCGTCACCGAGGTCCGCGTAGCGGGGATCGTGGGCCTGGGAGAACTCGCTGTCGTCCGACAGCGCCGGCGGCGGGGTGTCGTAGCTGCGGCGCCATTCCATGAACTGCTCTTCGCCGAACTCCGCCAGGGTCTGGGCCTTGTCCTTGCCCTGCAGTGCGCCGTAGTGGCGTTCGTTCAGGCGCCAGTCGCGCTTGACCCGGATCCAGCCGCGGTCCGCTTTGTCCAGGGTGATGTTCGCTGTGTTGATGGCGCGCTTGAGCAGTGAGGTGTACAGCACGTCCGGGAGGAGGCTGTTCTCCACCAGGAGCTCACCGCCGCGGGCCGCTTCCTCGCGGCCCTGGTCGTTCAGGTCAACGTCCACCCAGCCGGTGAACAGGTTCTTGGCGTTCCATTCGCTGTGGCCGTGGCGCAGCAGAATCAGCTTGTAAGTCATGATTTTCATCCTAATTGATCCGCCGAGGGTGCTGCCCGGCGTTACGTTCCGCAACCCGGGGTCACTTACGGCCCATGATGGGGCGGCGACTTGACGTTGCCGGCACCGGATGGGCCCCGCGTTGGAAGATACAGTGGGTCCGTGGTGCAAAAAGCTGAACGGGTGAGCGCTCCCCATAGTCGGAGCGGCAAACCCGTGGGAAATGTCACCCGCGGCACCACCAACCCCAACCGAATGCGCCGCGTGGACCGCTGGCTGACCGGCCCCCAGGCCTGGCGACTGCGCACCGCCGCGGACCCGTTGGTTGTGGACCTGGGCTACGGCGCGACGCCGGCCACCGCCGTCGAACTCTTTGACCGCCTCCGCGCCGCCCGGCCGGACGTACGGGTGTGCGGGATTGAAATCGAACCGGAACGTGTCCGGGCGGCCAAGCCGCTGGAGCGGCCGGGCCTGACTTTCCAGGTAGGCGGCTTCGAATTGCCCGTGCCCGGGCGCCCGGTGTTGGTCCGCGCCTTCAACGTCCTGCGCCAGTATGAAGAGGCTGACGTGGCGGGGATCTGGCGGCTGGTCCAGGACCGGCTCTCCCCCCGCGGCCTGTTTATTGACGGGACGTGCGACGAAATCGGCCGGCGGGTGACGTGGATTGCCTTGGATGCGGAGCGGCCCCTGTCCCTAAGCATGTCCGTGCGGTTCGGCAGCTTCGACCTGCCGTCGGACATTGCCGAGCGGCTGCCGAAGGCGCTTATCCATCGCAACGTTCCCGGCGAACCGGTCCACCGGCTGATGCAGGCCATGGACCGGGCCTGGCTGGAGTCAGCGCCGCTGGCCGCGTTCGGTATCAGGCCGCGCTGGCAGGCCATGTGCAAGGCAATGCGCGACGGCGGGTGGCCGGTTCAGGACGGTCCGTCGCGGTGGCGTCTAGGCGAACTGACAGTGGATTGGGAGGCTGTGGCACCTAACACTGGGGCGCCGAGCACGCGGGCCCAGAACTCCGGGGCGCCGGATACTGGGGCGCCGCGCGGTCACCAGCCGTAGGGCCCGGTGTTGCGGCTGCCGCCGCGCCCGGCGTCCTTGACGGCGGGGCGGACATCGGCGAGGTAGACAGAAGCCGCCACGACGGCGGCGAGCCCGAACAGTCCGAGCGTGCCGAAGACGCCGCCGCTGCTGAAGAGGGAGATGGAGCCGATCAGTGTGGCGCCGCCGGTCAGGGCCAGCCAGAACGTCTTGGTCCGTTTCCCGGTGGCTTCAAACGCGGCCGACTTGTGTCGGACACAGTCCAGCAGCGCCCACGCCTCAAGTCCCAATGCCACCAGGGCAAGGATAAAAAACACTGCCTGTTCAACAGGCCGAATAATCAGTTCACCGTCCACCGTCCAAGCCTAGCCGCCCAGCGAGTCCAGCGCCTGCTTCAAATCGGCGCAAAGGTCCTCAACATTCTCGATGCCCACGCTCAGGCGCACCAGGTTGTCCGGGACACTCAGCGGTTCGGCGGCGTGCCGGCGGCGCCGTTCGATCAGCGACTCGACGCCGCCCAGTGAGGTGGCAGGCAGCCAAAGCCGGAGTGCGCGCACCAGTTTGTCCGCGGCGTCCGCTCCGTCCAGGCCGCCAACCGGCGCGATCTGGATGCAAAGGATCGACCCGAAGCCGCTCATTTGGGCCTTGGCCCGTTCGTGGCCCGGGTCTGTAGGCAGTCCGGGGAACCGGATTGCCTCTATGAGAGGGTGCACGCTGAGGCGTTCCGCCAGTACTGCTGCGGAGGCCTGGGACCGCTCCACCCGCAAGGCGAGCGTCCGGAGTCCGCGCAACGCCAGCCAGGCTTCGAACGGGCCGGCGATGCCGCCGTGGATGGTGCGGTTATGCAGTAGCGCCGCCCGAATGTCCGGGTTGGATGTCACCAGTGCGCCGAGGACGACGTCGGAATGGCCGGCCAGGTATTTCGTCACTGAGTGCAGCACAACGTCCGAGCCCAAGGCCAGCGGCTGCTGGACCAAGGGGGTGGAGAACGTGTTGTCCGTGACCACGATGGCGCCGACCGCATGGGCCGCGGCTGTCAGTTCGCGGATATCGGCAATCCCCAGCATGGGGTTGGTGGGGCTTTCCAGCCACAGCATCCTGGCCGCTTTGGCGTTCGGACCCTGCGGGGCCAACTGTGCTTTGACGGCGTCTGTGTCCGCGATGTCCACGGTCCTGAGCTCCAGGAACCCTTTCTGCGCCAGCTCAGTGGCCATCACCAGTGAGCCGGCGTAGCTGTGCGAGGGCATCACCAGGACTCCCCCAGCGGGCAGGAGGGACAGGGCGGAACTAACCCCCGCGAGTCCCGACGCGTAGAGCAGGCCGGGAAGCTCGGCACCTTCCAGCTGGCCCAGTACCTCCTCGAAGGGATCCCACGTGGGGTTGGCGTACCGGCCGTAGCCACGGTCGCCGTCGCTCAGTGCCCCGGTGCCGAAATAGGTTGAGGACATTACGATGGGCGGGTTGACCGGCTCGTCGTGTTCGCGCGGCGGCCGGCCGGCGGCAATCACCACGGTTTCGGCGGACAGGGACGCTGCGTGGGGTTCCGGGAGACTCATGGGGTAAGCGTACTTCGACGCGCTCGGGCGCTTGAAGTCGGTAGGCTGGAGCAGTGACCACCACCAACAGCCCTGGACTTTTCATCGCCTTTGAGGGCGGCGACGGCGCCGGCAAGTCCACGCAGGCGGCCCTGCTCGCCGAAGCCTTGGAATCCCGCGGCCTGACGGTCCTGCGGACCCGCGAACCCGGCGGGACGCCCATCGGCGAAAAGCTGCGTTCTCTGGTCCTGGACCACGGCCATGGCCACATTGACGCCCACACGGAGGCCCTGATCTTTGCGGCCTCGCGCGCAGCCCACGCCAGCCAGGTGATCCGTCCCGCGCTGGAGCGGGGCGAGGTTGTCCTGGCCGACCGTTACATCGACTCCTCCGTGGCGTACCAGGGGGCCGGGCGGAATCTGGGCGCCGACGTCGTCCGTTCGCTCAATGAATGGGCCACCTCGGGGCTGCAGCCCGATCTCACCGTGCTGTTGGACGTGGATCCGGCCGACGGCCGACGCCGTCGCACGGCCGGTGATGCCGCCGAGGACCGGCTGGAATCCGAAGCGGACGAGTTCCACACCACCATCCGCGAAGCCTTCCTGGATCTTGCTGCCAGCCGCCCGGACACTTATCTCGTCCTGCCCGCCCAATTGCCGGTCCACGACCTCGCGGCGCGGATCCTGACCCGCCTCGATGTCCTGCTGGCGGCTACCCGGGGTGCCGCATGACCGTATGGGACGACCTCCAGGGCCAGCCCGCCGTCGTCGAACAGCTACGGCAGGCGACGCTGGGTGAGGGACTCTCGCATGCCTGGCTGTTTACCGGGCCGCCCGGGTCCGGGCGCTCCAACGCCGCGAAAGCGTTCGCGGCTGCCCTCAACTGCGACCAGGACGACGTGGCCAGGCGCGGCTGCGGCGAATGCGCCCCGTGCCTGACCATCCTCGGCGAGACGCATTCGGACGTGACGTTCGTCAGGACCGAGAAAGTCACCATCACCATCGACGAAGCCCGTGACCTGGTGTCCACCGCAGGCAACCGGCCATCCTCCGGGCGGTGGCGGATCGTCGTGGTGGAGGACGCCGACCGAATGGCGGAACGCACCACCAACGTGTTGCTGAAGGCTATCGAGGAACCGACGCCGCGAACCATCTGGATGCTGTGTGCGCCGTCGCCCGCTGACGTGTTGGTGACCATCCGGTCGCGCTGCCGGGCCGTAGCCCTGCGGCTTCCCCCGGCCGCCGACGTCGCGGCTTTGCTGGTGAAGCGCGACGGCGTCGACCCGGCCCTTGCGGAGCGCGCGGCACGTGCGGCACAAAGCCATGTGGGGATCGCCCGGAGACTTGCGCGGGATCCGGAGGCGCGGCAACGCCGGCTGGAAACCGTGCGGTTCCCGCTCGGTCTTCGCGGCGTCACCGCGGCCGTAATGATGGCGGACAAGCTCGTCAAGATTGCCACCGCGGAAGCCAACAGTTCCAATGAAGAGCGCGACGCCGCCGAGAAGGCCGCGCTGCTGGCCACCCTGGGAGCCCCCGAGTCCGGGACGCTCCCGCCGGCCATGCGGAGCCAGATCAGGCAGCTGGAAGAGGACCAGAAACGCCGGGCGAAGCGGTCTATCACCGATTCCCTGGACCGGACCCTCACGGACCTGCTTTCGTTCTACCGGGACGTGCTGATTATCCAGCTGGGGAACAGTGTGGAGCTGGTGAACGTTGAACTCAGGGGTGAACTGGAGGAATTTGCCGGCCGGTCAGCACCCGAAACAACGCTTGCCCGCATGGACGCCATCAATAAAGCACGCCAACGCATCACCACCACCAACGTTGCTCCGCTATTGACCATTGAGTCCATGGCAGCCAGCCTGATCTAGCCCCTCCAAGGAGACTTCTCGAATGACTGCTCGCCCCCTGCCCGTTTACTCCCGATCCCTGGTGATTGGGCTGCGGGCTGCCGGCGCCCTGGTCCTTGCCACGACACTAGCATCGTGCAGCCTCCTCGGCGGCGGCAAACCGGACGAGGCACCTGCTACGGCCAAGGCGGATCCTTCCATTGTGGCTTCCGCCCCGGCCGGGCTCGACTCGTTCTATTCTCAGGAAGTGGTGTGGGAGCCCTGCGAGAACGGCTTCCAGTGCACCAATGTGACAGTGCCGGTGGATTATGCGAACCCTGACGGGGACACCATCCAGCTCGCTGCGCTGCGGGCTCCCAGCACAGCCAATAAGTCCGGGAGCCTGCTGGTCAATCCCGGCGGTCCCGGCGGCTCAGGCTACGACTTCGTCAAGGATGCCGCCGGAACTCATTTCTCCCAGTCCGTCCGGGCGAACTATGACCTGGTGGGCTTTGATCCACGCGGGGTCAAGCGCTCCTCCCCCGTGACCTGCATGTCCGATGCCGACCGGGACGCGGCGCGGGCCAAGATCTATGACCTGGAAACCGACGCGGGCCTCGCCGAGGTGCTGGCTGACAACAAAGCCATCGCCGCGCAGTGCGCGTCGCAGACGGGACCGGTCCTGGGCCATGTCGACACCATCAGCGCAGCCAAGGACCTGGACATCCTGCGAGCGGTGGTGAACGACGCCAAACTCAATTATCTGGGCTACTCCTACGGCACGTTCCTTGGCTCCACCTACGCCTCGCTGTTCCCCGACAACGTGGGCCGTATGGTCCTGGACGGCGCCCTTGATCCTTCCATCAGCAACGAAGAGCTGACCGGCGGCCAGGCCGTTGCCTTCGAGAAGGCCATCAGGGCCTACGTGTCCAAGTGCCAGCAGGGCGACGGCTGCCCCCTCAAGGGCACCGTGGACAACGGCATACAACAGATCCGCGACCTCATCAACGCGGTCCAAAACCGGCCTTGGCAGGCCAAAGACGGCCGCATAGTGAACGCCACCATGCTGGTCAGTGGCCTCATCACCCCGCTCTACAACGACCAGAGCTGGCCTGCGCTCACCCAGGCCCTCGAAGCAGCCCTGCGGGGTGACGCCAGCCTGATGCTCCGCCTGTCTGACCTCGGCGCAGACCGCGGCCCCAACGGGAAGTACACCTCCAACTCCACCTTCGCCTTCAGCGCCATCAACTGCCTTGACTACCCCATGGTCTCGGACACCGCGGCCATGCGCGCCGAAGAGCAGCGGCTGCGGCAGGCCTCCCCCACCCTGGGCTACTTCTTCGCCTACGGCGGCACCAACTGTGTGGACTGGCCCTATGACAGTGTGCGGACGCCGGCCCCGGTGAAATACACCGGCGACTCCCCGATCGTTGTAATCGGCACCACCGGAGACCCTGCCACGCCGGTGGAGTGGGCTGCCTCCCTGCGCAAGCAACTGGGGAACGCCTCGCTGATGACCTGGCAGGGCGAAGGCCACACGGCGTACGGCCGGGCGAACAGCTGCCTCGAGGATGCTGTGGACAGCTACCTCGTGGACGGCAAGGTTCCTGCCGACAACACGGTCTGCTGAGACGTCTGCCGGGTCCCATTTTGACCCGGACGGCGGGACTCTATTACAGTTGACTCTTGCATGAACCGCCCGGTTACGCCGGGAGATTCCATGCGGTGCTTCCTTAGCTCAGTCGGTAGAGCGTTTCACTCGTAATGAAAAGGTCATCAGTTCGATTCTGATAGGAAGCTCGGGATAAACCTCGTACGGCCCCTAGATTTGGGGCTTTACGAGGTTTTTCGCTGGTTAAGCTGGGAACTCCGTTTAAGGCCAGGGAACACTTTGAATTGGGCATGATGAGCGCGGTACCGGCTGGCGCGAACCGGAGGCGATGACGAGGCCGTCATACGGCAGCTCACCGCCCCCGTCCAGGCTAACCAGCCGGGCCTCGACATCCAGGCCGGTGGCGCTCACGCCGAGCACCTCCGTTGCTTCGTGGGTCGGCTCGGGGAGCTCGTGGGCCTGGAGGGCATAGTCGCCTTGCAGCAGCGCCTTGAACAGGGCAGGGCGGCCGTAGGGATGGTGGCGCTCGGCGCCCACAACAGTGAGCTCACCGTCGAAGCCGGTCGAGCGCAGCGAGTCGCAGGCCGTGAGTCCGGCGAGGCCGTTGCCAACCACCACTATTCTGCGCATGGTCATGCCGCCAATCGGAGCGCGGCGACAGGGCAGACCCGGACCGCCGCCTTGGCCGCCGGCAGCCTGCGCCGCGATCACCATTTCGGTGGTGCACGCCGGCGCCGCCATGATGGAGCCGACGACGGCGGCATCGTCACGACAATTCGTGGTTCTGCTGTCCCAGGCTCCGGGCGCAGCTCCGAACACCCGCCATCAGTACACAGCTGCACGGCGCCCACACGCACTACGTCTCCCGCCAGCTCAACCGTGACGGAGTCGACCCAGCCGATCGCAGGACAGGCGGCCGAGCAACTGGCCACCGGCACACAGACAGCCAACAGCAGCCCCGCAGGCCGCACAACGAGTCCCCACACTCTTCCCATGCGGCCAGTGTAGGCCGTGCGCCTGCCCTGCGTCGCACGGCCCCCGCCTATGATGGCCAGCATGGATGACAAGGCGCTCACAGCCATCGCCCTGGAACTGTATGCCCTGCCATTCGACGAATTCATGGCCGCCCGGACGGCCGCGGCCAAGTCCGCCCCCGCCGCAGGTTCCGGTGCCGCAAAGGAACTCACGGCTGCCGTCAAAGCCCTGCCGAAGCCTTCAGCGGCGGCTTGGACCGTCAACATGATGGCAGTGCATGAGCCCACCGTGCTCGCCCGGCTCGCCGACCTCGGCCAGCGGATGCGCGCAGCCCAGGCATCCCTCAATGCCGCCTCCCTCCGCGAACTGGCGCGGGAGCGCCGCACCCTCCTGGCAGCCGCCGTCGAAACCGCGCGTTCTGTCGCGGAACGCCAGGGGCGTGCCATCAGCGCCACCATCGCCGCCGACGTCGAGCAGACGTTACGTGCGCTGACCGCCGATGAAGGAGCCGCGGCCGCCGTCCAAAGCGGAATGCTGGTCCAGGTGCTGTCCGCCGACGGTGTGGACACCGTGGATCTCGACGGCGCCGTGGCAGTCCCCGGCGCAGTGCCGGTGCCGCGCACCCCGGCACTGCCCACCACAGTGTCGCCGCATTCGGCCTCCGCGGCGGAGGCGGAACAACACCAGCGCACGACGGCGGCACCGGCCGCCCGCCTGCCTGCGGACCAGCCGCGCCTCAAGGCCGTCCGGGAGACTCCGCGGCCGGCGTCCCCTTCCGCCTTGGAGAAAGCCAGGGCCGCTTGGGCCGAAGCCAAGTCGGCGGAGGAGGAAGCCACGCAGCTTGCCGCCGAGCGCCAAAATCAGCTGGCGGAGGCTGCGTCCGACGTCTCGGAACTGACCAGCGAAACCCGCGACCTTCGGGCCCGGCTCAAAGCCGCCGAGGAAGAGCTGGACAGCGCCCGGAAACAACTCGCCACGGCCGCAGCCGAAGCCAAGCAGGCTGCCAGGGCGGCCGGGAAGGTACAGCGTTCAGCGATGCTCGCGCACGAGCGGGTACTCCGGCTGGGCAACACGCGCGGCTGATGACCGGTGATTGTCAGACCCCGGTTGCACACTGGATTTATGGAAAACCAACTCGCTCACGAATTACACGTCACCTACTTCGACGCCGATTGTGGCCGGATCCGCAACGAAAGCTTCGACTCCCGGACGGAGGCCGAGCGTTTCGCTAGCCGGAGCTGCGTCAGCGAGGAATCCTGGGCCGTCATCGACGAAGTAGCGGTGGAACAGGCGCGCATCGCCGCCTGAGCCTGGATCCTGCACCACTTGACCGCTGGACCCCGGAGCAGTTGACGTCAGCCGGACAGACTTTCCGGCCTGCCGGCGGCGTCCTCGGCGAGGCGGCGTTCGGCATCGGCCACTTGCTCAACCACCGATTCCGCACGGCGGCGCACTGACGCTGCCCCCACCGGGACAGGCCCGACGGCGAGCCGCAGCATGGCGGCGGCCTCGGCCGTGGTGGCCAGTGAGTTGCCGGCTTTGGACAGCGACCGGTGGACTCCGGCCAACGCTCCCGGAATGTCCAGCCCGTCGCTGGGCGAACGCCGCTGGGCCTTCACGCAGACCGTGCGGACGCGTTCCAGGAGCTCTGCCAGTTCATTGGCGATCTCCACGAGTTCGGTATACAGCTGCTCGTCTTCGACGCCCTCAAGTACTTGGTGATAGCGGTCAAGACCGCGGTGGAACCGGTCGTGGGCGCGGCGCCACAGGCCTTTGCCGAGCTCGGCATCGTCTTTGCGCCCTTGGCGGGCGGCCGTAAAGAATCCCACGGAAGAAGCCTAGAGGTACTGTCCCGGGCCGTGGTCCGGGTCTTCCGGACGGCCGGGCGTGGATGCGCCGGGACGTTGAGGGCCCGCGGTGGCCCGCTGCGGTTCGCCGTTCTCCCCGATAACGACCCCCGGGGCAATCATGGTGCCCGGGGGAAGCTGCTTCAGCTGCATCTGTGCGACGGCATGCTCCCGGGCGGCGTGCTGGGCGGCGATGGCCGTTTGGATGCCGTGGAACAGGCCTTCCAACCACCCAACGAGCTGCGCGTGTGCGATCCGAAGTTCCGCGTCCGACGGCGTGGCATCGTCCGGGAACGGAAGGCTGATCCGTTCCAGTTCCGCGACGAGTTCGGGGGCAAGCCCGTCTTCAAGCTCCTTGATGGAGCGCTCGTGGATCTCGGCCAGGCGTTCGCGCGCAGCGTGGTCCAGCGGAGCTGACTTAACCTCTTCAAGGAGTTGCCGGATCATGGTGCCGATCCGCATGACCTTCGCGGGCTCGTCCACGAGGTCCTGCAGGCTGCTGCCCTTGGCTTTGGCTGCTGCCGGGCCGGTAGCGGCCGGCCCGGTTCCGACGTGGCTGGCTGCGGCGGGCGCAACCGGTTCGGCGTCGTCGAGGGTCTTGCCCTCCACGGGGACATCATCAGGCTGAGTGCCGTTCGGATCGCTCATGCGTTCATACTCTCACGGGCCGGCCACGCCCGGTCCAGTCGATGACGGTCGACGGCGCAGGCCAGCAGGCCAGCAGGCCAGCAGGCCAGCAGGCCAGCAGGGCAGCAGGGCAGCAGGGCAGCAGGGCAGCGATAGTCGATGACGCCGCTACCGCGCATGATGCAGTCCAACCGATGAAGCCGGCCAGCCCGTGCAGGCTGGCCGGCGGCCAACGTCAGCAGCACCTGCCCTGCGGATTGGTGTCCTGGCGGTCCGTCCTGTCGCGCCAGAACTCCCGTTCGCTCAAGGGCGGTTCCTGGTGTCCTGCTGCGCGGTGGTACTCGACATATTTCGTGTACGCATCCGCACCCATCACACCGCCAAGGTAGCGGGCGAACCCGCGGAATCCCGTTGCCAGGACGTCCAGACCCGTACTCATCAGTGCCGTTCCCTTTCGAACCGGACGTCTGCCGGCAATTTGTTCCATTCAGCCATCAGTTCCCGTTCCGCCGGTGTGGGGATCAGTCCTGCCGGTGCAAAAACCTTGGAAGGCCGGGCTTCGTCCTCATGATTGGCGTTCGGGGTTCCCGCCTGGTGGTTGCGGAAGGCCTGGACGGTAGCCATGACAGCGGTGGCGATCACGATGATGCTCAGCACCACAAAGATGACGGACAGCCAGCCCTGGATGGCGGTGTTGCGCACCACGGCTTCCATGGCTGCAACACTCTTCGCAGTGCCGAATTCGGTCTTGCCGTCCGCAAGGGCCTTGCTGAAGGCTGCATTGTTGGCGAAGTAGCCGACGGCTGGCGTGGACGAGAAGATCTTCTGGTAGCTAGCGGTGATTGTCACTACCGCAGAAAATGCGAGTGGCACGGCAACGATCCACAGGTACTTGAATGTTCCGCGCCGGGCGACAATAGCCAGGCAGACAGACAGCGCGATGGCCGCCAGCAACTGGTTGGCGATGCCGAAGAGCGGGAAGAGCGTGTTGATTCCGCCCAGCGGGTCGGTGACGCCCATCAGCAGTACCGCGCCCCAGGCGGCCACCATAATGGCCGTGCACAGCCAGGCGCCGGGGCGCCAGGAGTGTTCCTTGAATTTCGGGGCGAAGTTTCCGATGGAATCCTGGAGCATAAAGCGCGCGACGCGCGTTCCGGCGTCGACGGCGGTCAGGATGAACAGCGCCTCGAACATGATGGCGAAGTGGTACCAGAACGCCATCATTGCCGTGCCACCGATGAACTGCTGCATGATGTGGGCCAGCCCCACCGCGAGGGTCGGTGCGCCACCGGTGCGGGAGATAATGCTTTCTTCCCCGACATTCCTGGCCGTTTCGGCCAGAAGATCGGGGCCGATATTCACGCCGCTCAGACCCAGGCCATTAACCCATGTGACGGCCGTTTCCACCGTTCCGCCGGTCAGTGCGGCAGGAGCGTTCATGGCGAAGTAGAGGCCGCGGTCAATCGAGATGGCAGCAACGAGGGCCATGATGGCCACGAAGGACTCCGTGAGCATCCCGCCGTAGGCGATGTAGCGGGTCTGGTGTTCCTTCTCAATCAGCTTCGGCGTTGTACCGGAGGAGATCAGGGCGTGGAAGCCGGATAGCGCCCCGCACGCAATGGTGACGAACAGGAACGGGAAGAGTGCCCCAGGAAAGACCGGTCCGTTGTCCCTGCTGGCGTATTCGCTGAAGGCCGGGACGCTGATTTCCGGGCGGACCACAATGATGGCCAGCGCGAGCATCACAATCACACCGATCTTCATGAACGTTGAAAGGTAGTCGCGGGGTGCCAGGAGCAGCCAGACCGGGAGGATGGCGGCGATGAAGCCGTAAACGATGAGTCCCCAGGCGATGGTCACCTTGTCCAGGGTGAAGAACGCGGCGCCCCATTCGGTCTCGGCCACGAGGCCACCGCCGATGATGGCTGCCATCAGCAGGACAAAGCCTATGAGGGACACTTCCATGACCTTGCCAGGCCGGAGTAGCCGAAGGTAGACGCCCATGAAGAGCGCGATCGGAATGGTCATGCCGACGGAGAAGACACCCCACGGGCTTTCCGCCAGGGCGTTGACAACGACGAGCGCCAGGATCGCGACGATGATGACCATAATCAGGAGGGTGGCTACCAGCGCAGCCGTACCGCCGACGACGCCGAGTTCCTCGCGGGCCATCTGGCCCAGGGAACGGCCGCCGCGACGCATCGAGAAGAACATCACCACGTAGTCCTGGACTGCACCGGCGAGCACAACGCCGATGATGATCCAAATAGTTCCAGGAAGGTAGCCCATCTGGGCGGCAAGGATGGGGCCCACCAAGGGACCTGCGCCCGCGATGGCCGCAAAGTGGTGGCCGAACAGGACGTTACGGTCGGTCCGGACGTAGTCTTTACCATCAGCTTTGTATTCAGCAGGCGTGGCGCGGCGGTCGTCGGGCTTGGTGATGTATCGCTCGATCACCTTCGAATAGAAGCGGTAGCCGATCAAGTACGTGCAGACTGACGCAAACACGAACCAGATGGCGTTGACTGTTTCGCCACGGATGATGGCCACCATGAACCAGGCCACACCACCGAGGAGGGCGATGGCGGCCCAGAGGGCAATCTTGGCCGGGGTCCATTTGTTCTCTTCAGCCTCGCGGACAGCGTCATCCACGGCAGTGGGCGGAAGTTCCGGACTGGCGGTCAGTGGGCCGCCCCGTTTCGCTGAACCTACCGGTTCCTCAGGCCTGTTGACCATGTCTCCTCCTTGAGAATTCCTGCTTCGACGGGTTGCTCCAAGGCACCCTACCAACGCGGCGCCGCCGCCAGGACGGCCCCATGCCGGCGCCGCGTGCCCGTGCGGCGAACGGCAGGCTGGAGGCGCTCAGTGACGGACCTCACGCCTCCCACGGTATGCCTGCCGCTGCCAATGGAAAAGACCCAACCAGGTAACAGATTCAGCGGCTGCCGCGCCCAGCCGATACTCAGGCCCCGCAGTACCAGGCCAAGCAGTACCCGGGGCCAGCAGTACCCGGTAGTAGAGGGTGGACTTGATGGCCGCCGCGGTGGCGGCCGGAGCTGGGGAGAGGGACGAAGGTGCCGAGAGTGACTGTTCCCGGCTGACCACCGCGCCCTGCCCGGGCTTCAGGTAGGCGATGGAATTGCTATCGGAATAGCCGGCGTCGCGGAGTGTGCCCACCACGACGAACGTTCCCGCCGAAGTAGCCAATTGCTCCCCCAATCCCAGCCCGAACCGTTCGAGGAGCCCGGGCGAGACCACGATCTCGGCGTCGCCCGCGGGCGCTCTGCCCTGCTGCAGGGTTTATTTTCCGGCGAACTCAGGAGCCAAAGCGTCCACGGCCCGGCCAATGAGGGGCAACTCCGCCGCCCTCGACGCGGCCGTGAGGTCAAGGTCTGCTTCGGTGAGCACGGTGTAGCCCGCGGGTACCAGGTCCAAGGGATTCTGCCGGGTAAAGTCGGGGTCGCTGTCCCAGTTGCTCGAGTTGATCCGGGTCTCGTCAACCGGGTCCTGGACCATGGTGCCGTTCGGCACGGCCATAGTACGATACCGCGCCTGCGTGCTGCCGAGCTGGTACTCCACCCTTTCAGCGGGGGTCTCCAGCGTACTCTCGAACAGTGTGAGCGCGCCGGTCATGGCAGCTACCGGCAGCAGGATGAGCAGGACGATCAGCAGCGAACGCCCTTTGTGCCACACGGTCAGCCCAGGCAGCATGCCGGGCCTCGTGGGTCACCAGCATGACGGCAGCCCCGGCATCCGCCCGGCTGCGGAGTACTTCCATCACGCCGTGGCCGGTGGTGGAATCCAGTGCTCCAGTGGGTTCATCGGCAAGGATCAGCCGCGGTCGCCCACAATGGCCCGAGCAATGGCCACCCGCTGCTGCTGCCCGCCGGACATCTGGTCCATAAAGCGGTTCGCGAGTTCCGGAATGCCCACCTGCCGCAGCGCGTCCAGCGCCTGGCGTTGCGCTTTCCTGGCAGCCGTCCCATCCAGCTCCAGCGGCAGAGCCGCGTTCTCTGCAGCGGTCAAGGTTGGCACCAGGTTGAAGTCCTGGAAAACATACCCGACGGCGCGGCGGCGCAGCCGGGCGAGTTCGTTCAGTCCCAGCCCGCCCAGGGGTGTCGACTCGAGATAGACACCGCCCGACGTCGGCCGGTCCAGTCCCCCGGCCAGCGCCAGGAGGGAGGATTTCCCGGAACCGGACGGTCCCATCACGGCGACGAACTCACCCGCACTGATGGTGAGTCAACCTCGCGCAGGGCGGCCACCGCCGTCGCGCCTTCACCGAATGTCCGGCTGACCTTGGCGAGTTCCAGGACCTGCTGCGGCCCGCGGACGCTCATCGGCGGGTTTCCGCCGTGAGCGGGGCAGCCTCTTCCGTGGTGACCCCGTTGGACGATTTGCGTGCATTTCCTTGGCCGTTGGCGCCCTGGCCTGCGGCCTGTGCCTGCTGCACAATACGCGCCTCACACAGGTCCAGCCAGCGGACCTCCGCTTCCGTCTGGAAGATCAGCGAATCCAGGACCAGCAGCCACGCCGTGTCCGAAGCCCGCTGGGTGGCTGCCGTGTCGCGCCGCGACTTGGTGTAGTCCTGCAGCGCACGGATGGAGGCCACCCGCTGGGCTTGGATGATGGCCTGAACATCGACGCCTGGGAGGGTCACCGCGAGCGCGAGCTTGATGGCAAGTTCGTTGCGCGGCGGGTTGGCGCGTTCCACGGGAGCGGCAAACCAGCCCTGCACGTCCGCCTTGCCCGCGGCGGTGATGCTGTAGACCACGTGGCCTTCGCCGTCGCTGCCATCGTTGCTGACCAGGCCGTCGCGTTCCAGTCGGTCCAGGGTGGTGTACACCTGCCCGATGTTCAGCGGCCAGGTGGCTCCGGTGCGGTTCTCGAACTCGACCCTGAGTTGGTAGCCGTAACGCGGCTGGTCCTGCAGCAGGGCGAGGAGGCTGTGGCGGATGGACATGTCACTCCTGGCGGGGGCGTCAGCATCGGCAGGCACTGACCCCCAAGACTCGTGCATACCGCGTATGGAGCGAGCGTAGTCCAGCGTGGCCTGGGAAGCAATACTCAGTATTCATGCGGGGGTGCGCCACCCCGGCCCGCTACATGACCAGCAGGATCTTGCCCACGTGCTCGCCGCTGTCGAAGTACCGGTGCGCCTCGCTGACCTGGTCCAGCGGGAACGTTTTGGCCACCAGTGGCTGGATCCGGCCATCGGTGATGAGCGGCCAGACGGACTCCCGCACTGCATTCATGATGGCGCCCTTTTCCTCGACCGGGCGCGGCCGCAGGGAGGTGGCCACCACGGCAGCACGCTTCCGCAGGAGCAGGCCGAGGTCCAGCTCGCCCTTGACCCCGCCCAGCAGGCCAATCACCACAAGCCGGCCGTAGTCAGCGAGGGCATCCACGTTCTGGCCCAGGTATTTTGCGCCCACCACGTCAAGGATGACGTCGGCCCCCTTGCCGCCGTTCTGCCGGCGCAGACTGTCCGCGAAGTTTTCCTCTTTGTAGTTGATGGCTATGTCGGCGCCGAGGAACGCCTTGGCCGTGCCCACCTTCTCGTCCGTCCCGGCCGTGGCGGCTACCTTGGCGCCGAGCGCCTTGGCGAGCTGGATGGCCATGGTGCCGATCCCGCCGGTGGCGCCGTGGATCAGAACAGTCTCGCCGGCCTGCAGCTGTGCCGTCATGATCAGGTTCGAGTACACCGTGGCGGCCACTTCCGGCAGGGACGCGGCCGTGACCAGGTCAACGCCATCGGGAATTCTCAGGACCTGCTCCGCCCGCACGGCAACCTTTTCCGCGTAGCCTCCTCCGGCCAGCAGTGCCACCACCTTGTCACCCACGGAGAACGCCTTGGTGACGCCGGGACCGAACCCGGCGATCCTGCCCGAGACTTCCAGCCCGGGAATCTCGGAGGCACCTGGCGGCGGCGGGTAATATCCCCTGCGCTGCTGCACATCCGCGCGGTTCAGGCCGGCAGCGACGACGTCGATCAGCACCTCCCCGGGTCCGGGCACCGGTGCGTCCACCTCGCGGACTTCCAGCACTTCCGGACCGCCGGATTCTGCAATATAGACGGCTCTCATGGCGCACTCCCGTTTCTAGCTGATTCGTGGCCCGGAACCAGTGTGCACCGGACGCACGGCAGACTCTGTTTTGTTGCAGCCAACTGCCTATGAAACACTACTCGGTAGGGAAGGTTGTCCGAGCGGCCGAAGGAGCTAGTCTTGAAAACTAGTGTGCGGTAACCCCGTACCAAGAGTTCGAATCTCTTACCTTCCGCGAATGGAACCCCGGTTTGCCACCTAATGGCGGACCGGGGTTCCTTCGTTTCCGGGATGCAGCGCCGCCGGGACCGGCCCGCGGCCGACCCATTGCAACTGTCGGGGCCCCGGCATAGGGTCATTGCTGTTGCCACCTTCAACAGAAATGAGTCCACTATGCCTGCACCCGAGACCACCCCCGGCGCACCTTGCTGGATCGACCTCATGACATCCGATATCGCCAAGGCCCGCGAGTTTTACGGCGAACTTTTCGGCTGGGAGTTTCAGACCGGCGACGAAGAAAAGTACGGGGGCTACACCACGGCCCGGAAGAACGGCAAGACCGTGGCCGGCCTCATGCAGAAGGACGCGGAACAGGCCGGCATGCCCGATATGTGGTCCACCTACCTTCGCTCGGATGACGCGACGGCCACGGCGGAGTCGGTCAAAGCCAGCGGCGGGCAGGTGTATATGGAACCCATGGACGTTCCGGAGCAGGGACGCATGGCAGTCTTTGGCGACGTCTCGGGCGCGGCCATCGGCGTGTGGCAGCCCCGTGAAATGCGCGGCTATGAACTCGTTGCCGAGCCCGGCGCTGCCGCGTGGCATGAACTCCACACCAAGGATTACGACGCCGCCGTGAAGTTCTACCAGAACGTTTTCCAGTGGGACACCGATGTCATGAGCGACACTCCGGACTTCCGGTACACCACCCTGGGCGCCGGAAATGCAGCCAAAGCCGGCATCATGGACGCCTCCGGCTACCTCCCCGCCGAGGTTCCGTCCCACTGGCAGGTCTACTTCAACGTGGAGGACGCCGACGCTTCGATTGGGAAAGCCGTGGCCCTCGGCGCCACTGTCCTTGACGGCCCCGCAGACTCGCCGTTCGGACGCCTCGCTTCCCTGGCCGACCCCACCGGCGCGGTGTTCAAGATCATTGCCTAAGTAACTTCGCTCGACGAAATACCGGCCGGCAGCTCCAAAGAAGCTACCGGCCGGTAGTGTTTTGCCGCATGCACGTTCCACCGAATGCACGCGCGCGGCAGAGTCACCGCAGCTTCCCCCACCGGCGGTTTCGCCGGCTAATACATCCAGACCCCCGGCACCGGCGGGGACATCACCCCAGCCAGCCACACGGCGTCGGACGCCCTGTTTGTCTACTCCCCCGCCACCGCCGGTTCCGTGCAGTTCGGCGACTTTGTCCCGCCAACGCTCCCCCGCTGGCCGATGAGGACATGATCCTCACCGCGTTCATCTTCAAGAAGGCCGCTGCCGAACCGGTCGGCGAGTCCGTCATCCACAACGACACCCTGGCCTTCGCCAGTGCCCGCAAGCGCTCGCCCAGGCCTTCAAGCCGGTGGGGGCAGGGGATGACAAGACGTTCATCGCCATCGCCAACCACTTCAAGTCCGAGGGCTCGCCGCCCCCGGCTGACCCGTCGGACACGGACAAGGGCCAGGCGCGTCCAACCTCGCCCGCACCGCCCAGGCCACCTCGCTGCTGGCCTTCTCCGATGAGGTGCCCGCGGGTGGCAGCAGTTGACGCCATTGTGGAGAAGGCCCTCGCGGCCGCAGCCGAGATCGGCAACCAGCCGGTGGGTGCGCTCACCGCTGATATCACCACCGCCTTCACCGCGGACCCGGCCGGCGGACCGGCCAAGCGCGATGACCGTGCCAGCGAATCCACGCTGGGCAACCTCGTGGCCGACTCACGGCTGCCGAGTCCGGCACCGGGGTGAAAGCCGCGGTTCAGGTGGGCGCCAGCGGACCCGTAATACCGGTCTGCACGGCCCCGCTCCAGCCGAATAAGCGGTACGACGTCCTGGGCTGGCTCCGTTACGGCATCGCCTGGATCAAGTACCAGCAGTGCATGCGCGGATAGCCGCGCGCCGGCGCTAGCAGCCGCAGGCTCCAACAGCAGCAGGCGCAACGAAAGGCGCCCGTCCCCGACCGGATTCCGGCCAGGGAGGGGCTACTTCCTGTTCCCCCGAGTTTTTGTCCAGATAATGCGGTTTTCCGGGCGTTTGGGGGCATTATCTGGACAAAAACTCGGGGGGAGGGGCTGAGATATTTCGGTGCACCGCGTCCCCGTGTTAGGCGGCCCGCCAGCCGCCGGAACGGCGCTGCGACGACTAACTACGGATGTTTGATGCCATCGCCCAGAATGGCCTGCGCGATCTCGTCGGCGTCGCGGAGGGTCCGCTGCCCGCTCGAATAAACAGGGCCGCCCGGCTGAAGCGCTTCCGCGGCAATGGCGGTGCCCCACTGGGCGGCGGAGAGTTGCAGGCCAAGGATGTACAGCCCGTCAGTCTCCGAGCCGTTGGCCGCCAGCGGGCGGTACGGGTGCGGGGTGACGTCGAGCCCGGTCGCCTGGACCGGGGCGCCTTCGGCCGTCATCATCAGCCGGGGACGAACCATGCCCTCCGCCAGGAGTTGCTGCAGCAGCGGCGAATCGTTGGCGGACACGCGGTTGGCCGGCGCCAGGGCCTCCACCATGGTGGTGGCGGTTACCGGCGGTCCGCCCACCCACGGTGAGACGGCGGTAAAACAGCCTGCCCGCCGGTCCACGCTGAACCGGGGGTCGGGCCCCACGAAGCTGACCAGTCCGGCCCGCACCAGTGCTGCCAACTGCTCAGCGCGCAGTGCAGGCGGCCCGCTGGCCAGGCCCTCCACAAATGACTCGAACCAGCCACGCAGTCCGGCCACCCAGGACTCATCGGTGATACCGTCGTCGGCCACTGCCGTCTTCAGCACCGCACGTCCGTGATGCAGCGCGCCGATGGCCATCTTGACCGGGTCCTGCTCGCCGAGCGCGGAGCGGCGGGCGTCATCAAGGAGGTAATCTACGACGGCGGCGTCCAGTTCCGCGCGCGCCCCAAAGGACCGCCCGGCGAGGGGGGAGGCGAGGCCCAGCAGGTCCAGCCGGTGCCGCGGCCCGACATGCACGGCCAGGACGCTCTCCACGGCGTCTTCCCACTTGGTTGGGCTGTGGGCGTGCGGCCGCAGGGCCTCGTCCAGCGCCGCCAGGAACACCGGCACATCCTGGATGGACCCGGGCTGCGAGCGCACGAGGGTTGAATAGTAGGCCCAGAGGGTGTCGCGGTGCAGGAGCGGCCACAGGTCGTGGTCGAAGCCGGGGCGGATCCCGGCGGCTGCGAACCGTGCCAGCGCTGCCTCCGTGAGGTACCGCAACGTGACCGACGACGGGTAGTAGCCGTCCAGCGCGGCCTTGGCCCGGTAGGGGGTGCCGCGGCGGGAGGCGGCGACGATCAGTGGCTCCTGGCCGGAGGGCTGGTACTCAAGCATTGTTCCGGCATCGACGAACTTCCCGCCCCGGCCCTCGGTCAGCTGGCCCATGGCATCGAAGAAGTTCAGCCCCATGCCCCGGACCAGGACCGGTTCGCCGGCCGGGATGGCGGACCAGTCCACATCCGCGGGCACGGCAGGCGGGAAGTACCGCAGGCCCAGCTGCCCGGCTGAAGACTGGAGTTCGCGCTGCTCGGGGTTGAGTCGGGAGGGAATGTGCCCGAGCGCCAGCACCACGGAATCGACCGTGAGCGAAGTGTCGTTGGCGAGTCCGACGGCGAACCCGCCGGCGCCGGTTGGCCTGGCGCCGGTTCCGCCGTTTCCTGCCGAGCGCACCGACAGAGCCGCCGTTTCGTGGAAAACTACAGTGACGCCGTCGGGCAGCTGACCCAGAAGGTCCTCCACGGTGCAGCGCAGATAACGGCCATACAGGGCGCGGCTGGGAAAGTCACGGGACTCCAAGGCGGCCAGCTCGTCCAGCTCGTCCGGCGTCAGGGAGGGCACCGGGTCTAGGTGTTGCTGGGCCCGCCAGCGGTTGAAGGTGGTGCCGGCCAGAGGCAGAGCCAGTCGGGGGTCCTCGGGAATGACGGTGGGATAAAAGGACTGGGTGTTCATGAGGAAGAGCCGGGACTGCCGGGGCTGCCACACATGCCCCGGACCTGCCGGGTAGGGGTCGACGACGTCGATGTGGAGGGATACGGGGCCGGTGGCGGCTGCGGCATGGGCGAGCAGGCGCTCCAGCACACTGGTCCCCCGGGGGCCCGCGCCAATGATGGCTACCCGGATGCTCGTCGATTTACCCACGGCATCCAGAGTATCGGCACCGACCCCCGGCGCTTGACTTGCTTGCTGAGCGCAGATGTTGTTTGGATGGGGCGCATGACCACCACTGCAGCTGATCAATCGCCCGGTTCATCGTCCGCCACCTCCGGCTCTGGGGCCGCCACGCCCGCGGTTGCCCCCGAGCCCACTGATGAGAACGTGTGGCTGGAAGAAATCTACGGCGAGGAGACCCTGGCCTGGGTCAGGGAGCAGAACGCCCGCACCGAGGACCTCCTGGAGGACGCCGAGTACGCGGCCCTGGAGGGGAGCATCCTGGCGGTGCTGGATTCCACGGACAGGATCGCCATGGTGGGGAAGCGCGGCGATTGGTACTACAACTTCTGGAAGGACCAGACGAACCCAAGGGGGCTGTGGCGCCGCACCACGTGGGTGAGCTACCTCACCGACTCACCCGACTGGGATGTGCTGCTGGACGTGGACGCGCTGGCCGCCGACGAAGGAGTCGAGTGGGTGTTCCACGGCGCCACGTTCCTGCGCCCGGCCGCCGGCGAACGCTACCGGATTGCCCTGCTGGCATTCTCCCCCGACGGCGGTGACGCCAACCGCTACCGCGAGTTCGACGTCGACACCCGCATCTTCGTGGACCCGGCCAGCGGCGGGTTTGACCTCCCGACGGCGAAGGGGAACGTTTCGTGGCTTGACGCGGACACGCTGCTGGTCGCCTCCACCGCCGAAGGGCTGCCCGCGACGGCTTCCTCCTACGCCCGGACCGCCGTCACCCTGCGGCGCGGCGAATCCCTCGGTGGTGCACCGCTTTTGTTCGAGGTCCCCGAAGACCACATGATGGCCGTGGTGGCCCACGACTCCACTCCCGGCTTCGAGCGCACGTTCGCCGTGGATTACATCGACTTCTACAACCGCAGCACCTACCTCCGTTGGGACGATGCCTGGACAGAGATCGAGGCGCCCACCGACGTCAACCTCAGTGCCCACCGCGAATGGCTGCTGTTCCGGCCGCAGCAGGACTGGGTTCTTGAGGGCACCACGTATCCCGCCGGATCGCTGCTGGCCGCCAACTTTGCAGAGTATCTATCAGGCTCACGGAAGCTGTTGACTCTCTTCACTCCGGACGTCCACACCTCACTGCAGTCGTGGAGCTGGACGCGGAACTTCCTGCTGCTGAACCTGCTGCGCGATGTCTCCTCCGAAATCCGGGTGTTGGATCCTGCTGCGCCTGCTGCTGGTTTTGCCTCGGGTGCCGGCGCGTGGGCTTCGTCGCTGCTGGACGCCTGCCCGCCGCTGCACGACGTTAACGCCTACGCGGTGGACGATGAAGATGAAGGCCCCACCGACGGCGGTGCGGGCGACGATTTCTGGCTCGTCGCCACCGGTTTCACCACCCCCAGCACGCTGATGCGGGGAACCCTGGAGCGCGAGGCTGCAGCGAGCCGCGATCGTTCCGGAAGCAGTGCTGGGGTGAGCAGTTCTGTGGTGAGCCGGCACGCGGAAGTGAAGGCGTCGCCGTCGTTCTTTGACGACGCCAGCTACGAAGTGCAGCAGCACTTCGCCGTGTCCGAGGACGGCACCCGGGTCCCCTATTTCCAGGTGGCCTCCCGCAACCTGGTCGCGGACGGCCAGAACCCCACACAGCTTTCCGGCTACGGCGGCTTCGAAGTCTCCCGCACACCCGCCTACAGCGGAACCGTCGGCAGGGCCTGGCTGGAACGGCGGACGACGGCGACCGGCGCGGCGCCGCACTCCCGCGGCGGCGTCTTCGTGGTGGCGAACATCCGCGGCGGCGGCGAATACGGGCCGGGCTGGCACCGGGCCGCTTTGAAGGAGAACCGGCACCGGGCCTTTGAGGACTTTGCGGCAGTGGCCCGGCACCTCATTTCCCGCGGCGTCACGTCCCGTGAACGGCTGGGCTGCGTGGGCGGGTCGAACGGCGGGCTCCTGGTGGGCAACATGCTCACCACGTATCCGGAGCTTTTTGGAGCCGTGTCCTGCGGTGTCCCGCTGCTGGACATGAGGCGCTACACCAAGCTCTCCGCCGGGCACTCCTGGATCGCCGAATACGGTGACCCTGATGTGCCGGCGGAATGGGAGTACATCAAAACCTTCTCCCCCTACCACTTGCTGAAAGACGGCGTGGACTACCCCGAAACATTCATCTGGACGGCGACGTCCGACGACAGGGTGGGCCCGGTCCAGGCCCGCAAGATGGCTGCCCGCATGCAGGCCATGGGCATCCCGAACGTCTGGTTCCACGAGGCGCTCGAGGGCGGCCATGCCGGAGCGTCGGACAACCGGCAGGCCGCGGCACTCCAGGCCCGCAGCCAGCACTTCCTGTGGCGGACCCTCGCTGGCGGCTGATGTCCGGGCTGTCGGTGCGGCGGGCGGTCGGTGCCGACGTGGAACGGCTGGCAGAAGTCCATCTCCGCTGCTGGCAGGCGACGTACGGGGGCATGCTGTCCGACGCCTTCCTGGCCGCCGTGGATCCGGCAGGCCGGCTGGGTCTGGGGCGCCGGCTTCTCGAAGCTGCGTTGGGCACTAAAGCCGCGAGCCTGTGGGTTGCGGCAGACACCGGGAAGGCCACCGGCTTCTATACCGGTTCGGCTTTGCGGCCGACGGTGCCGAGGACCACATCACTGGCTGGGAAAACCTCCGCGAAGTCAGGATGGTCCGCCCCGTGCAGCCCGGCGGCTGAGGCAGATCGCGGCCGTGGGCAGGGCTGGGGCGGGCGGCTATCGGCGAGTATCGGGCAGGTTGACGGCCAGTTGTTGGCTGCCCGGGGCCGAACTCACGGCCGTTTTGCACTGCATGGCCGGTTCTGCGTATCCTTGGTGGGCTAGGAATAGCAATTGGAGACGTGCCAGAGCGGCCGAATGGGCTTCACTGCTAATGAAGTGTGGGGCACAACTCCACCGGGGGTTCAAATCCCCCCGTCTCCGCGTTCGGCCCCGGTCCTTGGACCGGGGCCTTTTGCGTTCCCGGGAACCGTTGAATTTCAGGGGCCACATGCCTTTCCAGGTACCGGTGCTTTCGCTCTCCTTCCCCAGGTACGTAGCAGTTGATGTCGTTTTGAGGGCTCATTACGACATCAGCTGCTGCCTAGTTTCAGCGATGTCAGGATGGTGCAATGCCAGCAAGCAACACCACCGACGTCAAAACCAGCTCAAGCCAGCCGTGGAATCCGCGCCTCGCGCTGCTGGTGGCGTCCACCCTCTTTATGGAATTCCTTGACGGAGCGGTGCTCACCACGGCCATCCCCAACATCGCCGCCGACTTCGGCGTCCCCGCCGCCGATGTGAACATCACCATGACCGCGTACCTCATGACCGTGGCCATGGGCATCCCGCTGAGTGGCTGGCTCGCCGAAAGGGTGGGCGCACGCAAAATTTTCTGCCTGGCGATTGCCCTGTTCACACTCGCGTCCCTTGCCTGCGCAATGAGCCCGGACCTGACGGTGCTGACGTTGAGCCGGATCGTTCAGGGTGCGGCCGGAGCCATGATGGTTCCGGTGGGCACGCTCCTGGTACTTCGCGGCACACCCAAGTCGGAACTCTTGCGTGCCACAGCATTCCTGGTGTGGCCGGCCCTGCTGGCACCGGTGCTGGCGCCACTCGTGGGCGGCGCCCTGACCACGTATCTCTCCTGGCACTGGATCTTCCTGATCAATCTGCCACTGGGCGCAGCCGCGTTCATCGCGGCACTGCGCATCGTGCCCGCCGTTGCAGGAAATCCGGGCCGCCGATTGGACTGGCTGGGGCTGCTCCTGACCACCATGGGAGTCGGTGCCCTGGTGGTCGGCCTGGAACTGGCCACCGCCCATCCAGACGGGCCGTGGGCCGTACTCTCCGCAGTGGCCGGGCTGGCCGCCCTGGGAGGCGCCGTGCTGTGGATGCGACGGGCCAAGAACCCGTTGTTCGCTCTGTCGGTTTTTGCCACCCGGACCTTCCGGGCCATGGCCACGGGCGGGTTTGTGTACCGCCTGACCATCAGTTCGGTGCCATTTCTCCTGCCCCTGATGTTCCAGACCGGTTTCGGCTGGTCACCGCTGCACGCCGGAATCATGGTGGCCGCCGTCTTCATCGGCAACATCGGCATCAAACCGGCCACGACGCCGCTGATCCGCCGTTTCGGTTCCCGGGCCATGCTGGTCTTGGGATCCCTGGCCTCCGCCGTGACCTTCGCACTATGCGCCCTGCTCGCACCGGAAACACCGCAGGCACTGATCTTCGCTCTGCTGGTATGCAGCGGCGCTTTCCGCTCCATCGGGTTCTCGGCCTATCTATGCCTCGGTGCAGTATGCGGACATCGTGCCGGCCCAGCTCACGTCGGCCAACTCTGTCTCAGCGACTCTGGTTCAGCTGGCCGCCGGCTCGGGAATCGCCGTCGGTGCACTGCTGATCCGGGTTTTCGACGGCGTGGCAGTCTTCGACGCGGATGCGGCAGGACCGTTCCGTGGCGCCTTCCTGACCATGGCAGTCTTGATGCTGTTCAGCACCGCAGACAGCCTGTCCCTGCACGGGCACGCCGGCGCAGAGGTCAGCCGTCCGGACCAGCCGCGCCGTCCGGGCGAACCGGTTGTCAGTCCCGGCGAACCGGTTGTCAGTCCCGGCGACCCGGCCGTCAGTCCCGGCGACCGAGACAGCCGAGAAGTCAGCCCGCCTGGCCAAGCACCAGCGGAAGAACAGCCCCCGCCCCCGCCTGGCGCAGGGCACGTCCAGCCACGGTAACGCTCCACCGGCTGTCCACAAGATCGTCAATCAGCATCACACCCTGGCCACGCAGTGAAGCCATGGCTGCCTCCAGTTCCGGTCCCACCACCAATCTGTCCCACACTCCCGCCAGCCGGTAGGCGCTGTTGCCTCCGCGGCTTCCCGTAGGACCGCCGTGGCCAAGGGACAACTCGCCGAGGTAAGGCATGCGGCCGATTTCCGAGATCCCCTGCGCCAGGGACCGGACCAGTTCGGGCTTGCTCCGGGAGGGCATGCTGACAATCGCGACCGGTCTTCCCGCACCGCTCCAGCCCGGGTTGCGGCCATCGCCCGTGCCCCATTCGCGCAGGACCTGAACACAGGCCTGCAGCATGGCAGGATCCACCGGACGGTCGGGCGCACCGGCGGCGAAAAGTTCGCGCAGCGCCCCGCCCCAGCCGAGATCGGTGAGCCGGGCCAGCACGCGGCCGTCCGCCAGTCCTTCGTCAGGTTTGATCTTGCCCTTGACCGGCACACCCAGACGGTCCATGCCGCTGGGCCACTGCAGGCGCGCCTCCAGGACGCCGCCGGCGCGGCGCAGGGTCTGGCCCGCCGCCGCGGTGGCGTCGGCGGCAATGTCTGCCGGGAACCAGCGGCCCGCGCAGTTATCGCACCGGCCGCAGGCATGTGCCGTCTCGTCATCCAGGACCGACGTGATGTACTCCATCCGGCACCCGGCAGTGTCCTGGTAGATCACCATGGAGTCCTGCTCATCCACCCTGGCTTCCGCGATCCTGCGGTAGCGCTCGGCGTCATAGACCCAAGGCTGGCCGGTGGAACGCCACCCGCCGCCGACCCGCTCCACCGCGCCGTCCACCGCCAGCACCTTCAGGAGGAGCTCCAGCGGGGTCCGCCGGAGGTCAACACGTGCTTCCAGGGCGACCGTGGAAACTGCGCCGCCAGCGTCGGCCAAGGCGGTCAGCACGGCGGTAGCCTTCTCCTCCGACGGCATGGACGCCGTCGCGAAGTACTGCCAGATATCGCGGTCTTCGGAGCCCGGCAGCAACAGCACGTCGGCGTTGGCTGCGCCACGGCCCGCACGGCCTACCTGCTGGTAATAGGCCACCGGGGAGGACGGTGCGCCGAGGTGGACCACGAAGCCAAGGTCCGGCTTGTCGAAGCCCATGCCCAACGCCGACGTTGCCACGAGTGCTTTGACCTGGTTGTCCTTGAGCAACTGCTCTGCACGCTCCCGGTCCGCGGGATCGGTCCGGCCGGTATAGGACAGGACGTGATGCCCCGCCTCCGCGAGCAGCCGGGCGGTGTCCTCCGCGGCGGAAACTGTCAGGGTGTAGATGATCCCGCTGCCCGGCAGCTCAGCGAGGTGAGTCAGGAGCCAGCCCAGCCGTTCGCGTGAGTCCGGCAATGCCAGGACACCCAGCCGCAGGGAATCGCGGCCCAGCGTGCCGCGGATGGTCAGGACCCCTGCGCCGAGCTGTTCCTCGATGTCGTGGACCACCCGGGAGTTGGCCGTCGCAGTGGTGGCCAGAACAGGAACCGAGTCCGGCAACTGCGTGATCAGATCCGCGATGCGCCGGTAATCCGGCCGGAAGTCATGGCCCCAGTCAGAGATGCAGTGGGCCTCGTCAATCACCAGCAGGCCGGTCCGCCGGATGAGCTCCGGCAGTTGGTTCTCACGGAAGGACGGGTTGGTGAGCCGTTCCGGCGATACAAGCAGGACGTCCACTTCATCAGCGGCCAGCTGCTCCCGGACGGTGTCCCAGTCAAGCTGGTTCGCCGAGTTGATGGCCACGGCCCGCACGCCGGCGCGGGCAGCGGCGGCCACCTGGTCCCGCATCAGTGCCAGCAGCGGCGAGACGATCAGCGTGGGTCCGGCACCGCGGCGCCGGAGCAGCAGAGAGGCGACGAAGTACACAGCCGATTTTCCCCAACCGGTACGCTGCACCACCAAAGCGCGCCTGCCGCCGTCGACCAGTGCCTCAATCGCTTCATACTGTCCATCGTGGAAGTCCGCCGCCGGATGGCCGACGAGCTCCCGCAGGACCGCCAGGGCCTGGCTTTTTGTGGTGGACGGCGGAGCGGGAGAGGCGGAAAGAAGGGCGGCGTTCTGGGTATCGACCATTGATTCAGTATCCCAGCCCCCACCGACACCCGTTAGGCCGCGGGCTTGGTATGTGGACAATCCGGCGCACGCGGCGGCAACACCCGGACCCAGCTGTCACATAGCCGGGCGCCCACTCCCCCTCCACAGGCACCGGTGCAGTTCCACGTAAGATAAGACCCGTGACTAGCGAACAGACAAAGACTTTTGACCTCTCGGCATCCTTCAAGGCCTACGACGTCCGCGGCATCGTGGGCGATTCCATTACCGCCGAAATCGTCGAAGCCGTGGGGGCCGCCTTCGTGGATGTCCTCGAGCTGGATGGTCAGACCGTCCTGGTAGGCGGCGACATGCGTCCCTCCTCCCCCGAGTTCGCCAAGGCCTTCGCAGACGGCGCCGCCACCCGCGGAGCCAACGTCAAACTCCTGGACCTCATCTCCACCGACGAGCTCTACTACGCCTGCGGCCACCTCAACGCAGCCGGTGCCACCTTCACCGCCAGCCACAACCCCGCCGAATACAACGGCATCAAGATGGCCAAAGCCGGCGCGCAGCCCATTTCCTCCGAATCGGGCCTCAAGGAAATCCAGGCCCTCGCCGAGGAGTACCTGAACACCCGTTCCATCCCGGCCGCCGCCACGCGTGGCCAGATCAGCGTCCACGACGTCCTGAAGGGCTACTCCGAGTACCTCCGCGAGCTCGTGGACCTGTCCGGGTCCCGCCCGCTCAAGGTGGTGGTGGACGCTGGCAACGGCATGGCCGGACTCACCACCCCCGCCGTCCTCGGTAACGCCCTCCTGCCCAAGCTCCCGTTCGAGATCATCCCCCTCTACTTCGAGCTGGACGGCTCCTTCCCGAACCACCCGGCCAACCCCCTCGAGCCGGAAAACCTCCGCGACCTGCAGGCCGCGGTCGTGAAGCACGGAGCCGATATTGGCCTGGCTTTCGACGGCGATGCCGACCGCTGCTTCGTCATCGACGAAATGGGCGAGCCCGTCTCGCCGTCGGCCATCACTGGCATGGTGGCCCGCCGCGAAATCGCGCGAGCCCAGGGGCAGGGCGAGTCGACGCCCACCATCATCCACAACCTGCTCACCTCCCGCGCGGTGCCGGAACTGGTGGAGCACGACGGCGGCCGCGCCGTCCGCACGCGTGTGGGCCACTCCTTCATCAAGGCAGTCATGGCCGAGGAAGGTGCCGTCTTCGGCGGCGAGCACTCCGCCCACTTCTACTTCCGCGACTTCTGGAATGCTGACACCGGTATGCTCGCGGCCATGCACGTCCTCGCGGCGCTCGGTGAGCAGGACGGCCCGCTGTCCGAGCTGGGCCGAGAGTATGAGCCGTACGTGTCTTCCGGGGAAATCAACTCCGAAATTGAGGACAAGGCCGGAGCAGTGGACCGGGTCCGCGCAGATTTTGCTGCCGAGGACATCACTGTGGACACCATGGACGGCAGCACGTTCACGGCCAACGACGGCAGCTTCTGGTTCAACCTGCGCCCCTCCAACACTGAGCCGTTCCTCCGGCTGAACGTGGAAGCCACGGACCGCCCGTTGATGGAACGTGTGCGCGACCGCGTGCTGGCCAATGTCCGGCGCTAAGCCCCACGTGGCCAACGAGTCCGCGGACAGCCCGGCGGCCGTGTCTTCCTGGCGGGATTCCGTTCCGGAAGCCTCAGCCACGGATCTGGAGAACCTGCTGGGCACCGGCATCGGTGCTGCCCAGGAGCAGCTCCAGAGGAACGGCGGCTTCCTGCCGTTCGCGTTGGTGGTGGAGAACGACGGCGAAGTACGCCTGATGGCCGTGACTCCCGCGGATCCCGGGGAAGGCTCCGACGCCGACTTCGATGCGGATGCCATGATCAGCGACCTCACCGAAGTGCTCCGCCAAAACCGGGCCGACTTCCGGGCCGCCGCATTGGTCTGCGACATCACGCTGGTCGAGGAGGATTCTGACGCCATCCACGTGGCCGCGGAACATCGCGATGGAACGGTTTTCGCTGCGGTCCTCCCCTACGCTGCCAACACAGCAACCCGCGAATGGAACTTCGGCCAACTCGCGGCTGACACCAACGAGCCCTCCATCTGGATGGACTAGACCGCAGGCCCTCCGGATGAAAATTAATGCGTTCTCAGATGTCAGCCTACGTGCCCTCATGGTGCTGGCCTCCGCTCCTGACGCGACGCTGCTGACCACGCAGAGCATCGCGGATGCCGTAGCCACGCCCTACAACCATGTCAGCAAGGCCATGGCCAGGCTGCGGAGCCTTGGCCTGGTCGAAGTGGAGCGCGGCAGGACGGGCGGCGCCCGGCTGAGTCGGGCCGGCCGCCGCGCCACTGTGGGCCAGATTCTGCGCGAACTGGACACCAGGAGCGACGCCGCCGACTGTATTGGGCCGGGCGGCGCCTGCCCGCTGATCAACGAGTGCAAGCTCCGGGCAGCCCTCGCCCGCGCCCGTGAGGCCTTCTACCGGGAACTCGACACGGTGGTTGTGGCGGAATTGCCGGGAAGTACGCAGATGGGCCCCGCCTTCCAGATGATCGGCCTGCGGCCCGGCCTTTAGCCAGAAACCGCCAGCCCGCGGCCGTATCCAGCACCCTTCTCCGGCCCTTATCAGGCTCCTGTCCGGCCCTGGTCCGCTCTCGTTCCGGCCCATGACGCACCCGATTTGATTCCTATTTCTACGAGGTGTAGAAATAAGGAATAAATACACGTATTTGAAATGCACGTATTCGCCCGACCGTGCGAAGGCCCCGGTCACCTACCTCAGGAGTACACATGCTCTCGGACAAATCCCGCCCTGTCATTGAGGCCACCCTGCCGCTCGTCGGCTCCCGGATCGGCGCCATCACCCCCAAGTTCTATGCCCGGCTGTTCGCCGCCCACCCGGAACTGCTCGATGGCCTATTCAGCCGTTCCAACCAGCGCTCGGGCGACCAGCAGCAGGCACTCGCCGGAAGCATCGCCGCCTTCGCCACGCACCTGGTCAACAACCCGGGAACCCTCCCGGAAACCGTGCTCTCCCGGATCGCCCACAAGCACGCCTCCCTGGGAATCACCGAACCCCAGTACCAGGTTGTCTACGAGCACCTCTTCGCGGCTATTGCCGAGGACCTCGCCGAGGTCATCACGCCGGAAATCGCGGAGGCCTGGACTGAGGTCTACTGGCTGATGGCAGACGCCTTGATCAAGATTGAGAAGGGCCTCTACGCAGCCCAGGCCAACGGGAAAATGTGGGCTCCTTGGCGGGTTGCGGCCAAGACCCTGGCCGGCACCGGCGCCATGACCTTCACCCTGGAACCGGCTGACGACACTCCCATCACGGCCGCCCTGCCAGGCCAGTACGTCAGCGTCAAAGTCCAACTTTCGGACGGTCTGCGCCAGGTCCGCCAGTACTCCCTGTCCGACGACGCCGGCACCAGCCGTACCTTCACCACCAAGCTCAACGACGGCGGTGAGGTCTCCCCGGTGCTGCACAACGGCGTCGAGCTTGGCGACATCCTGGAGATCTCCAATCCTTACGGCGAAATCACCCTCAAGGAGGGTGAGGGTCCGGTGGTCCTGGCCTCCGCCGGCATTGGCTGCACTCCCACGGCGTCCATCCTGCGCTCCCTCGCCGAAGCGGGTTCAGGGCGGCAAGTACTGGTTCTGCACGCGGAAAGCACCTTGGAAAGCTGGGCGCTGCGCGGCCAGATGATCGACGACGTCGACCGTCTCGCGGGTGCCGACCTGCAGCTCTGGCTGGAGCAGCCGGTCCCGGGTGCGAAGGAAGGGTTTATGTCCCTGCGCGAGGTGGACCTCCCCGCCGACGCTTCGCTGTACCTCTGCGGGCCCCTGCCGTTCATGAAGCACATCCGCAACGAAGCCATCAACGCAGGGATCCCCGCCACCAGGATCCACTACGAGGTTTTCGGTCCGGACATTTGGCTCGCCAACTAGCCCGCCCCTCCGAGTTTTTGTCCAGATAACGCCCCTTATGCGGCCATTTGGCGGCATTATCTGGACAAAAACTCCTTGGGGAGCGTACGACGGCGGCCCCGCACCTTTCGTTGAAAAGGTGCGGGGCCGCCGTCGTACTTTGCGCTAAGTGCCTGACATGCTAGCCCAGGCGGGCCTTCAGGCCTGCCAGCTCGGACTGCAGAGCCTCGGGGAGCGACTCGCCGAAGTTGGCGAACCATTCCTCGATGGAGGCCAGCTCGGTGGCCCACTCCTCCGGATCGACGCGGACTGCTGCCTCGACCTGCGCCGGGGTCATGTCCAGGCCCTTGAGGTCGATGGACTCGCCGGTCGGAACAAAACCGATGGGCGTCTCGACCGCGTCAGCCTTGCCCTCGAGGCGCTCGATGGCCCACTTCAGGACACGGGCGTTATCGCCAAAGCCGGGCCAGGCGAAGCCGCCCTCGGCCGTGCGGCGGAACCAGTTGACCAGGAAAATTTTGGGCAGGCGCTCCGGGTTGGCCTTTGCGGACAGGTTCACCCAGTGGTTCAGGTAGTCGCCGGCGTCGTAGCCCATGAAGGGCAGCATGGCCATGGGGTCGCGGCGGACCACACCAACTGCGCCCGCTGCTGCGGCCGTAGTCTCGGAGGACAGCGTGGAACCCATGAAGATGCCGTTGGACCAGCTGCGCGCCTCGGTCACCAGGGGGATGGTGGTCTTGCGGCGGCCGCCAAAGAGGATCGCGGAGAGCTCCACACCGTCCGGGCTGTGGTATTCCTCGGCCAGCATGTCGATCTGGTCGATGGGCGTGCAGAACCGTGAGTTCGGGTGGGCCGCAGGCTTGTCCGAATCCGGCGTCCAGGAGTTGCCCTGCCAGTCGGTGAGGTGGGCAGGCACTTCCTCGGTCATGCCCTCCCACCACACGCCGCCGTCGTCGGTCAGGGCAACGTTAGTGAAGATGCTGTTGCCCTTGGCGATGGCGCGCATGGCGTTGGGGTTAGTGCCCCAGCCGGTGCCCGGTGCCACGCCGAAGAGGCCGGCCTCGGGGTTGACGGCGCGGAGCTCGCCTTCTTTGCCGAAGCGCATCCAGGTGATGTCATCACCCAGGGTCTCCACCTTCCAGCCCTCAATGGTGGGATCGAGCAGCGCAAGGTTCGTCTTGCCACAGGCGGACGGGAAGGCAGCAGAGACGTAGTACGTCTTCTGCGCCGGCGAGGTCAGCTTCAGGATGAGCATGTGCTCAGCCAGCCAGCCTTCGTCGCGGGCCATGACGGACGCGATGCGGAGGGCGTAGCACTTCTTGCCCAGCAGCGCGTTTCCGCCGTAGCCGGAGCCGAAGGACCAGATGGAACGCTCTTCCGGGAAGTGGACAATCCACTTGTCCGGGTTGCACGGCCACGGCACGTCGGTCTGATCGGCGGCGAGCGGTGCGCCCAGGGAATGCAGTGCTGGCACGAAGAACGCGCTGGTCTCCGTGATGCGGTCCAGGACGTCGGTGCCGATGCGTGCCATGATGCGCATCGACGCGACCACGTAGGCACTGTCGGTGATTTCGACGCCGAACTTGGGATCCTCGGCGTCAAGGTGGCCCATCACAAACGGGATGACGTACATGGTGCGGCCGCGCATGGAGCCGGCGAACAGGCTACGCAGCTTCTGCTTCATGTCAGCCGGGGCCATCCAGTTATTGGTGAAGCCGGCGTCGCGTTCCTTTTCGGAGCAGATGAAGGTCTGCTCTTCGACCCGGGCAACGTCGGCAGGATCGGAAAACGCGGCGAATGAATTCGGGAACGTGTCCGGGTTCAGCCGCTTCAGTGTGCCCGCAGCTACGAGCTCGTCCGTGAGGCGACTGTTCTCCGCTTCGGACCCGTCAACCCAGTGGATACGGTCCGGCTGCGTAAGCTCAGCAACCTCTTCGACCCATGCCAGCAGTGCTGCATGCGTGGTGGGTGCTTTCTCAAGCAGCGGCTTTTGCGCCAGATCGCCCATTGCGGTTCCCTTCCTCGGGTTCATCGGTGTGTCCTAAATGTTATTGGCCGACCGGGGGTCCTAGGCAGCGCCAAGAGTGCACGTTTCTGCTCGTAGGGGCAGTAAACCGCTCAAATTCAAGGAAACACTGGGCACCTTTCCCGAATTAAGTGACGAAGGTCACCTAGACCGGTCTAGTCAGCTATATTACACTCTCCTCGATTTGGCAGCGGGGCCCTCACTCGCGTAAAGTAATTCGAGGTTCGGGGAGCGAGATGCTCCGCGAAACAGAATATGCGCCCATAGCTCAGCTGGATAGAGCGTCTGTCTACGGAACAGAAGGCCGGGGGTTCGAATCCCTCTGGGCGCACAGAATGAAGGTCCGCACCGGTTCGCCGGTGCGGACCTTTTGTTTTAAGCTCAATTAGGCAGGCAATCTGCGCTCCCGGCCGCAGGAAGCCGGGCGTAGGCTGGAGAAATGACGCCCCAAGCCCTGGAAAGCGAATTTGATGTCGTTGTGATCGGCGCAGGCGCCGTGGGCGAAAACGTGGCGGACCGGGTGATCCAGGGTGGGCTCACCTGCGTGGTTGTCGAGGCCGAACTGGTGGGCGGCGAGTGCTCCTACTGGGCCTGCATGCCATCAAAGGTGCTGCTCCGTGCCGGTACCGCCCTGCACGGGGCACAGACCGTCCCCGGCGCCGAAGAAGCGGTCACGCGCACACTGGATGCGGCGGCAGTCCTCAAGCGCCGGGACTACTTCACCTCGAACTGGCAGGACGACAGCCAAGTCAAGTGGCTGGAAGACACCGGGATCGAACTCATCCGAGGCCACGGCTGGCTCACCGGGCACCGCGCTGTGGAAGTAGCCGGACTCGACGGCAACACCTACCGGCTCGAGGCCCGCCACGCCGTAGTTCTGGCCACCGGCTCCACGCCCAACAAACCGCCCATCCCCGGCCTGGCCGATCTCCAGGTCTGGGGCACCCGGGAAGCCACGTCGGCGAGGGAAATCCCGGAACGGCTGGCTGTCCTCGGCGGCGGCGTGGCCGGCACTGAACTGGCACAGGCATTCGCCCGCCTGGGCGCGGACGTGACGCTCGTGGCCAGGAGCGGACTTCTGGCCAGCTTCCCGGCCGAAGCCAGCAAACTTGTGGAGGCAGGACTCCGTGCGGACGGGGTAGAGATCCGCCTCAACACGGCCACGCAAGCCATCCAGGGGAACGACGACGGCACGTTCACCCTGACCCTGCACGATCAGACTCTGGGCGGCCCAAGCACCGTAACGGCAAACAAGGTCCTGGTCTCCACCGGCAGGCATCCCGCCCTCGAGGGCCTCGGCCTGGAAAGCGTGGGCTTCGGAACGCAGGACGGACAGCCCGTCAAAATCACCACCGACACAACCGGCCTAGTCCACGGCACCCCGGGCGAAGAACCTTGGCTCTACGCCGTGGGAGACGCCGCCGGCAAGCACTATTTCACGCACCAGGGCAAGTATGAGGCCCGGGCCACCGGTGACGCCATCGCCGCCCGGGCAAAGGGTGAATTGCAGGGCGCCCCGGAAGCGTGGAGCCGCTACGCCCAGACCGCCAACCAGCATGCCGTGCCCAGTGTGGTGTTCACCGACCCGGAACTGGCTACCGTGGGACGGACAGTGGAGCAGGCCAGGGAGGACGGCTACAACGCGTCCTCGGTGGAACTGCCCATCGAGGTCTCGGGGTCGTCCCTGCATTCAGAACACTACGAAGGCTGGGCACAACTGGTGGTGGACGAGGACCGTGGAGTACTCCTGGGCGCAACTTTCGCAGGTCCGGATGTGGCCGAACTCCTGCACGCCGCCACGATTGCCGTAGTGGGCGAGGTCCCGCTTGATCGGCTGTGGCATGCGGTGCCGTCGTTTCCCACCATTAGTGAGGTGTGGTTGCGGCTGCTGGAGAAGTACGGACTGTAGGCTTTTATTTGAACTGACCAGTCAGTTCGGTTAGGCTGGGGTGCAGACAGTCATCGTCGAAAGGCCACCCTTGCTCTCCGTACAGCAGATCCATGTGAAAGGCCGGCGCGACGATCTTCTTCCGCCCACCTCTCTGCGCGCCAGCCGGGGCGAGTTGCTCCTGGTGGCAGCCGATCGGCAGGACCAGCGGACCGCGTTGGCCTTGACCATCAGCGGCCGCATGAAGCCCACCGGCGGCCAGATTTCCTGGTACGGGAACCCCCGGATCAAGAACCTCCGGCTCGCCAGCGCGCTGCTTGACGCCCCGGGCGTGAACGAACCGGAGCAGCACCTCAGTGTCCGTGACCTCGTGACAGAGGACCTCGCCCTGGTCCCCCGGCGTTACCGCGGCGCCCTCCTCAGCAAGCCCTGGCTCAAGGTCAACCGGTTCGAGGACATTGCGGATCTCTGGACCGAACAGCTGCCCGCCGGGAAGCGGATGGAGCTGCTGACCGCCCTGGCGCTGGCCAACCCGCACACGGACCTCCTGGTGGTGGATTCCCCGGACAGGCACAGTGCCAGCGCTGCGGACTGGCTCCCGAGGCTTGAAGAGCTGGCGTACAACGGCGGCCGGCCACTCGCCGTCGTCGCTACCGTTACTGCCCTCCCGGACTCGTGGACCGGACCGGCAGCCGTAATCGGCAACGCGGCGGTGCAGCCGGACGACGTGCCCGGGCAGAGCGATGACCCCGCGGGGGCAGAGAACGAAGCAGCCGACGACGAAACAGACGCCTTCCTACTCGAAACCGAGGATGCCAAGTGACAGTGCTGCGGCTGGCCCGTTCCGAACTCAAGCGGATGACCGGCGGACTGCTGCCGAAGCTGACCCTCCTGGCCCTGATCATGGTGCCGCTGCTGTACGGCGCCGGGTACCTGTATGCCAACTGGAATCCATACGGGAACCTGGACCAAATCGACGCCGCCCTGGTGGTGGAAGACGCCGGCGCCACGTCTTCGGACGGAACGGACATCCAGGCGGGTAGGAAAGTAGCAGACGGGCTGATCGACGGCCACGTTTTCAACTGGCAGCCGGTCCCCACCGCTGCAGAGGCGGATGCGGGTGTCAGCAACGGCAAGTACGCCTTTGCGCTGAAGATCCCGAAAGAATTTTCCACCAATCTGGTCTCCCCCGGCAGCTTCGATTCCGCCAGCCAGGCGATGCTCAACGTCACCACGAACGACGCCAACAACTACCTGCTGAGCACCATCGTGGACAAACTGACCACGGCCGTCCACACCACCGTGGCCAAAGAGGTGGGCGAAGAGACGGCAAACCAGCTCCTCACCGGCTTCGGCACCATCCATGCGCAGATGCTCAAGGCCGGCGACGGTGCCGGACAGCTGGCCGACGGCGTCGCCGCGCTCCGCGACGGAGCAGGCACCCTGCACGCGGGAACCACCGAGCTCAGCACCGGGGCCGGGGAGCTCTATGACGGTCAACTGAAATTGCGTGACGGCGCCAACCGGCTGACCGAGGGCGCCGGGCAGCTGAGCAGTGGCCTCACCGTCCTAAAGGACAAGACCGCGACGCTGCCCACCGACACCCAGACGCTGGCTAACGGGGCGGCGAAGGTGGCCGCGGGCAACGCACAGCTCGAGACCACGGTGCAGAACGTTGCCACCCAGCTGGATGCCGCGGACCAGGGGATGCGGGCACGGGTTGAAGCTGCCGCGCTGCAGAGTTTGACCGCTGAGGCAGCGGTAAAGCTGATGAAAGCGTTCGACGATGCAGCCGCTTCCAGCCCGGTGGCCACCGCGAAAACCACCATCCAGGCCGATGCCGCACAGATCCAGCAGCTGGCAGACGGCTCGGAGGCCGTGAGCGTGGGCGCCGCCCAGCTCGCCGCGGCCACGCCCGCGTTAAAAGTCGCTGTGGCCCAGGCCTCCGGGGGCGCGGACCAGCTTCATACCGGGGCGGCCACCTTGGCCACCGGCCAGCAAAGTGCGCTCGACGGCGCCGGGCGTCTTGCGGACGGGGCAAAAACGCTCGACGCCGGTGCGGGGCAGCTTGAGGCGGGTGCCCGCACGGCCGCTGACGGGTCCAGGATGCTGGCGGACGAAATTGCCAAGGGCGCCGGGCAGGTGCCCAACCCGGACGATGCGCATAAGGACAGCTTGGCGCAGGTGATCGCCGACCCCGTTGCGGTCAGTAATGTCTCCGAGGCCAAGGCGGATTCCTACGGCGCCGGCCTGGCACCATTCTTCCTGACCCTCGCTCTCTGGATCGGCATCTTTATGCTGGTCCAGGCCATGCGCCCCATCACCCAGCGGGCCCTGGCGTCGAACGCCCGCGCCTGGAAAATCGCCGTCGGCGGCTGGCTTCCGTTCCTGGCGGTTTCAGCTGTCCAAGCTACCCTCCTGACCCTGGTGGTGAACCTGGCGCTGGGACTCAACCCCGCGCATCCGGTCCTGATGTGGCTCTTCATGCTGGCCGCGGCCATGGCGTTCAGCGCCATCATCCAGGGGGTGGTGGCCTTGCTGGGATCACCCGGCAAGCTGGTGGTGCTGATCCTGCTGGTGCTGCAGCTGGTGTCCTCGGGCGGCACGTTCCCGTGGCAGACCACCCCGCAGCCCCTGCACGTGGTGCACGAGGTCCTCCCCATGGGCTACGTGGTCACCGGCATGCGGCACCTTATCTATGGCGCGGACCTGTCCATGATCGTGCCCACCGTCCTGGGGCTGCTCGGCTACACGTTGCTGGGCGCTGCAATGTCCACGTTTGCCGTCCGGAAGCACAAATACTGGACGCTCAAGACACTCAAGCCTGAGATCGCGGTATGAGCGCCGTGATGCCGGACCGTGGTCCGGTTGAAAAGAAGCTTCGCCCTGCGCGGACCAATGCCACGCGCCAGAAGCTGTTCGACGCGTCCATGGACCTGATCGGTGAGCGGGGTACCGCCGGCGTCACCGTGGATGAGATCGCCGCCGCGGCTGGTGTCTCCAAGGGCACTGTCTATTACAATTTCGGCAGCAAGTCGGATCTGATCGCACAGTTGCTGCGGCATGGCGTGGACATCCTGAAAGCCCGCCTGCTGAGCGCTGCCGCTGGCCCCTGGGCTGCGGGTGATCCAGCAGCTGCGGGTGATCCAGCAGCTGCGGGTGATCCAGCAGCTGTGGGTTACCCCGCGGCTGCGGGTAACTCCGCGGCCTCCGGTGATTCCGCACTGGATCCGCTCGTGGCGATGGAGGCGATGATCGGCCAGGCCATGGACTTCATGGCTGAGTATCCGTCTTTCGCGCGGCTGTGGGTCAGCGAAAACTGGCGCACGCCCAGCGTCTGGCGGGACACCTTTGCAGTGCTCAGGGCCGAACTCCTAGCCATGATCGGGGACGCCGTCGAGTCCGTGGCGGCCGCCTATCCTGTGGACCGAGCCATTTCGCAGGGCAGTCTGGAGACGGCGATCCTGGGTGCCTGCTTTGTGGTGGGCCTGGACCGCCAGACCTATAACCCCGAACGGAGCCGTGACCAAAGTGTTGCAGCTATCATGGCCATTATGCGCGGCTACGTCCTGAAGTAACTCCGCCCTCAGGGATGATTGATCCCATGCGCCACATAGGTATCAGCGGGAAGTTCGCCTTGATCACGGCCGTCGCCGCCCTGGGCATGCTGGTGCTTACGGCCATCACGCTCGAGGAAGCCGTGACGGTCACCTTCCTGGGGCTAGCAGCTGTGGCCTACGTCGCCGCGGTGGCTGAACTGTTGGGGCGTCGCCGGCACCTTGCCCTGCTGGCCACCGGCGTGGGCAGCAGCCTGACCAATGCCTTTTTCCTGGCTTTCCTTAGTACATGGGAGCTTGGGTTCGCGGATCAGTCGACGATCGTGGGTACACCGCTCCCCACCGACGATCCGGACAACTACTTCTTCTGGGCCGCCGCGTCAGCCGTTGCCACGGTGCTGGTTCTGTCCCTGGGTGTGGTGTGGCCTTCGGGAAAACGGCTCGCGGCCGGGGGACGTCTGGTGGCTGGGGGACACAAACCCTCGCCAGCGAGCCGCCGGCCGGCAACCCGGGGTGCGGCCGCACGGAAGCCAGCGGGCCGGGGCGCGGCAACCCGGAGTGCTGCCGCCACTGGCAGTGCCGCCCAGCACGGTACCAGTTCCGGCTCAACCGCTCAGCGCGCCTCCGGCTCGCGCGCACCGGCCCGGCTGCCGGCGGCGGCACGGGTACCAGCAGTGGGAGCCAAGCCGCCGTCGTCGTCCGCTGCACCGGTCCGTAAGACGGCACCCAAACCAGCACCCAAGTCCGGCGCCAAGACGGCATCCCGGCGCTGACGCTGCTTCCCGCCACCGGCGACCACCGCCGTCGCCACCCCTCCCAGCAGGAGCGCCCCGCCAGCCAGTTCAGCCGGCGTCGGCACCTCCGCGAGGATCAGCCATGCGGCGCTCATCCCCACCACGGGGACCAGCAACGTGAAGGGAACCACGGCCGACGACGGATACCGGGCAAGCAGCCTGTTCCAGATTCCGTACCCCACCAGCGATCCGAAAATGGCGGTGTACAGCGCACTGACCATGGTGACCGGCTGAAGGTCGGCCAGCGTGCCGAGCACGGCATCCGGGCCGTCCACCAGGAATGAAAGTCCGGCGAGGGGCAGCGGCACCACGGCACCGGACCAGACCACCAGTCCCAGCCCTGACGCGGCCTTGGCCTGGCGGGCGATGACGTTTCCGGCAGCCCAGGACAGCGCCGCGCCCAGCACGATGATCAGCGGCAGTGTGGGTGCCACGGCACTGCGGCCCACGGCCACCACGGCCAGGCCGGCAACGCCGAGAACAACGCCGAACAACTGGCTTCGGCTGGGCCGCTCCCCCAGGAAACCGGCCGACAGGAGAACCGTCAGCAGCACCTGCGCCTGCAGGACCAAGGAGGCGAGGCCGGCCGGCATGCCCAGGGCCATGGCCAAATACAGGAGGCCAAACTGGCCGGCACTCATAAAGAGCCCGACGCCGATAATCGCCTTCCAGCTGACGTCCGGCTTCCGGATGAAGAAGACTAAGGGGAACACCACCAGGACGAACCGCATGGCCACGAACAGCAGTGGCGGCACCTCACGGCTGTCCGTGTGCAGTCCCATGTCGATGGCCACGAAGTTCAGGCCCCAGAGAACGGCGACCAGCAGTGCCAGGAGGGAGTGTCGGAGGTTCACCGTTCAACTCTGACAGACTGCCCCTTCGATGTACCAAAGCCGAACACAGGCTGGACGCGGGGTCAGCGAAGCGGCGCAGCTCCGGGTCAGTGGCGCGGAACCTTGAATTTGGTGATCCGGGCGTCCTGGCCGTCCAGTTCGGCCCAGGACTTTTCAGTTTCCAGGACGGTGAGTGCACTCGTGGGATAGCGCGTTGCGGCGTCCATGTAGGCGTCGTGGTTTGAGTCCCGCGACGCCAGGTGCATCGCCAGGTCCTGGACTCCGGGCATGTGCGAGATGAGCATCAGGGTGGTGACAGTGTCCGGCACATGGTTGACCACGGTGAGCATCCGCAGTGCGGAGGCGGCGTACAGACCGTCCTCAAGTTTCGGCGTCGGGGCCTTATCCCCCAGTTCGGAGCACACCCAGGTGCACGTCTGGCGGGTGCGCAGCGCACTGGAGCAGAGGATGAAGTCCGGCAGGATGCCGTGTTTGACCAGCCATTTCCCGGCAAGGGGCGCTTCGCGGTGCCCGCGTTCCTCCAGCGGCCGTTCGTGATCCGCCACGTCGCCGGGCCAGTCAGCCTTGGCATGGCGCATGATCACCAGGCGTTTAATGTGGTGGTCGTTCATCTCCCAAGCCTAATGCCCACGCGCCCGGAGCCCCGGCGCCGTCGAGCACCGCCACGGTGACCAGTCGTCACGGACCCTAACGGGCAGGCGCTTTCGTGCGTCGCTAAAGGCCTAGATCGAGTATTCCGGAGCGGCCCAGACCACTACTTCGGGGTGCTCGTAGAAGCGGTAGCCCTGGCCGCGGACCGTGCGCACAGTGTTGGCCAGACGGCCAAGCTTTGAGCGGAGGCGGCGGATGTGGACGTCGATGGTGCGCTCGTTGGGGACTTCCTCGGCGTTGCGCCACAGGCCCTCGAGCAGCTCATCGCGGCCAACGGTGCGAGTGCCGTTTTCCACAAGGTAGTTGAGGAGCTCGAATTCCTTGAAGGTCAGGTTCAATGATTCGCCGTCGAGGTGGACTTCACGGCGGGCCAGGTCAATGAGGACGCCGGACGGACGGGGCTCGGCGGACTGCTGGAGCCGGGCGGTCTCGGTGCGCTTCTGGGCATTGACGGTGGGGTCACCGAACGTGGAGCGGACGACGTCGAGCGCGGAACCCGGGGTGCCGGTCGGGGCCATGGCCACGGCAGCGTAGCTTTCGGCACCGGTCACCAGGGACTGTGCGTAGGCTCGGATTTCCTGGGCGAGCTTGGCGATGGAGGTTCCGGCAGCCGCTGCGGTTTCCTCATCGATGCCCATGTAGAGCACAAAGCCGCGGGCCGCGTTGTCGTTGGCGACGGGCCGCACGGCGTTGGCCCCTGCCACAACTGGCGTCGGCGCGGTGAGCGGCGCGGCCTCGTTGGGCTGGACGGCGCGGAGCTGGCCGTAGGAGTTGGGGTTGTAGCCCTGAGGTACGTAGCCGGGGGCGGGAAAGCTGGTTCCGGGGGCGGCCGGGGCGAACCCCGAACGGGTACCAAAACCTTGGCGGAGACCCGGGGCCTGGCTGGGCTTACCTGCGTTACGGACGGAGATGTGGACGTATCCGGATGCAACTGACATGAATGCTTACCTCAATGTGAATGGCCGTTACGACGGCTCGAATGCTGGGTTTCCCGCACTGAAAATCTGGGAGGGGCACCCGAATCCGGACTGGGGGCGAATGCCTAAGAACTTGGTGGGATCTGAAGGTCAGGCGTGCATTCGACAACAGCGCATGTCGGCAGCAGCGGATGTGCTGGGCCAATATTCTGCGGCTGCAGGTGCCGTTGAGTTCTTGTTCACAATTGAAAGTGTGCAACGTAACAATGAGAACTTGCAAGTAACAAAGGCCCTAATGTTCCGCATTGTGAGACAAGCGGTCCAACTGTGTTGTAGATCACAATTCTGTCAGGACCACAAAATAACAGTCGTTATCTGCGAAAGAAGCCAAAGGGCACCCTCCTCGCGAACATTGTTCGGCAGGTACCCCAGTCCATCTGGTGAAATTCATAAAGGTATGGATTACTGAAATCGCCTATGCCGTTTTGCTCCCTGTCCAACCGCGAAGGCGCCCGGCGGCTGAAAATGCCCCTGCGACTGCCTGTTGCGGATTTGGAGAGTGATTCGTGCCACCGCGGTGACGCTTTCCGCATAGGACCGCCCAGCGGCGCCCCGGTCCGTCCAGCTCGCTAGGCTGGGATTCACAGCTTGCGCACAGGAACGCCGCAGGGTGAACTAACCCACAGATCAGAGAGTTGTCCCATGGCTACTTCGCACTCCATGACCAACAACCTGCCGCAGCTGACGCACCCCGACGGCTCCCCTATCCGCGCTCTCGTAGTCGACGACGAACCCAGCCTTTCCGAACTCATGAGCATGGGGCTGCGGATGGCCGGCTGGTCTGTTGCCGTAGCCGCGGACGGCCCGGAGGCCGTCAAGCTTGCCAAGGAGTTCCGTCCGGACGTGCTGGTACTGGACGTGATGCTGCCAGGGTTCGACGGCGTCGAGGTGCTGGGCAGGATCCGCGCCTTTGCGCCGGAGGTACCTGCGCTCTTCCTGACCGCGAAGGACGCTGTCCACGACCGGATCGCGGGCCTGGCCGCCGGAGGGGACGACTACGTCACCAAGCCCTTCAGCATGGAAGAGGTCCTGCTGCGGCTGCACCGCCTGGTCCAGAGGTCCGGAGTTGCCGCCATGGACACCGCCGAACTGGTGGTGGGTGATCTTGTACTCAACATCGATACGCGGGAAGTCACCAGGGCCGGGGACGAACTCCAGCTCACGGCAACACAGTTCGAGCTTCTCCGCTACCTCATGGAAAACCCCAAACGCGTGATCAGCAAGGCCCAGATCCTGGACCGGGTCTGGAATTATGACTTCGGCGGGCAGGCCAACATTGTGGAGCTTTACATTTCCTACCTGCGCAAAAAGGTGGACGCCGCGCAGCCGCCCATGATCCACACCGTGCGCGGCGCTGGATACGTCATCAAGCCGGCGGAGTAGCAGCTCCATGTCCACTCCGCCACCAACAACCACGGCACCGGCCCGCAGCTGGCTGAAACCGTCCACCTGGCATCTGCGCACCCGCCTGATCCTGCTGGCCATGGCACTGCTGGTGGCCATCTGCGGCGCGGTCGGGCTGTTCAGCTATGCGTCTATGGGCTCTTTTCTGACCAGGCAGCTGGATGACCAGCTGAGCCAGGCTGCGAAACGTTCGAATGATCCTGGCCGCCAGCCCTTGGGTGGCTTCAACGGCAGGCCCGATCCCCTGGACTCCCGTGGGCAGAGTGTGGGGACGCTCAATGCACGCATCCTGAACGGCCAGATCATCAGTGGCGGATACCTGGACTCGGACACCACGCGCCTGGCCCTCGACGCCAAAGACAAGGAAACCCTGCTCGAGCTGACGCACAACGGCAACCCCGTGGACCGCTCCCTGTCCAACGGGGATTACCGGATTCTGGCTGTCCAAACCAGATACGGCGATCTCCTGGTCACCGGACTTCCGCTGGCGGCCAAGGAGGGCACCCTGGCTTCGCTGGTGTGGACTTTCGTGTTCGTTTCCCTGGGCGGACTGTTGCTGATCGGGCTGGCCGGCACGGTTCTGATCCGGCGCACCATGAAGCCCCTCGAGCAGCTCTCTGAAGTAGCCACCCAGGTGGCCAGACTCCCGCTGGACGCTGGCGAGGTGGCACTCGCCGTGCGGATCCCGCCGTCGAACGCCAATCCCGGAACTGAAGTGGGCAGTGTGGGCCACGCCCTGAATCTAATGTTGGACAACGTCGCCAATGCCCTCCAAGCGCGGCAGCGGAGCGAGACCAAGGTGCGGCAGTTCGTAGCCGATGCCTCCCATGAACTGCGCACACCGCTGACCGCCATCCGGGGCTACACAGAGCTGATGCGCATGACCGAGAACTTCACACCGGATGGCAGGAAATCGCTCGCACGGGTGCAGAGCCAGTCCGAACGCATGACCACGCTGGTGGAGGATCTGCTGCTGCTGGCCCGGCTCGACGAGGGGCAGCCCCTGAAACTCAGCGAGGTTGATCTCACCCAGCTCGTCATCGAAACGGTCAGCGATGAAAAGGTGATCGCGCCGGATCACCACTGGCACTTAGAACTTCCGTACGAGCCGCTCTCCGTCAACGGCGACGCGTCCCAGCTGCGCCAGGTACTGGTGAACCTCCTTTCCAACGCACGCAAACACACCACACCAGGGACCACCGTGGTCAGCAGCGTGCGGAAGTCCGCCGATGGCAATGCCGAAATTTCGGTGACGGACGACGGCGGGGGCATCCCGCCGGACTTCGTGGACCACGTTTTCTCGCGGTTTGCCCGCGCAGACGCCGCCCGCAAGGGCACAGCGCCGGAGTCCGGGCCGGGGGCTTCCGAGGGCACCAGTGGACTGGGCTTGTCCATCGTTCAGTCGATTATTGAGGCGCATGGCGGCACCGTGGAGGTGAAGTCGCGCCCCGGACGCACGGAGTTCGTGCTGCGCCTACCCGCCGGGGCCGCTGCGCTGCAAGGCAACGCGCCGTCGCCGTGATTCCTGTTACCAAAATGTGACTTCAGTGCTGAGCTCCTGTACCGTCGATAGAGTGCGGATCCCATTCGGGCCGCATATCCGGATGACGCCAAGCTCTGCCGCTTACCGGATTCCGCTTGACCAGGCAGAGGCGGGGGACCCAGAGTCCCGGGCGTAATGCCCTTGGGGTAAAGCCAGCACTGAATTTCCGTGTGGCCGGATGCCCTCATCCGAACCCGACAGCTAACTCCGCAGGTGTGAGAGGCGATCCATCATGTCTAAATCCAAGGTACAAACACGCCCAGTCGGCGGCGGCACCACGCTTCGCAACAAGTTTCCGTCCCTGGGGAAGCGCGTAGCCGTGCTCACCGCGGCGAGCGCCATGCTCATCGGGTTGGGCGCAGCGGGCCACGCGTCCGAGTCCAACACGATGACAGCAGCCAGCGACACGCAGCAGTTGTCCACTGCGGAAGCCGACTCGAAGCTGAGCATGGAAAAGGCCGAGATGCTGGCGAATCCCGTACCGGCACCTGCAGCGCCCGAGATCAGCGTTGCCCCGCAGGCAGCCGAACCAGCACCTGCGCCGGCTCCCGCACCGGCTCCTGCACCGGAACCCGAGCCAGCCCCCGCTCCCGCTCCGGCACCCGAGCCCGCGCCGGTTGTGGCCGTTAACGATCCCGCCGGAGCCCAGGCTTATGCTGCGGGCCAACTGGCCAGCCGCGGCTGGTCCGCTGACCAGATGCCATGCCTGCAGACGCTGTGGACCAAGGAATCTGACTGGACCACCACCGCCACCAACGCAAGCAGCGGCGCGTACGGCATCGTCCAATCACTGCCCGCCGAGAAGATGGCGAGCGCCGGCGCTGACTACCTCACCAACTACCGCACGCAGATCAACTGGGGCCTGAACTACATCCAGGAGCGCTACCAGTCACCGTGCGGTGCGCTGAACTTCCACCTGTCGCACAACTGGTACTAAGCACGATTCTCCGGAATCCCAACAGCCACAGCAGGCCCTGAATCCCCCGGTTCAGGGCCTGCTGTCCTGCATCCCCGGCTTACTCAGCAGGTTGTCCTCGGGATCCGCGCTTCCCTGGCTTCGGGCGCCGCGGCATACTGGGGCCATGAAATTCACCACCACGGTTCTGGGCAGCGGCAACAAGGCGGGCATTGAAGTTCCCGAGGAGGTCGTCGCGGCGCTCGGTGCAGGCAAGCGTCCGCCGGTGGTGGTGACCATCAACGGCAGGAGTTACCGGAGCAGCATTGCCGTCATGGGCGGGCAGAACCTGGTTGGCGTGAGCGCCGCCAACCGTGAATTCACCGGAGTGGCGTCCGGCGACACCGTCGAGGTGGACGTGGAACTGGACACGCAGCCGCGCATCATTGAGGTCCCTGACGACCTGGCCGCAGCCCTGGCCGCCGAACCGGATGCCCAGGCGTTCTATGCCACGCTGAATTACAGCACCCAGCGGCGGTACGTGGAGCCCATCGCCGATGCCAGGACAGCGGAAACCCGCGCCCGCCGGATCGCGAAGGTTGTAGCCGATCTCAAAGCCGGGAAGAAATGATTTGTTGGCCCTCGCCGTCCGCCTCCAGGGAAGCGTCTACCCAGCCGTAGTCCGGGATATATAGGACTCCGTCAAGCAGTTGACCGGCGTTGGGGCCTATGGCTACCGTCCGAATGCCCGCAGCGCACTCGTTTCCATGTCGAAGAGGGCTGCCCGGCAGGAAAGCGCACGGGCGGCAAAGGGCTGGGTTGTTCATCTCTCCATTTTGCCCTAGGCCTCACGGCCAGGGATGTTACTGCACAGCCCACTTGTTGCCGTCGGGATCCCCGAAAGACACGAAATGGCCCCAGTCCTGAACGTCCACTTCACTCACGGCGACACCCTTGTTTTGGAGGCGGTCATGGGCGGCACGGATGTCGCTGACCACGAGCTGCGGGCTGGGTGCCGTACCTGGCGGCGCGTCTGTGAGTCCCTCGCCGATGCAGATTGCGCACGCGGAGCCGGGGTGTCAGCTGGACAAAGCGGATGGACTCGCTGGGCCGCTCATCGAAGTCCGCATTGAAGCCAACCCTGTCCGTCACCGGCGGGTACTCGCAGTCGGAACCATCGAGCCCGGCACGCGCAGCCGGGGCTGCCGCCCGCACCTACCCTCCTAAACCGCACCGCACCGTGCCGTGCCTTCTGAGGGTCCGCTGCTTTAGCCAGCGATGCCGTACAGCCGGTCCCCTGCGTCGCCGAGTCCCGGCACAATGTAGGACTTCTCGTTGAGCTTCTCGTCGATGGAGGCCAGGACGATGGTCACGTTCGCGTCAGCAAGCTCTTCTTCCAGTTTCGCCAACCCTTCCGGCGCAGCCAGAAGGCAGATGCAGGTCACGTCCGAGGCGCCTCGTTTGAAGAGGAACTTGATGGCTTCGCGCAAGGTGCCGCCGGTGGCCAGCATCGGGTCCAGCACAAAGATCTGCCGGTCCGTGAGGTTCTCCGGGAGACGTTCGGCGTAAGTGATGATGTCCAGGGTTTCCTCGTCGCGGGCCATGCCCAGGAATCCCACTTCAGCTGTGGGGACGAGCTTGGTCATGCCCTCCAGCATGCCCAGGCCCGCGCGGAGGATGGGCACCACCAGGGGTGTGGGCTTGGTGAAGGCGGTTCCCACTGTGGTGCTCACCGGGGTCTCGATGGTCACAGGCTGCGTGCGGACGTCGCGGGTGGCCTCATACGCGAGCAGTGTCACTAACTCTTCCGTCAGCATCCGGAAGACCGGTGACGGTGTGTTCTTGTCCCGCAGGACGGTGAGCTTATGGGCGACCAGCGGGTGGTCCACAACGAGAGTGCGCATGCGTCAAAACTACCATCCGGGCGGGGAGCCCCTGCCAGGAGTCAGCTCGGCTGCTCGTCCCGGATGGCGGGGTGCTCGAACGTTGGCGGCGGCCCTCCGTGCTCCCGTTTCCGCAGCACATGGAACAGCCGATGTGCCAGGATCACTATGCCCACCCAGGCGAACCCCAGGAACCAGCCGGCCATCACGTCCGTCAGCCAGTGGTGACCCAGGAAGACTCGGCTCAGGCCCATGGCGATGATGAACACCAAACCTGCGGCGATCGCCGTGAGGCGGGCCCAAGTTATCTCGAATTGCAGGCACATGATGTACACAATTACGCCGATCACCACAGTGGTGTTCAACGTGTGACCGCTGGGAAAAGAGGGCGACGTCTCGTAAGGCGGGACCGCGTCGGCATGGTCGGGACGGGTGCGGCCAACCAAACGCTTGCCCACTGTGGTGGCCAGGGTGGACACGGCCGCCGCGCCGCCCACCAGGATGATGGGCCGCCAGGTCCTGCTCAGCACGGTGAGCCAGGCGGTCAGGATGCTTGCCAGGATGGGCATGCCGATTCCGCCGCCAATATTAGTAAAGGCTGTGACGCCCGCGTCCAGTGCGGGGGCCCGCAGGCTCTCGGAAAGCTCCAAAGCGGGCTGGTCCAGGGACGTCAGCCCTGCGTCGTCCACCACGCTGTCATAGACCTCGGCACCCAGCAGCGCCATGATCACCACCAGCACGCCGCCCACCAGCATGGTGACCCACAACGCGGCATACGGTCTGAACCACTGGCCGGCACGGGCCCTGAATGTATCGACGTCCACGAGTTCCTCCTGGCATCGGCGGGTGGCAAGGATGGATATCCCTCGAAACTATCATTGAGCCATGGTCCCCGGCGATAAGAAACACAGTGAGTGGATGGGTCTTGCCCTCGACGAAGCCCGGCGTGCACTGGCCACCGAGGACGTGCCCATCGGTGCCGTTGTCATAGGGCCCGACGGCGGCTTGCTGGGTTCCGGACGGAACCAGCGGGAGGAACTGGGTGACCCCACCGCCCACGCGGAGGTGGTCGCCATCCGCCGGGCAGCGGACCGGCTGCGTGCGCTGTCGAAACTGGATGGCGGCACCGGCGACGGCTGGAGGCTGGAAGATTGCACACTGGTTGTCACGCTGGAGCCGTGCGCCATGTGCGCAGGAGCGGTGGTGCTGGCCAGGATTCCCCGAGTGGTTTTCGGCGCCTGGGACGAGAAAGCCGGGGCGGCCGGCTCAGTGTTCGATGTCCTCCGCGAGCGCCGGCTCAATCATTGGGTGGAGGTCTACGGCGGCGTCAGGGAGGACGAGTGCCGGGCCCTGCTGAGGGATTTCTTTGCCGCCCACCGCGGCAAGCTCTAGGTATCGTGGCAAGTTCTAGGCAACAGATAGCGCTTCGCCCAGAGCCCGGGTCGGTTGTGGCATGTTTGGTCATGCCTGATGGGGCACCTGCGGGAACGCACCGAGGACCGCCGCTACGTTGCGCGCGGTGGATTCCCAGTGGGGCATATGTTTCCGGGCATCAAGCGCTGCGGCTCGCCAATCCGTTCGGAAAGTGCGGTCCGATAGCCACTCCCGGATCGTCCCTGCGAGAATCTCCGGCTCGCCGCTTTCGCTGCCGGCAAGGACGACGGCGCTTCCCGGCAGGACCGGCCGGGCGCCCATGCCCAGTGCTTCCACAGCCCCGGTGCCGGCACGGACGATGACCGGGATTCCCCGGGCCAGCGATTCCGTAACCACCAAACCAAACGCTTCGGCTTTGGAGACAAGCACGCTCAGGTCGGCCCGGTTCCATTCGTCCGTCAGGGCGTGTCCGGCGAGCTGACCGGTTAGCCGGATCCGGCCGTCCAATCCGTGCGAGGATATGGAAGCCTGGAGTTGCGCCGCGTAGGCGGGGTCGGCGTCGTCCGTGCCCACCAGGGATGCCGTCCATGCCAGGTCCTGGAGCTTGGCGAGCGCTTCCACCAGGAGTATCTGGGACTTGTTGGGCAGCAGCGCGGCTACCGAAATAATGTGTACTGGGTCCGAACCCGCCGAAACCGGCGCAGGATCCGTGCCGGGCAGGGCCACCCGGCTGGTCGCAAAGCCGTGTAGTTCCCTGACGTGGTCAGCGGCTGACGTGCTGGAGCAGATCACGCCAGCGGCTGCCTGCAGGGACCGCTGCTCGCCGTCGGTATGGCTGGGGAACGGCATATGGAGCAGCACCCATGCGCTGCGCCCCGCAGCGGCGGCAGCCTCCAGCTCTTCAGGGGCACCGCACGCGATGAGCCCGTCCACCACCGTGACCGCGGCCGACTTGATCTCCGCCTCCGGTTCGCCTGCTCCCAGCAGACTGCCCAGCCGCCGTCGGTCACTCATCCCGGCATCCGGCCACTCCCCCTCCACCGAGAGAACCTCGACGTCGACACCCAAAGTCCTCAACCCCTCGACGAGGCGTGCGTTATAAACGTTGCCGCCTGAGATGTGGCGGACGTTGCCGGGAACCAGGAACCTGACGCGCATGGTCAGGCGGACAGGTCCAGGGAACAGGAAGCCCAGGCGTCAGGATTTTCGCGCAGGGTGACGTCGATACCTGCGAGCTCGCGGCCGTCAGCGTCGTCCTCGACCTGCCCTGCCACGGCCTGGGCGATATATTCGGCCAGCGCCTCGGTGGTGCTCAGCCTGCCGAAGAAGTCCGGGTGCTCGTCGAGGTTGGTGTAATTGAGCCCCGCCAGGACACCTTCAATGATGCCGCCGGCGGCTCCGATATCCAGCACTATCGCATCCTCGTTCAAAGCACGACGCCGGAACGTCACCTCCGCCACGAAGGTGGCCCCGTGCAGGGCCTGGGCGGGGCCGAAGACCTCGCGCGGGAGGCTGTGGGCGATCATGAAATGTCGGCGGATAGTCAGGCTGAACACAGGCTACGTCCTGTCTCCGGGGGCTGGATCACTGTACTTTTCAGCGTTGGGGTATTCGATCACGTGACACAAGGCTTCGAGTTGTCCGGTGGCCAGGTTCTGCACCACGTCCGGCAGGTCTGAGAAGGGAGATGCGCCCGTGAGGAAGGCGTCGAAGACGGGGTCCTTGAGGAGGGATACTGCAAGGTTCAGGCGGTCGGCGGTCGTTCGCCGATGCCGTCGTGCCCGAGCCACAACGCCCACCTGACTGGCCCTGATGGAGAGCCGGCGGGCATGGAAGTCCTCGCCGAGCGGCAAGGTGACGCCGCGGTTGGCGTACCAGGACATTTCGATGACATCGGCCTCGTCGCCGGCCAGTTGCAGGCTGCGTTCCAGACCCTCCTGCGACGCCGAGCAGTGGAATACGACGTCGCAGTCCGCTTCGGCATCATCCGGGTGGGCAAATTCCACGCCGAGCCTGTCCGCCAGCTGCTTCCGTTCCAGGTCCAGGTCCACGAGCTGCAGGCGGGCCAAAGGGAATGTGCGCAGGAGTGTGGCCACCATGCCTCCCACCAGCCCGGCACCGACGACGGCGATCCTGTCCCCGAGCCTCGGTCCGGCTTCCCACAGTGCATTGACGGCTGTCTCCACGGTCCCGGTGAGCACGGCGCGGCGGGCGGGGACGCCGTCGGGAATTCTGGTCAGTGCGGCGGTGTCGATGACGTAGCGGTCTTGGTGGGGACTCAGGCAGAAGACCTTTTGGCCCATCCAGTCTTCCGGGCCCTGTTCAACGATGCCGACAGATAGGTAGCCGAACTTCACTGGAGACGGGAACGATCCCTCCTGGTGTGGCGCACGCATTGCCTCAGCCACCCGAGGCGGGACGGAGCCGGTGTGAACCACAATTTCCGTGCCTTTGCTGATGCCGGAGTAAAGCGTACGTACCAGTGCTTCGCCCGCTCCCGGGGGATGCAACAGCTCGTCCCGGAGTTCACCGTGTTCCGGGCCGGTGGTCCAATACGCCGTTGCCTGAGCTGCCTGAGGGGTTGGTTCATCTGGAGTAGCCATCTTGCTGATGAATCTAGTCCGCTGGAGGTGGCTGGCGGAACCGCGCAACGCTGCTGGCAATGGCGCCACTCGTTAAGGAGTTTCCACCGGATAGGCAGATGATCCCTGGCCGTTGGCATTCGGGATAGCCGTCCGAGGCAGGGCTGGCCAGGGTTCGAGATCCCGGTGGTCCCGCCGTTGGCGCAGGCCAGGTCATGGTCCGCTTCGTTGTCCAGGGACTGGTTATTACAGCCCGGGAAGGGGCATCTCCCGTCCCCCAGCCTGAGCCAGCGTCGTGGGGCTTTGGTGACCCGGTAGCTGGCCCGCCCGATCTCCAGGGGTGCACCGTCACGCGGGTCCATCAGGGCCCGGTGGAAGGAGTCCGCGCCGTCGGCGACCAGCCGCCGGGCCATCGACGGCGGGATCGGACCGTACCCGTCCAACATCGCCGGCTCCTCCCTCGCACCCAGCAAAGCCATCACTGGGACCGTGATCAGCACCTGCGCGCGCGGCGACGGAACACCAGCGCCGGAGCCACCAGGACCGCCGTCGGAACCACCTATAGTCGGAGCTGCCTGGTTCGGGTTCTCTCCGGTGATGGCGTTAACGTCGATGGTGCAGTTACCCCCGAGGAGCCAGGTTGCTCGCGCGAGGGCTTCCGCAGCACGCGAGTAGCCCGCCGCAAGATGGACTCTCAGTGCCGACGTCTTTGCGTCAATCCGGGAAGTCTCAGCTAACCCGTCCAGGAAATCATCCGCCAACATCCGCAGCGGATCAGCTTCGCCACCAGACCCGTTCCGGCAGATCCTGTGCCCCGCAAAGCTACAGCAAGCGCAGTGGCAGAAGCAGCCAAAGCCTCCGCAACCTCCACCGCAGCTCTTCGTTCCATAACTAAATCATCCAGCGAGAGTCCGGCACACGATGTCAGGAAAAACTCGTATGTGGATAACTTTGCGACCGAGGCGCCTGATGTCCTCAATGGCAACCCCGGTACGTGAAACCGAGCCCAATCACCAGCCGTTTTGGGGATGTGAGCCTTGCTCCGGTACCCTAGTCAGGTTGGTGACGTGTCCGAGCGGCCGAAGGTGCAACACTCGAAATGTTGTTTGGTGTCAAAGCCAACGTGGGTTCAAATCCCACCGTCACCGCCAATGAGAAAGGCCCCGGTTCCGTGTAAACACAGGTAACCGGGGCCTTTGCTTTGCCCCATGGCGGTGCCCACTGGCCGGTTGTGTCCAGTCCTTTGGCCAGGGGTGGGCTGACCCCCGTTCCCGAAGATTCTCGTCCAAACTCGATTGTTGCCCCACCGGCTGATCAAGAGAGAAGGATCCCTGTGGCCCTCGCGCCGGCGCTGGGACACAACGGGCATTCATCGGCCGGCGGCAGATGAGTGGCGGGTCTGCCGATGTGCGGCGAAGGCGACCCACTGGCGCAGCATCGGGTATAACCGCATTTCAGCCAGCGGTGGACGTGCCGGCAGGTCACGCTTGTCCGGGAACGGGTGCCCGGAAGTTCCCGGGGCGCCGGCGTCGTGGAAATAGAGCAGTTCCCGGCCATCGGCCAGCCGGGCGGGTGTCGGCTTGTTCACGACGACGGGCCCAAAGTTGCCCCGGGCACGAATTGGCCGGTGAACTTTTTGTGCCGGACCTCGGTCCCGCCCGGATCATTCATGAGACGTTCGAGGACTTCAACCCCGCGCGCCGCGACTTGCTCCACCGGGATGCGCAGAGTCGCCAGTCCGATCAGGTCCAAGCCCTGGATGATGCCATCGCAACCTGTCACCGATACGTCGCCCGGGACGTCGAGGCCGGCGGCGCGGGCCGCGCGGAGGAAGATCATGGCCCGGTTGTCGTTGGGGAACATGGCGGCTGTGGCCGCGCCGTCGCGAGCCAGGTCCACGATCCGGGCGATGCCGGCAGTCGGCTGGCCGAAGGCGTCGGTGTCGACCCGGTGGACGGTCAGCCCGCGGCCCTCCAGATGAACCGCCATGGAGCGGAGACCGGCGGGTTGCCCACCAGCACTTGGGAGACTGTCGCGCGGGACACATTGGCGGCCCGCGCCACGTCTTCCATCCGGACCGTCAGTCCCTCGCGCCGCACGTCCTCGTCCGCCTGGGACCGGCCGCCCGGCGTCTTGCGTGTCCTCGGCATGGGATATCGCCCCTCAGCGGGAGCCGTGGCAAAGGGAAGGCCTGCGTGGCTACGACTTTGAGGCCTTTCGATTGAACGCAGCGTTGACCGTCGTCTCGGTGCGTAAGTACTGTTGAGCACCATCATCCGCGCCGCGGTGCCACCAAGGGAGAACGCCATGCACGGTGAAGACAAAAGCGAAGTTCTCTGGCTGCCCGCACCCGAGGACCAGGATTATCCGAACGCGTCCAGCTACCTGTCCTTGCTGGCTGCGGACGACGTGGCCGGCTCCCTCGTCTCGGCGCTCAGGGATGCCCCGATCGAGCACCGCAAGGCCAAAGACATCCTCCGGGCCGCCCGGTTGGTGCTGCTGCCTCCGGACAACGCCCATGTGGCTTCGGACCTGAAGAAAATCAGGGACGGCAAACGGCTCTCGCCCATCCTGATGGTCTGCGGCGACCTGGCCAGCGGCGTTCCCGCGCAGGTCGCGGACGGCTACCACCGGGTCTGCGCCAGTTACTACACGGACGAGAACACGGACATCCCGCTCAAACTGGCCCGGCTGCCACAGTAACTGCCACCGCGTTCCTCGGGGCGCCAATCACAGAACGCCAGGAGAGGAGGCACGTGTCATTTTTTCAGCTTTCGCTGATCGCCACCGTTGCCTTGCTCGGCCCGCTGCTCGCACTGCCCCAAAAGTGGCACCTTCCCGTAGTGCTGGGACAACTCGTGGCGGGCATCGCCATCGGGCGGACGGGGCTGGGGCTGGTGGATTCGACGGATCCCACGTTCACCTTCGCGGCCGACGTTGGATTCGCCCTAGTTATGTTCGTCGCCGGCACGCACGTTCCCGTCAGGGATAAGGCCCTCCGTCCCGCGCTCGGTACCGGAGCCCTCCGCGCCGGGATCGCGGCAGCGCTCGCCGCCGTCGTCGGAATCCTGATCGCCCTGTCATTCGGCACCGGCCACGCCCCCTTATACGTCGTTCTGCTGGCATCGTCCTCAGCGGCGCTGGTGCTGCCGATCATCGATTCCTTGCGGCTGTCCGGGCCCAAGGTCCTGACCACCACGGCGCAAGTGGCGATCGCCGACATCGCGTGCATTGTTGCTCTTCCGCTGGCTGTTGACCCACCAAATGCCGGGCGGGCCGCCCTCGGAGCCGCGGCCGTTGCCGGTTGCGCAGCGATCCTCTACTTCGTCCTGCGCAGCCTAGAGCGCAACGGTACACGGGCCCGGATGCACGACGTGTCCGAGGACCGGAAGTTCGCCCTTGAACTGCGCATCCAACTAGCTTTGCTGTTCGCACTTGCAGGGCTGGCCGTCGCAGGGCATGTCTCCATCATGCTGGCAGGGTTTTCCTTCGGTCTGGTGGTCTCCGCCGTCGGCGAGCCGCGGCGCCTGGCGCATCAGCTGTTTGCGGTGAACGACGGATTTCTGGGGCCCGTGTTCTTCGTCTGGCTGGGCGCATCCTTGGATTTGAGCGCCTTGGCTGGCAGTCCCCGGATGATCCTCCTGGGGTTGTGCTTGGGAATCGGCACACTGCTGGTGCACGCAAGCCTGCGGATTCTGGGCCAACCACTGCCGCTGGCACTGATGTCGGCATCCCAGCTGGGTGTTCCAGTCGCCGCCGCCACTATCGGCTCACAATTGCACTTGCTGGAACCCGGCGAAGCAGCGGCCATAATCCTGGGGGCCCTCCTCAGCATCGGAGCGAGCGCTGCGGCAGGCGCCCGGGCAGCACTCGCGTACGGAATGCGCATGCAAAAAGCGCCCTAGCGTGCCGCCCGCGGCCGCAAGGAGCGGCCAAGGCAGCCCTGGGTAACCACGTCAGAAGAACCCTGCTGTTCCGCGGCCGAAGCCGTCTCTCCAAAGGCTGACCGGCTACAGCTTGTCCGTTTTGTCTTCTCCCTTGTGTCCGCCGCCGCGGAGGTTTTCCTGGACCTTGCCGAAAAGATCCTTGATGGTGGACTCGGTGTTCGTCAGCATGTCCGGCTGGAGATACACATGCTGAGTGCCAGGGAGGCTGTAACTGGACTGCAGGCCGCCGCTTCCTTCCACACCCCGCAAGGCAATGGTGACTCCGCCTTCCTTCCGGGCTATCGCGCCAATCTTGCCGAACACAAGTGTGAATTCGTCCGGTTCGAAGCTGACCGTCTGACCCACATGCGTCCGGTTGAGCTCGCTGGCCAAAACCGCTTTTTCGTTGCCAGTGCCTGAGTAGTTCATCGTGTTCTCCCTGAGGTAGTTGGCGACTTACGCCAGCAGTCTAGCCGGGCCCCATGTCCGGGTACATACCCCGACGAACCAGCAGGGGAACGTCCCAAAATCCACCCCAACTTGGGGCCAGGAGGCGGCCCTGCGAGACTGGACCCGAAGCCACCGTGACCTTCCAGGAGCCCACATGACGCCCGATCACCGCACCTCCGCCCGGCCGAACCGCATCACTGAACTCCTTGGTACGGACGTTCCGGTGGTTCTGGGGCCCTTCGGCGGAGTATCGTCGGTGGAGCTTACGGCAGCAGTGAGCGACGGCGGCGGGCTGGGTTCCTACGGCCTGTACGGCTACAGCTCCGACGCCATCCTCACCACCGCGGCCCAGCTCAGGAACGCCACTGCCAAGCCGTTCGCCCTCAACCTCTGGATTCCCACCGGCGACGAAACCACTTCCATCCCACACACGGACTTCGACCAGTACGTCGGAACGCTGAAGCCCTACTTCGACGAAGTGGGGCTCCCCCTTCCGGAAATGCCCGGCCAATACATGCCGGACTACGACGAGCAGGTGGCTGCCACGCTCGAGGCGGGTCCCGCCGTCGTGAGTTTTGTCTTCGGCGTACCGGCCCCGGAACTTGTGGAGGAGGCCCATCGCCTTGGAATTGTACTGATCGGCACCGCCACCACCGTGGCCGAAGCAGTTGCCCTGGAAGCCGGCGGCGTGGATGCCGTGGTTGCCAGCGGCATGGAGTCCGGCGGCCACCGGGTCTCTTTTCTGAAGCCCGCGGAAGAATCCCTTATTGGCACCTTCGCTCTGGTGCCCCAGGTAGTGGACGCCATCAGGATCCCGGTGATCGCTGCCGGCGGCATCGCGGACCACCGCGGCTACGCTGCCGCACGGGCCCTCGGCGCAGACGCAGTCCAGGTGGGCTCGGCGTTCCTGGCTACCCGGGAATCCGCCGCCGTGCCGGCCTATCGACACCTCCTCCACAGCGCGGCCGCAGGGGAAACAGTGCTCACACGCGTTCTGAGCGGTCGATTGGCGCGCGGCATCCCCAATCGCATCATCGGCGAACTCTCGCAAGTCACGGAAAGAGCCCCCTTCCCCGTCCAGAACTGGCTGACCGGCCGTTTCCGGCCGCAAGCGGCGGCCCAGGGCAACACGGAGCTGATGTCGCTGTGGGCAGGCCAGGCCACGCCACTGATTCGCCACGAAACTGCCGCTGAAGTGCTGTCCGAACTCCTCGCCGGGAGCGCGGTTTAGTAAGCTCCCCAATAACCCGCGGAACAAACAAAGGCCAATCCCCAACGAGGACCGGAGGCACATCCCTTGACCAAAAGAACCGGCAAGTCCAAGACCAAAAGCAAGAACCAGCGGCACCTCAAGGCGGTACCGTCGGCCCCCAAGATGCCCCTGCAACTGGTTTTGAACCATCGGGTGATTGATTCGATGGCCGTTGACTTCATTCAGCACACCACTGAATTCCCTGATCCTGCCGACGCCTTCGAGTGCCTCGAGCTGGTCAAACTCTTCCTCACCGCACAGCACGCCATCAACGGAACGAGCTCAGCCACGGCCATTGACAGTGAGGGCGTGGAGGCCGCGGCCGGATCGATAGCGGTGTCCCTGGACCCTGAAGAATTTGATGATGCGTTCCACAACATCTACTTCGCATTGCACTCTTTTATCCACTTCCTGAAGGGGACCGGCCGCTGGACCGGCTCCGCGGAAGCTTATGAGGAACTCCATTCGGCACTCGGAAGCGGCATCGCCTCAGCAACCCCGAGCCTTCCGGACATCCAGGTGCCTGACCTCAGCGACGAGGAGCAGGACGCCGCCTTCGAAGCCATGCCGCTCATCCAGCGGGCCTCCTCCCTCCTGGAATGGCTGGGAACGGGCAAGGACGTCACCAGTACCGGCGCCCTGCGGCTGAAGGACATCGAGCCGGCCGCCGCAGCAGTCGGCGTCCTGGCCCGCGGAAAGCGCGCTGCGGGGCGACCTGCGGCGCTTTTCGAGCTGGAAGCTGCTGAGGGCCGGCCGCAAACGCTGCAAGTGGGCACGATGCATGACGTGCCAGTGCTCCGCGAAATCTGGGCGGCACTGGTGGGTACCGGCCTGATCAAGCTCGGCTCCACCCGTGCCGTTCCAAGCCAGGAAGCAGCCGCTTGGAACAGCGCAAAAATCGAAGACCGGCTCGCCCTCCGCCGGGCGCTTTCGTTGGTTGTCCTCGTTGGAGTCCTCACCGATGTGGATCAGGTGTGGGACCAGGAAGCAGTCGCCGGCACGCTGCTGGCCGTCCTTGCGTATGGCAGCACCGACGAGCCGATGCCCGTGGCCGAACTCGAAAGTCTGGCATCGATGGACCTTGCGGGCTCCTTCCTGAGTGACACCGATCTTGAGAACACCTATCCGGGGGACACCGACGTCGACGATCCGGAATCCGACGCGGCCAATCTCCATGCAACCGGCTTCGAAGAAATCTACGCGTCGTTCGCGGCCTTTGAGGCAAAGCATAAACTCACCTTGCTCGCTGAGCTCGGGCTGGTGGAGACCGGCACGGACTATGTTGTTCCACCCGTGGCCATCCAGTGCGTCCAGCAGGCCATGGGGTTCCTGAATCCCGCGGACCAGCCAGCCCAGGTGCTGGATTCCGGGTCCAACGTCGTCGCCCTGCATGGCCCGCCACGGAGCGGCCGCCCGCCTCAAGGCCGGTAGAATCTGAACGTCGCCGCGGGCCCCCACAGTGGCCCGCACCAGCCGGCACGCTGCCGCCAGCATCGAATCCAGGGAGGATCCGTGCGAACTCACCATGCCCGGGCTCCCTTCCATTCCCTCCGTGCCGCGTCGCTGTCCACGGGGATCCTGGCCCTCGCCTCCGGGGCACACGTCCTGGGCGGCGGTGATCTCCCAGCCCCAGGCATCCTGCTCGCCGTCCTCGCACTGACAGTCCTGACGGCCAACACCGCCACCCGGCTAAAGCTGAATGTCGCCACCATGACCACCGTGCTGGGTGCCGGGCAGTTCGCACTGCACGAAGTGTTCACGACCTTCAGCGGTCCGGTCCAAACAGGCAGCCACGCGCCTGCGGCCGCCCACCACCTTTCCGGCGCAGCCATCCCCACGCTGGACGCCGGTCACATCCACGCCGCGGGTTCGCCCGCGGGCATCCTGATGCTCGCGGCCCACACCGTGGCAACCGTCGCGTGCGCGCTCCTCCTCGCCAAGGGTGAGGCTGCCCTCTGGTCACTCGCGGTGTGGCTCGGGCCCGTCGTCCGGCTCCCCGAAGCATTAGCGCCCGACGCCGGTCCCCTGCCGGCGGTGCCCGGCCCACCGGCGGCTCTCCCCCACCTCCCCTGGCGGAACCTCAGGCAACACAGCCGGCGCGGCCCGCCTTCCGTCGTCGCGCTTCCCTGACCCAGCCCGTACCGGACCCACCGCTGGACGGGCCCAACCCCTCTACCTCCGCACGCCCGAAACGGGCGTGCGTCCGAAAGGCCCACCCATGAACACCACCGTCCTCCGCCGTGCCCTCACCTCGGCCGCCGCCGCTGCCGGCACCGCCGCCCTCCTGCTCACCGCCGCCGCCGGCGCGTCGGCCCACGTTGGCGTCACCCCGGACAAGACCGCGGCCAACTCCTACGCGCTGCTGACCTTCGGCATCCCGCACGGTTGCGAGGAGTCCAGCACCACCAAGGTGGCCATCACGCTGCCGGCAGAGCTCAACGACGCCCAGCCCACGGTGAACCCGAACTGGACCGTGGAAAAGGTGACTGAACAGCTCGCCGAGCCCAAAAAACTGGCCGACGGCTCGTCCATCACCAAGCGAACCAGCCAGATCGTCTACACGGCTAGGACCCTGCTGGCCCACGAACTGCGCGACGCCCTGGTGCTGTCCGTGAAGCTCCCCGACGCCGCCGGCTCCACGCTCTACTTCCCCACCCTGCAGAGCTGCGAAACGGGGCTGACGAACTGGTCTGAGATCGCCACGGACGGCCAGGACCCGCACTCCCTGAAGGCGCCGGCTCCGTCCATCACCATTTCTGAGGCAGCGGACGCCCACGCCGCAGACGGCCACGCGGCCGCCACGGGCGACGCCGCTTCCACCGATACCCAGCAGGCAGCCGCCGTGACCGACAGCGGTGCGGACGCCCGCAGTTGGGCAGGCCTCGCCGCCGGCCTCGGCGGACTGGCCCTCGGCGGTGCCGCGTTTGTGCGGAGCGGCGCCACGCGCAAGCAGGCGGCCGGGACCTCCGGCCAGTAACAGCCCTCACCAGGCAATTTGATGCCCGGATCATCACGATCCGGGCATCAAATCGCCCACTGGATACGCGTCGTCGTTGACTCACGCAACCCCTGCCGCGAAGGTTATGGCATGAGGTCTCAGCGAATTTCACAAGGGTTTTTGATTACGACGGCGGCTGCCGCGGCGGCACTGATGCTCACCGCATGCGTTCCAAGCCAGGCGCAACCGCAGGGCACCAGGGAACCCGCCACGGGCTCAGCCAGCCCCACGGCGTCCTCGGCGGCTCCCAGCACGTCGCAGCCGCCGTCGTCGTCCGCTCCTCCAACGAGCGCGGGTCCGGCACTCTGCAAGGCCGCATCCCTCTCCGCGGCCACTGACGCCACCGGCGGCGGGGCCGCCGGCAGCGTCTACATGACCCTGACCCTGACCAATATCGGCACCGAACCGTGTCTCCTGACGGGCTACCCCGGAGTGTCCCTCACAGCGGACGCCAACGGTGCCCCCATCGGCGCCCCAGCCAAACGCGACGAGTCCACCCCCGTTGCCGACGTTCTGCTGGCGCCCGGCCAGGGTGGGAACGCCGTCCTCCGTTATACCCAGGCGGGCAACTACTCCGACTGCGCGCTGACCCCCGCGGCGGGTTACCGGATCTACCCGCCGAAAGATACGGCGTCGCTGTTCCTCGCCGAGCCAAGGCAGGCCTGCAGCAACGCAGCGATCGAACTGTTGACCATCGGAGCCTTCCAGTCGTCCTAGATGATATGGGCGTAACCGCCGATAGTCAGTAGACTTAGCTTCCATGACGTCCATCTGGTTGGACCGCGGGAACGCCTTCAGCCCTGACCCCTTCAACGCAGGCACGAAGTACGACACTGTGGTGGCCGGGGCGGGACTGACCGGACTGGTCACCGCGCTGTTGCTGGCCCGGTCCGGGCAGAAGATCCTGGTGATCGAAGCCCGGTTCCCGGGGGCTGCCACTACCGGAAATACGACGGCCAAGGTCAGCCTGCTGCAGGGGACCGTCCTGGCCGCTTTGTCCCGGCAGTATTCGGACAAGCAGGTCCAGGCCTACGTGGACGCCAACCGGGAGGGGCAGGCCTGGTTGCTGCGCTACCTCGACGAGAACGGCGTCCCCTACCAACGCCGGCACGCCTACACGTACGCCACCACCGGCGGGGGTGCCGAGAAGCTCCGTGAGGAGCTGATCGCGGCAACCACCGCTGGACTCAACGTGGAGTACGTGCTCGACGCCGGCCTCCCCTTCCCCATCCAGGGCGCCTTGCTGCTGGCGGACCAGGCCCAGACCAACCCGATGGATGTTCTGGACACGCTCCTGGGTGACATCCGTGCCCGGGGCGGCAGTGTGGCGGGCGGGGTCCGGCTGCGGGATGTCAGCGGAAGCGGGCCCCTGACAGTCCAGACGGATCAGGGCACCGTCACGGCCGAGCACGTTGTGCTGGCCACCGGGATCCCGGTACTTGACCGGGGCCTCTACTTCGCGAAGCTGAAGCCGCACCGGTCCTATGCGGCGGCGCTGGAACTGGCGCCCGGCCTCACTCCGCCGCCGGGCATGTACCTTTCCGCCGAGGAGCCCACGCATTCCCTCCGCGACTACGAGGCGGACGGACGCAGGCTCCTGCTCGTGGGCGGGCACGGGCATCACGTGGGGCGGACCTCGTCGGAAAAGTCCCACCTGGCGGACCTGCTCGGCTGGGCGGGGACACACTTCCCCGGCGCCGCGGCCACCCACACGTGGTCCGCGCAGGACTACCAGGCCACCAACCTCATGCCGTTCTTTGGCAAACTGCCGCGAGGGCGGGGACGGATTCTTTTCGGCACCGGCTACAACAAGTGGGGCATGACGAACGCCGTGGCGGTCGCCCTTGGGATTTCTGCCGACATCCTGGGCGGCCAGCTCCCGTGGGCGGACACCATCCATCACCGGGTCACGTCGGCCGCCGGCGCGTTCTCGGCCGTGGCCGTCAACGCCAAGGTGGCTGCGACGCTGGCCACCGGCTGGCGGAAGCTCGCTTCTGACGGGACGCCACCGCCCGACGGCGAAGGGAAAGTCTTCCGCGACGGCATCCGGCCGGTGGCGGTCTCCACAGTGGACGGAACCACGTGCAGGCTCTCCGCCGTCTGCACCCACCTCGGCGGAATCGTGCACTGGAACGACAGTGAGCTGACTTGGGACTGCCCACTCCACGGTTCCCGTTTCAGCCGTGACGGCCAGCTTCTCGAGGGACCCGCCACGAAGAACCTCCCCCGGGCAGGGCAGGGTTGATTGGTCCATCCCGCGGGTCCGGCCGTCCTGGCCCTGGCAATCGTGGACCCCGGAACCCTGTCAGTGGGGTAGGGCATGATGGAGGAATGCAGGAGCAGCTACCGCCGGGAGCGCGTCCGGACGCCGTGCCCGGCCCTCAAATGGGCCGGTTCAGCCGCCCCACCCGCGACTGGTTTTTGGGCGCCTTTGCGGAGCCAACCCCTGCCCAGGAGGGTGCTTGGGACGCCATCGCCTCAGGGTCGCATGCCCTGGTTGTAGCCCCCACCGGCTCCGGCAAAACGCTCGCCGCTTTTCTGTGGGCCCTTGACCGGCTGCTCGTTTCGGCTCCTGCCCCGGCCCAGGAACTGCCCAGGCTGGACGCCGCGCCCGCCAAAGGCCGCCGCGGTTCCCGGCCGCCCAAGCGCAAAACCCGGGTCCTGTACATCTCACCGCTGAAGGCCCTTGGGGTGGACGTCGAGCGGAACCTGCGCGCGCCCCTGATCGGCATCACGCAGACGGCCATGCGGCTGGATCTGCCCGCTCCGCTCATCACCGTGGGGGTCAGGTCCGGGGACACGACGACGGCGGACCGGCGTTCGCTGCTCAGCAACCCGCCGGACATCCTGATCACCACGCCGGAATCGCTGTTCCTGATGCTCACCTCCAAGGCCCGGGAAACCCTCACCGAGGTGGACACCGTGATCGTGGACGAGGTCCACGCCGTTGCCGGAACCAAACGGGGCGCGCATCTGGCGGTCTCCCTGGAACGGCTGGATGCCTTGCTGCCGAAGCCCGCCCAGCGGATCGGGCTGTCGGCCACGGTGGAACCGCGGGAGCTGGTGGCCCAGTTCCTGGCCGGATCCGCGCCGGTGGCGATCGTAGCGCCGCCGTCGCGGAAAAACTGGGACCTGACCGTGTCCGTGCCTGTGGAGGATATGTCGGATCTCCAGGGTGCGGCGGGCGCCTTTGACTCCGGGCCGGCCTCCGGGCTGCAGCCACAGGCGTCGATCTGGCCCCATGTGGAGGAAAAAATTGTCGACCTGGTGCTGGCCAACCAGTCCACCATCGTTTTTGCCAACTCGCGCCGCCTGGCTGAGCGGCTCACGGCGCGGCTGAATGAGGTCTACGCTGAACGTCAGCTGGTGGCCGTCGGTGGCGGCTGGGACCCGCCGGCCGCGGAGCCGGGGCTTCCAAGCATTCCCACATCCACGTCCACGCCGGCCCACATGATGGCGCAGGCCGGCAGCACCGCTGGAGCAGATCCGTTGCTGGCCCGCGCCCACCACGGGTCAGTCTCCAAGGACCAGCGGGCCATGATCGAGGATGACCTGAAGTCCGGCCGGCTGCGGTGCGTTGTGGCCACGTCGTCCCTGGAACTCGGCATCGACATGGGTGCGGTGGATCTGGTGGTGCAGGTGGAGTCGCCGCCGTCGGTGGCCAGCGGCCTGCAGCGCGTAGGCCGTGCCGGGCACCAGGTCGGCGAAATCTCCCAGGGCGTGCTTTTCCCCAAGCACCGTGCGGACCTGGTGCACACTGCCATCACGGTCGAACGGATGCTCGAGGGAAAGATCGAGCGGCTTTTTGTGCCTGCCAACCCGCTGGACATCCTGGCCCAGCAGACCGTGGCTGCCACGGCGCTGGGCAGCATCGATGTGGAGGAGTGGTTCGCCACGGTCCGGCGGTCAGCGCCCTTCGCGTCCCTTCCCCGCTCGGCGTACGAGGCAACCCTGGACCTGCTGGCGGGCCGCTATCCCTCCGACGAATTCGCCGAACTGCGGCCGCGGATTATCTGGGACCGGAACGCCGGCACCATCGAAGGCCGGCCCGGCGCCCAGCGGCTGGCCGTTGTCTCCGGCGGCACCATCCCTGACCGCGGTTTGTTCGGCGTCTACATCGTCGGCACCGAAGTTGAGGGCTCGGCCTCACCGTCCGGTGATGGCAAGACGTCCACCCCCTCCCCGGCCAAGGGAGGCCGCCGCGTGGGCGAGTTGGACGAAGAGATGGTGTACGAGTCCAGGGTGGGCGATATCTTTGCCCTCGGCGCCACCAGCTGGAAAATCGAAGACATTACGCACGACCGTGTCCTGGTCTCCCCGGCCTTCGGCCAGCCCGGCAAGCTGCCGTTCTGGAAAGGCGACTCCCTGGGCAGGCCGGTGGACCTGGGCCGGGCACTCGGCACATTCATCCGCGAACTGTCAGCGTCCGACGTCGGCCCTGCCACGGAGCGCTGTACGGCCAGCGGGCTGGACGCGTTCGCCGCGAACAACCTCATCCAGTACCTGAGCGAGCAAAAGCTCGCCACCGAAGTGGTCCCCAGCGATACCACCCTGGTGGTGGAACGCTTCCACGACGAACTCGGTGACTGGCGGGTTATCCTCCACAGCCCGTTTGGGATGCCGGTGCACGCGCCGTGGGCACTCGCCGTCGGGCAGCGGCTCCACCAGCGGTACGGTATGGACGGATCCGCCATGGCGGCTGACGACGGCATCGTGCTCCGCGTCCCCATGATGGAGGACGAACCGCCCGGAGCCGAGCTGTTCCTGTTCGATCCCGAGGAACTGGAGCAGATTGTCACCGCGGAAGTGGGCGGCAGCGCGCTGTTTGCCTCGCGGTTCCGGGAATGCGCCGCTCGTGCCCTGCTGCTGCCCCGCCAAACGCCGGGCAAGCGGCAGCCACTGTGGCAGCAGCGCCAACGGTCCGCGCAACTGCTCGACGTCGCGCGGAAATACCCCACTTTCCCGATCGTGCTGGAAACCGTCCGCGAATGTCTCCAGGACGTGTACGATCTCCCGGCGCTGAAGGACATCGCAGCCTCCGTGGAACGCCGCGAGTTGAGGATCGTCGAGATCACCACGCAGCAGCCGTCGCCGTTCGCCAAGTCCCTGCTGTTCGGGTACGTGGCCCAGTTCCTCTACGAGGGTGACTCTCCCCTGGCCGAGCGCCGGGCCGCAGCACTGGCGTTGGATTCGACGCTGTTGAATGAGCTGCTCGGACGCGTGGAACTCCGTGAGTTGCTCGATGCGAAAGTCATCGACGCTACCGAGTTCGAACTCCAGCGGCTTGCACCGGACCGCCGTGCCCGCGGAATGGAAGGTGTGGCGGACCTGCTCCGGTTGCTCGGTCCGCTGACACCGGACGAAGTGGCCTCCCGGTTGGAAGGGGTGGTTGAGGCCGCCCCGGTGGTTGAGCCTGTCGAAACCCCGCATGCCGATACCGCCTTTGCCACCGCCCACTTGACCGCCCTGCAGCGCGCCAACCGCGCCATCAAGGTAAACATCGGTGGTGCCGAACGATTTGCCGCTGTCGAGGACGCAGCGCGCCTGCGGGATGCCATCGGCGTGCCGCTGCCCATGGGCGTGCCCCTGGCCTTCATCGAACCGGTGGCCGATCCGCTCGGCGATCTTGTCTCCCGTTACGCCCGTACCCACGGACCATTCACCGCGATGGAAGCTGCCGCGCGGCTGGGCCTCGGCGTTGCTGTAGTCGGCACCGCGCTGAAGCGGCTCGCGGCCGACGGCCGTGTGGTCGAAGGCGAGTTCCGGCCGCACGCTGCGTCGCCGGAAAGCCCAGCCGTCGGACCTGATGGACAGCCCCAGCCGGTCCCCCAGGGACAACAACAGGAACACCAACAACCCAGCACCAGCGAGTGGTGCGACGCCGAAGTCCTCCGGAAGCTCCGCCGTCGTTCGCTGGCTGCGTTGCGCGCCGAAGTTGAACCGGTGGACGCGGCCGCCTACGGACGTTTCCTCCCTGTCTGGCAACATGTCCGTACCCCCGGCTCCGGCCGCGGTCAGCCGTCCCTGCGCGGTCTGGACGGAATCGTCACGGCAATCGACCAGCTGTCCGGCGTGCCGGTCCCCGCGTCGGCGTGGGAGCCGCTGCTGCTGGCCAGCCGGGTTTCCAACTACCAGCCCGCCATGCTGGACGAACTCATGGCCGCCGGTGAAGTCCTCTGGTCCGGTGCGGGAGCACTCCCCGGCAACGACGGCTGGGTCAGCATGCACTTGGCCGATTCGGCCGACCTGACCCTGAACCCGGCCATCGATTACGAGCCAGGAGATGCACAGCAGCGGCTGCTGGATCACCTGCGAAAAAACGGCGGGGGCTACTTCTTCCGGCAACTGACGGACGTCGCCGGCGGAATGGACTCGGTGCTGAGCGACCAGGACGTGGTTTCGGCGCTATGGGATCTGGCCTGGGCCGGGAGGATCACCGGGGACACCTTCGCGCCGATCCGCGCCCTCATCGCCGGCGGCCATACCGCCCACCGCCAAGTGGCCAAAGCACCCCGGTCACGCGCCCCCAGGTTAAGCAGGCTGGGCCGCTCCCACGGCACCGGCCTGTTAGGTTCCTCGGGGCTCGGCTCGGCCGGCCTCAGCGGCGGGCGGTACGGCTCCGCGGCCGGCGGTGCGGCCACGCCGGCGATGGCCGCCGGACGGTGGTCGGCGCTGCCTTTGCCCGAGCTGGATCCCACCATCCACGCCCGCGCCACGGCCGAACTGTTGCTGGACCGGTATGGCGTGGTGACGCGGGGATCAGTGATGGCGGAGCAGATTCTGGGCGGCTTTGGCCTGATGTACAAGGTCCTGGCCCGGCTGGAGGAGGCTGGCCGCTGCCGGCGCGGGTACTTCATCGAACACCTCGGTGCAGCCCAGTTCGCCGTCCCGGCCACCGTGGACCGGCTGCGGTCCTATTCCGAGGACAGCCAGCTCGCGAAGCCCGAACCTATTGCCCTCGCCCTCGCGGCCACCGATCCGGCCAACCCGTACGGCGGGGCTCTGTCGTGGCCTGCCCTCAATGTCGAGGCCGGCACCGGCCACCGTCCCGGACGGAAAGCCGGTGCCCTGGTGGTGCTGGTTAACGGCGCCCTGATCCTCTACGTGGAGCGAGGCGGCAAAACCCTCCTTGCATTCAGTGAAGACGAAGCCATCCTGTCTGCTGCAGGCACCGCGCTGGTAGGAGTGGTCACCCGCGGTGCTGTTGACAAGCTGATCATGGAAAAAGTCAACGGCCACGGCATCCTGGACACTGCCGTCGCCAAAGCACTGGCTGCCGCGGGCGCCTACTCCACTCCCAAGGGGCTGAGGATCCGTGCCTGAGGGGGACTCCGTCTGGCGGGCCGCTGCCCAGCTCCACCGCGCCCTGGCCGGACAGACGCTCACCGCCTCGGATTTCAGGGTGCCCCGTTTTGCCACGCTGAACCTGGCCGGGTGGACCGTGACAGAAGTGGTGCCGCGTGGCAAACACCTCCTCATGCGTGTGGTGGAACCTTTTGGGCAAGGCCCGGACGGGGAGGGTGGTGGCGCCAAGCGTCCGGGCGCACAGGGCCCCGTTCAACACAGTGCAGAGCAGCGAAAGCTCACCATTCATTCGCACCTGAAAATGGAAGGCGCTTGGCAGGTCTATCCACCCGGCGGACGCTGGCGAAAGCCGGGATTCACGGCCCGGTGCGTGCTGCGCACTGCGGTGGCGGACGCCGTCGGCTTCTCGTTGGGAATTGTGGAAGTTGTGCGCACCGCCGATGAGGACAAGATCGTGGGTCATCTGGGACCGGATCTCCTGGGCACGGACTGGGACCCGGCCGAAGCCGAACGTCGGATGGTCGCGGCGCCGGACGTCCCCGTCGGTGTGGCCCTGCTGGATCAGCGCAACCTCGCGGGCATCGGCAACATCTACCGCTGCGAAACCTGCTTCCTGTCCGGCATCCACCCGGCTTCGCCCGTCTCCGCCGTCGTCGACCTCCGGACCATGATGGCCGATGCTAAGCAACTGCTCGAAGCGAACCTCGGCCCGGGACGGCGGGTCACCATCCTGAATCCGCGCGGCATGCCGGTGGGAAGAATGGCCGGCCGGCCCGGATACTGGGTCTACCGCCGCGAACACCAGCCGTGCCTTAAATGCGGCACCCCCGTCCGCCGCAGTGTTTTGGGGAAGCCCAACGGCGAGGAAGAGCGGGACATCTATTTCTGCCCGCATTGCCAGCCGCGGCTGGCCTAGGTGTATCAACCACGGGCGTTAAAACCGGCTGAACCACGGGCGTTAGGGCCGTTGCCGGTCAGGCTCCCGGGACTCGGGCGCCACAGCTGCGTCCTTGACTGCGTCCTTGGCTGAGGCCGGGACCATGAACCAAGGCAGCAGCATCTGAACCAGCGGGCCGATGGCCAGGGCGTAGAGCACCGTGCCCACTCCGACCGATCCGCCCAGCAGCCAGCCGACCCCCAGCACCACCACTTCGATCAGCGATCGTGACAGTCGCACGGACCAGCCGGTCCGCCGTGCCAGGCCGGTCATCAGCCCGTCGCGGGCGCCGGGGCCAAGGCGTGCACCGATGTAGCAGGCCGAAGCAATTCCGTTGAGCACAACCGCTCCGGCCAGCATGGCGATCTGGCCTCCCAGGTGCGCAAAAGCGGGGATCAGTGCCAGCCCAACGTCGGCGCACACGCCTACCAGCACGGCATTGGCCAGCGTTCCGAAGCCGGGCTTCTGGCGCAGCGGGATCCAGAGCAGGAGCACCAGGAAACTCACCGCCACCACCACCGTGCCGATGCTGAACCCGCTCAAACGGGCCAGGCCCTGATGGAATACGTCCCAGGGGTCCAACCCGAGGCCGGCACGGATAAACATAGCCAGGGAGATGCCATACATCGCGAGGCCGATAAGGAGCTGGGTGACTCTGCGGGTCATCATCAAAATATACTCGTCCCAGGACAGACTCGACGCCGACCCGCAGCTCCGGCGCACGCTCACAGCGGCGCCGCATGGGGCGACCGCCTAAGCCTTGGACGCGATAATGGTTTGGCGACACGGAAATGGCCTGGCGACTCGCGGATACCGGTGTCGCCTGACCGTTTGCGCGTCGCCGGGGAAGATGCGCGTCCTGAGCGGACCTAGGTCAGGAACCCGTTCAAGGCCTCTGTGGGCAGCACCGGCCCCGAGGCAGGCAGAGTAGGACCCGCAAAGTAGAATGGACCAGTGATGCAATCCCCCCTCCCCGTGCGCGACGGCGTCAACGCCACCCGCCTGCGCCTGCCGGACGAGGGACCGTGGACCACCGCGATGGACTACATGATGCACCGCTGGGGCCACATCGATCCGCAGGGCATCGAGGACAGGTTCGACGCCGGCGAGATCGTGGGCGAAGGCGGTATCCGATTGGACCGGGCCACCAGGCTCGAGGATCATACCTTCATCTGGTACTACCGGACCCTGCCTCCAGAGACCCGCATCCCGGTGGACATCACCATCCTGCACCAGGACGCACACCTGCTGGTGGTGGACAAGCCGCACTTCCTGCCCACCACCCCGGGCGGCACGTACATCCAGGAATCGGCCCTGGTCCGGCTGCGGAACCAGCTGGACCTGCCGGACCTGATCCCCATGCACCGTCTGGACCGCATGACCGCCGGCGTGCTCCTGCTGTCCACCAACCCGGAGACGCGCGGCAAATACCAGGTGCTCTTCGAGAAGCGCCAGGTCCAGAAGGAGTACGAGTGCGTCGCCGCCGCGGAACCCGCTGCGGGCTACCCCGCCGTCGACTTCCCTGTGGTGGTGCGCAACCGGATGACCAAGTCCCGCAGCTACCTGCTGGCCGAAGTGATCGCCGGCGAACCGAACGCGGAGACCCGGATCGATCGGCTGGAAACGTTCGACGGCGCCGCCTCCCCGCGTGCCGGTGTCACCGCGACCGGCGGGAGCCACGGTGCGTCCCGGCTTGCGCGCTACCAGTTGGAGCCGCACTCCGGGAAGACGCACCAGCTGAGGGTTCACATGGCATCGCTGGGCCTGGGCATCGTCAACGACGCGTTCTACCCGGACCTGCTGGACAAGGCTCCCGACGACTACACCAAACCCCTGCAGCTCCTCGCCCGGGGCATCCGCTTTGTGGACCCCATCATCAAAAAGCCTGTGGAATACCGCAGCCGGCTGGACCTCAGCGAAGCTGCTCAAACGGCGAGTTGATCAAACACAGGTGATCGACAACAGGGTGCTCCAACACGGCGCTAATCAAAAACCGCGTTAAAGGCGTCCGCCATGTCGGAGCTGAACAGCACAAACTCCACCAGCTCAACCGCGCTGGCCGCCTGCGAGGCACCAAACCCGGTGACGGCGTCGTACGCGGCTTCTGCCACCTGACGCCCTGCCCAACCGTAAACGCCGCCGCCCACCGCCGGGAACGCGACGGAAGCAGCACCCAGCGACTCCGCCAGCCGCAGGCTTTCGCTGAAGCACGAAACCAGCAGCGCGCTGTTGGTCTGCCCGGCACGCCGGTTTGGCCCCACCGTATGGATGACCCAGCGGGCCGGGAGCCGGAACCCGGGAGTGGCGACAGCGGCGCCCACGGCGAGCCCGTGCGGGAGGTCTGTGTCGCGGAGTTCGCGGCAGGCTGCCAGCAGCCCGGGCCCGGCGGCCCGGTGGATGGCGCCGTCCACGCCGCCGCCGCCCAGGAGCGACGAGTTTGCCGCGTTCACGATCACGTCCACGGCCCGGGTGGTGATGTCGGCCTGGAGAATGCTGATCCGCATGCCGCCAGTTTCGCACATGCAGGCTTGCGGATAACCGTGCCCGCTAGTTCGGGAACAGCTCACAACCCCTGCATCACGGCAGCCGAGGCACGCAGCCAGGCCTCGCGGGCGCCCGGCTGCAGTGCCTGGTAGTTTAGCGGACCGCCGGAGACCAGTGAACTATCGTAGGGAACATCGAGGACTTCCCTCGTCACGCTCTCGAAATGCGCCCGTGTCCGCCGATGCAGCTCTAGATCGGTCTGCCGCGACGGTGCGGCAAGTAGGGTCACAGCGTTGCTGACCTTGGCCTCGTAGCCGCGCTCGCGCAGCCCGTCCACAAGCCAGACAGCACTGGCCACGGTGTCTTCCCTCAGGGTGGAAATGATGACCAGCTCGTCCGCCGCCGCTACCGCCGCTTCCCAGTTGGAGGACCGCATGTTGTTGCCGGTGTCCACCATAATGATCCGGTAGAAGCGGCGCAGCGCAGAGTGCAGCCGGTCAAACTCACGGCTTCCGATGGTGGCGGCTCCTGCGGCGTCCTCGTCCGAGGCCAGCACGTCGAAGTGTGCGGAACCCTGGTACCGGACATAGCGGTCCAGGTCCCCGATACGGCCCAGGACGGGGTCCTCGAAGCGGTCCACCTCATGCATCAGGTCAACTGCCGTGCCCGTGTGCCCGGCCAGCGGTGCCCGCCACCCCAGCGTGCCCCGCGTTTCATTGTTGTCCCACGCGAGCGTGTAACCGCCGCGCTGGATGCCGAGCGTCGCGGCAAGAAGCAGCGTGGCGGTGGTTTTGTGCGCGCCGCCCTTGGGGTTGACCACCACCACCGTCCTGGGGCCATCCAGCCGGCGTTGTACGTCTTCGACGGCCCTCAGGTGGATGAGTTCGCGAAGCCCTGGACCCGGGCTGATCGAATTGCGGCTGAGCCGCCGGACTGCACCCTGCCAGCCAGCTTCGGCCAGTGCCGATGGCGGAGTGGGCCGGTCGGCGAGGAAGTCCCGGAGGGTGGGGACGCCGTCGTCGCGCTTCCCTGCGGACGGGACGTCGTCGCCTTGCTTGGCCGCTGGAGCCTGCAACGGTGCGGGAGGCACGTCGTCGTGGGGCATGGCCGCGGGAGAGACTGCGACAGCCATGGCGGACCTTCCTTTCAGTAGTGGCTTGCCTGTCTCCGGCCGCTGCCCCGCCCTGAAATGCCGTGGCACACCGACCGTTGGCTCCGCCGTTGTACTCCACAGGCGCCTGGCGAGGCGCCGCAGGAGAGCGAGCAGGACAGTCAGCAGCCGGTACAGCAGAATGGCCAGGCCCACCACGGGCACGGACAACATGAGGATGGACACGATGGACAGCGCCGCAGCAGGCGGGTCACCGGCCTCGACCGCGGCGCCGGCCAGCCCCGCGTGCAGCCGGATGGAAGTGGCCGTCTGCTCAATGATGGCGGGCAGGTTGAATAGCATCCAGCCGCACGCCAGGAACAGGAGCGGCACGACGGTGACAACCCAGATGGTGACGATGCGGCGGGCAAAGGGGCGGAGCTCAAGTACCCGCGGATCGAGGGGGCGGCCGGGAACAAGGCTCAGCAGCACGGGCCGGATCCGGTTGAAGAGGTCCGGAACGCCGGCAATATCGGCCAGCACGAAGTAGCCGTCAAAGCGCAGCGTCGGAACCAGCTGCTGGATCATCTGGAAATGCATCAGACCCGCCGCCAGCAGAAAGAATCCCTGCTCCGTCAGCAGATACGCCCCACCCAGGCCGATGAGGCAGAGGCAGTTGAAGTACAGTCCACCAAGATCCGTGCGGATCCTGCCCGTCCGTCCCAGCCGGTAAGAGTCGGTGACGTTGGTGAAGAATGCGGGAAAGACCAGATAAACGCCGACGCCGATCACCCCTGGCCTGGCGCCCCCGTACCGGCACGCCGTGGCATGGCCCAGTTCGTGGATCACGGCCGCCGCTGTCAGGAGCGCGAAGATGCCCAGGAGCAGCGCCGGGGTGAGCAGTATCTGTTCCAGGGAGGCCATGAAGTCACTCCTGGCAATCACCAGGACATCGACGGCGGCCAACACCAGCAGGACGGCCACCACCACCGGACCCCAATACAGCGGGGCCAGGATCCGGGCCAACGCGTTGACGGCCCTTTCTGGAACAAGCGTCCCCCGCAGTCGGAGAGCCAGCAGCGGGTCTGCCTTCGGCGGCGGCGGGGCGTCGGCAGCGTCGGCCCCGGCTTTGTGGACCAGACCCATCGGCGCCAGCCTGGTGTCGATGAGGTGGCGGAGCCCGCTCACCCCCAGTTCACGGCCATAGGCGTCGCTGATGTCGCGCGCCGTATCTTCGAGGGGTTCATCGGCCGAAAGGGAGACCATCACTAAATTGAGCAACTCCGAAAGCTGCACAATCTGCCCGTCTCCGCGCTGCAAAAGGTAGCTGCGGTCCTTAAGCCCCGAACCTTCAACAGGGCCCAGGAAAACAATCCCGTGCGCAGGGGACCAGCGGCCTGCAAATGCGGCATCAGCTGTTGTTGTCACTTTCCCCACCACGTTGTCATTTTCCCCACAAAGATGTTGAGCCACCAGGTCCGGTGAGCATGCCCCGACATTGGAGCACGCCCACCGGGTTGAGAAATCCTTGCAGGGCCTACTGTTGAACTACCAACAGGTTCTGCCAGGCGCCCGAGTTCGCAACCGAACCGATTGAGGCCGCATTGATGGCCATCGAAAGATTCACAGCGATTACGGGAGCGACGTTAAAGTCGAAGAACAGCGTTTCCCGCACGGGCAGCAGTTCCAGGACCTCAGCGTCGAGTTCCATCGGTGATAGCTCGGTTGATGCCGTCATAGCACCTCACCCCTCTCCCCCGGGCACTCCCGGGGTCCAGATATCGGATGGTTGGCGGACTAACTCTGGGCTACAAGGATTGTTTGAACGGCAGAGCTGTGCGCCGTGGCGAGCAGTGAGCCGGCGTTCAGTGCCAGAGAGGTGTTGGTCGCGTAAACGCTTGCCCAGTTGGCGTTCAGAAACAGGGTCTCCCGCGAAGGCAACAGCTCCACCTGCTGGCCTTCCAGTTCCTGAATGGTGAGTTCCTTCATGTCAATCACCCCCTCTCAAAGTCTCCCGATCATTCAACGCGGCATCCCGTGGCAGGTTCGTTACTGCAGTGTTATTTTTCCGTTGTTTTGTGCAACTATGCCGGGACAGTCTTTTGACTAAGGCGCCGATTAATCTATGCCTAGGATGGTCATACCGGGCAGTAATGTTCGTGGCTGATTTGCGAATTCCAGACGAGGAAAGCAGGGCGCCCGCTCATGGCGGACATTGAAGGCACGATGATTATCCGCGCGTGGGCCGAGCCCGCCCAGAATAGCCCGATTCGCGCCCGGCTGATCTTCAGCCGCCCCGGCCAGAGCGGCGAATTCGTGGAGGCTGCGGGCGACGCGGACGAAATCCTCCTGGCTGTCCAGCGCTGGCTCGATTCCCTTCGGGCGGAAGAAAATACCGCCAACGCCTAATACGGCGCTCCATAAAAGCGTGCTCACGCCAACGGGTTTTTGTGACCACCCGGGCGGCCCCGCTGGTGGCCAACAGGTAGGCCCGATTCCGGTCGGCACGCTGCCCTACCCCACTTGATAACCCGCCCTACCCTTGTTACTAAAATGACTTGACATGGTTTGGCTGGGTGCCACGATGGTAGCTGGAGAACGCGTGGAATCCGGCCGCTTGAGAGGGAAAAGCATGACGGTGGCTCTCGCACAGGATTGGGACTTGAGTCTGCTGGGGGCTTGGCGGTTGCGCTGCGGCAGCAATACAGTGACGGTAGCCAGCCGTGAGCAGCGGCTCATCGCCTGCGTGGGACTTCTGGGCTGCCGACACCGGAGTTTTTTGGCCGGCCTCCTGTGGCCGAAGAGCAGCGAACCGCAGGCTGCGGGAAACCTCAGGACCACTGTCTGGTGCATCGCCCACGCATACCCCCACCTCCTCCATACCGGCGCCGACACACTGGAACTGGAAGAATCCGTCCGCGTCGATGTCGCAACCCTGCAGCGGCACGTCGCCAGAATGCACGCGCAGCCTGGAGCGCAGATTCCGGACAGCTACCTGGAGCACCTGAGCCGGGCCGAACTGCTGCCCGGCTGGTACGACGACTGGGTAATCTTTGAACAGGAGCGGCTCCGGCAAATGCGCCTCAGCGCTCTTGAGCTCATGGCACGGCAGCATCTGGCGGCCGGTGAACCCGGCGATGCCGTCATCGCGGCACTGTTCGCGGCGAGCATCGAACCGCTCAGGGAATCTGCGCATCTCCTGCTGGTTCAGGCCCATCTTGCCGCTGGCAACAGGGCTGCTGCCGTCCGTGCCTACACGATGTTTGCCAGCCGCCTGGAAGGTGAACTGGGCGTCGTGCCCTCAACCCAACTGAGCGAACTCGTGTCAGCATTCCGTCCGCACTGCAGCCTCGCGCCTGGCGGAAGATAACCAAGCATCCCGGAAGCCGTGCACTGACGCTAACGCGGCCCCAGATGCCGCTGTGCTCCATCCATGCGCCATCCTGCCGTCCGAAAGTGCGGTACTTTGTGGCCATGGACTTTGGCAACGCGGACAGCTGGGGGGCCGCGATCTACTTCTGGATCATCCCTCTGGTACTCGGCGACGCCATCTTCCCGCCCATCCCCTCCGAAATGGTGGTGATCACCGGCGGTGCCCTCGCGGCAGACGGACGGGCCAACATCTTCCTCGTTGCGGCCTTGTCCGCGCTGGCGTCCTGGCTCGGAGACATGGTGGTTTTCCAGCTCTTCAAGCGCCGCCTCAGCCATGTGCTTGACCGGTGGCGCTGGGGCGCAAAGGTCCATCACGGCATCCACCGGGCCATCGCCAAGGTTGGCCGCTCCTCTACGTACGGGACCATCATCGGCGCCCGCTTCATCCCGGGCGGACGGCTGGCGACGTCCGCCGCAGCCGGAATCGCGGACGTGTCAGTCTCCGGCTTCAGCTTCTGCGCCGGGCTCGGCGCCGTTTTGTGGGCCAGCTGGCTGGTAGGCCTGGGCTACTTCACGGGATCGGCAACCAGGCTGCCATTTTGGGCCAGTTCCCTGATCGGGGTGGGAGTGGGGCTGTTGATCGGCGCGGTCGTCGGGATCATCGTCACGCGCCGCCGCGGCACCCGCTCCCCGGTTGACGAACCGCCCCCGATGATCGAGCCCTCCCCGGGCGACTGAGCTACACAGGCGACTAAACTACACGGGTGCCCAGCGGCCGCGGTTGCGGCGCAGCAGCGTCAGTGAGCCGGTCAGCGCAACGCGTTCGACGGCGTCGCGCATCATGGCTGCCGATTCGTGCGCCTGCTGGTTCTCACCGTGATATTCGGTGGCCGCAACGAGGAACCGGAGGTTCAGCTGCGGGACGCCACCGGCGAGCTCCAGCTGATTGGACTCCACATGGTGACGGGTCTCCAGCGCCTCCACGGCTGCGGCCATCACCGCTTCCGGCCGGTTCCCAGGCTTCAGTCCGGTGATTTTCAGGCGGGTCTGGAACGAAGGCATGCCTTCCACCCTATCCCGGCCGGCGTTCAGGCCGGCTCCTCCGAGCCGCCTTCGGAGGCGCGACCGGACCAACGCTGCTCAATGTGGCCGAAGCGCCACGCCCAAGGCCAGCAGCCATGTGGCGACGAACAGCCCCACCGTGGTGTGAGCCCACGCATCGACGCCCACTCCCGGCCGGTCAGTTTCCGGCCGGTCACCGCGGCCGTTGACCGTCCAGTCCAGGCCTTCGGCGGCGGGTTGTGTCCTGCTTCCCGTTTGTTTAATTTCCGGGCCTCCGGCTTCCGGGCCCCTGCAGAATGATGGCATAACTTCACGCCCCTACCCGACTAGTGCGCAGCCGTCAAATACTGGTTGCTTTATGGACGGGACGAGCCTATCTTGACATGAAGGAGGCACATCCGATGCACGAACTCTCAATCGTTCAAAGCCTCATAGACGAAGTCCTGGACAAGACCGGCGGCCGGGCAGTCAGCAGCGTAAACCTTCGTATCGGGCCGTTGTCAGGTGTTCTCCCGGATGCCCTCCGTTTCTGTTTTGACGTTGCTTCGGCGGGTACTGCCTTGGCAGGCGCGCGGCTGCGGATCGACGAGCCGCAAGGCCGCGGGCGATGCCGCACCTGTGGCGACCACTTCGCACTGACTGACATATTCCTCCTGTGTCCCTGCGGCAGCGCGGACGTCGACGTGGTCGCCGGGCGCGAACTGAGGCTCGTTTCGGTGGAGGTGGCGTAGGAAATGTGCACAACATGCGGCTGCGGCGAGGACACCAACCCGAGGGTTTACTCCCTGGGCATGCCGGGCGGAATTGAAGGAGCCGAAACGCCGGACGAGTCGGGCATCCAGGCGCATGATCACCCTCACGGGGCTGAACACGTCCACTCGCATGACGGACATACCCACGTCCACGCCGAGGACGTCCACGCCGAGGACGGGCACTCCCACACCGGCCACAGCCATCAGGGGCACGGCCAGGCGCCCGAGCTGATTTCCCTGGAGCAGGACCTGCTGGCCAAAAACGGCCTCTTGGCGGAACGGAACCGTGGCTGGCTCTCGGGACGGCGGATCCGCGCGCTGAACATGATGAGCTCCCCTGGCGCCGGGAAGACCACCCTCCTGGTCCGCACGCTCACGGAGCTGGGCGACGGGCTGCAGGCAGGTGTCGTCGAAGGGGACCAGGAAACTTCCCTCGATGCCGACCGAATCCGCGCTGCCGGCAGGCCCGTGGTCCAGATTAACACCGGAGCGGGCTGCCACCTCGACGCCGATATGCTCCGCCGCGGGCTCGAAGTACTCGATCCTCCGATGGGATCAACAGTGTTCATCGAGAATGTGGGAAATCTCGTCTGCCCCGCCCTTTTCGACCTGGGCGAAGCAGCCAAAGTAGTAATCGTGTCAGTGACGGAAGGTGATGACAAACCACAGAAGTACCCGCACATGTTCATCGCAGCCGACCTGGTGATCATCAACAAGTCAGACCTGCTCCCCTATGTTGATTTCGACGTCGACGAGTGCCTGCACCGCATACGTCACCTCAACGACCACGCGCAGTTCCTGGTCCTCTCGGCCACTACCGGCGACGGCCTTGCCGCCTGGTACGAATGGCTGGACGGCCGCATTTCCCGGACAGAGGCAGAGTCTTTGACCGGTTCTCTGGAAGAGTCCCTGACAGACGCAAACTGAGCCCCCCACGGGCCGCGGAAAGAGCAACGATGCCTACCGAAACTTCCCTCAAGGCCGAAGAAACGCTGATCCACGTGCTGTGGATCAATGCCGGGCTGAGCTGCGACGGCGATTCCGTCGCCCTGACCGCGGCAACCCAGCCCAGCGTGGAGGAGATAGCACTCGGCGCACTGCCCGGCCTGCCCCGCATCGCCATGCACTGGCCCCTGATCGACTTCGAGTGCGGCCCCCAGGAAGGGGCGGACGATTTCCTCGAGTGGTTCCGCAAGGCGGACCGCGGCGAGCTGGAACCGTTTGTCCTGGTGGTTGAAGGGTCCATCCCCAACGAAAAACTGCACGACGAGGGCGGCTACTGGTGCGGCTTCGGCAACGACCTTGCGACCGGACAACCCATCACCACCAGCGAGTGGCTGGACCGTCTGGCGCCCAAAGCCACAGCCATCATCGCTGCAGGAACCTGCGCCACATACGGCGGCATCCATGCAATGGCGGGAAACCCGACAGGAGCCATGGGAGTCCCTGACTACCTTGGCTACGACTGGAAGTCCAAGGCCGGCATCCCGATCGTCTGCGTCCCCGGCTGCCCCATCCAACCGGACAACCTCTCCGAGACCATGACCTACCTGTTGTACCAGGCCACCGGACAAGCCCCCATGATTCCGCTGGACGACGCGCTGCGGCCAACCTGGCTGTTCGGCAAGACAGTCCACGAAGGCTGCGACCGGGCCGGCTACTACGAGCAGGGCGACTTCGCCACCGAATACGGCTCTCCCAAATGCATCGTCAAACTGGGGTGCTGGGGTCCGGTGGTCAAGTGCAACGTGCCCAAGCGCGGCTGGATGAACGGCATCGGCGGCTGCCCGAACGTCGGCGGCATCTGCATCGGCTGCACCATGCCGGGCTTCCCCGACAAGTTCATGCCCTTCATGGATGAGCCACCAGGCGGCAAACTCTCAACCAGCACCATCCGCCCCTATGGGGCCGCCATCAGGGCGTTGCGCGGCATCACCACCCACACCCTGGACCAGGAGCCCAAGTGGCGCCGGCCCGGGCGCGAACTGCTGACTGGCGCGAAGCGCACTTGGTAACCATCCACTCCTCCAGACAGGCGAAGCACAATGACCTCAACGATTCCCATGCCGTCCGGGAGCGGAACGGACAACAGCAACTTGGTGGAGATGAACTGGGATCCCATCACCAGGATCGTCGGCAGCCTCGGCATCTACACGAAGATCGATTTCGCGAACAACCAGGTGGTGGAGTGTAAAAGCACGTCCTCGATCTTCCGGGGCTACTCCATCTTCATGAAGGGCAAGGACCCCAGGGACGCCCACTTCATCACCAGCCGCATCTGCGGGATCTGCGGCGACAACCATGCCACCTGCTCCTGCTACGCGCAGAACATGGCCTACGGCGTGAAGCCCCCGAACCTGGGCGAATGGATCGTCAACCTGGGCGAGGCTGCCGAATACATGTTCGACCACAACATCTTCCAGGAAAACCTGGTGGGCGTGGATTACTGCGAAAAGATGGTGTCGGAGACGAACCCCGGGGTCCTTGCCAAGGCCGAAAATACCCGGGCCCCGCACGAGGGCGACCACGGCTACCGGACCATCGCGGACATCATGCGCTCGCTGAATCCGTTCACCGGGGAGTTCTATCGCGAGGCGCTGCAGGTCAGCCGGGCCACCCGCGAGATGTTCTGCCTCATGGAAGGCCGCCACGTGCACCCTTCCACGCTCTATCCCGGCGGGGTGGGAACCGTGGCCACCATCCAGCTCATGACGGACTACATCACCCGGCTGATGCGCTACGTGGAATTCATGAAAAAGGTTGTCCCCATGCACGACGACCTTTTCGATTTCTTCTACGAGGCGCTGCCCGGCTACGAACAGGTAGGCCTGCGCCGGACGCTGCTGGGCTGCTGGGGTTCACTCCAGGACCCTGACTACTGCAACTTCGAATACAAGGACATGACCCAGTGGGGCCGGAAGATGTTCGTCACCCCCGGCGTGGTGGTGGACGGCAAGCTGGTCACTACGGATCTGGTCCGCATCAACCTGGGCATCCGGATCATGCTGGGCTCCTCCTACTACGAGGACTGGGAAGACCAGGAAATGTTTGTGACCCACGATCCGCTGGGCAACCCGGTGGACCGCCGCCATCCCTGGAACCAGCACACCAATCCGCGGCCGCAGAAGAGGGACCTGAAAGAGAAGTACAGCTGGGTCATGTCCCCGCGGTGGTTCGATGGCCAGGACAACCTGGCGTTGGACACCGGGGGCGGACCATTGGCCAGGCTGTGGGCAACCTCGCTGGCCGGACTGGTGGACATCGGCTACATCAAGGCAACCGGGAAGAGCGTCCAGATCAACCTGCCCAAGACCGCATTGAAGGGCCCGGTATCCTTCGAATGGAACATTCCGCAGTGGAGCAACACCATTGAACGCAACCGCGCCCGCACCTATTTCCAGGCCTATGCCGCCGCGGCCGCCCTGCACTTCGCGGAGAAAGCCTTGGAGGAGATCCGGGCAGGCCGGACCAAGACGTGGGAGACGTTCACGGTCCCGGACGAAGCCATCAGTTGCGGCTTCACGGAGGCTGTGCGCGGCGTCCTGTCACACCACATGGTGATCCGGGACGGCAAGATCGCCAACTACCATCCGTACCCGCCCACCCCTTGGAACGCCAGCCCCACCGACTCGTCCGGGACCGCCGGCCCTTATGAGGACGCTGTGCAGGGCCAGCCCATCTTCGAGGAGAATGACCGCGAGCATTTCAAAGGGATCGACATCATGCGGACCGTCCGCAGCTTTGACCCGTGCCTGCCGTGCGGTGTCCACATGTATCTGGGCAACGGCCAGACCCTGGACAGGCTGCACTCGCCCACCCAAGCGCTCACCGGAGAGTAACCTGCCATGCCCGGCGGGGACCGGCCGCTGCAGACCGGCGAACGGATAGGCACCCTCCTCGACGCCCTCGGAGCCGGCGGGGCGGTGGCCCGCGGGCGCGCCGAAGACCTGGTCCGCCAGGTCACCGACATGTACGGCTCGGGGCTGGAACGCATGCTGGAAATCCTCGACGAGCAAGGAAAGCTCGACGCCGGCACGCTGGCGGCGCTCGCCGCCGACGAACTGGTGTCCGGCCTGCTGATCATCCACGGCTTGCATCCCGAGTCGATGGAGACGAGGGTGGCCGGAGCCCTGGACAGCGTCCGGCCTTATCTGGGCTCGCATGGCGGGGACGTGGAACTCCTGGACATCAGCCCGGAGGGCGTCGTGCGGCTGAAGCTGCTCGGTACCTGCCAGGGCTGCCCGTCGTCGTCCGTCACGCTGAAGTTCGCCGTGGAAGAGGCCATCGAAACGGCAGCTCCCGAGGTTACGGCCATACAAGTGGTGGAAGCTGAAAAGCACGCTGCCACCCCTGCGCTGATCCCGGTGGACGCCCTGATGGTCCGGTTGAATAGCGCTGATCAGCCGGAAGGCTCCTGGGAGCCGGTCCCCGGCATCGCCGACCTGGAACCCGGCGACGTCGCCGGGTTCCAGGTGGGCGGCTATTCGCTCCTGGCCTGCCGGACGGGGCAGGACGTCTACGCATACCGTGACTGCTGCCCACGCTGCGCCGGCCCCATGGCGGGCGCAGCACTGCAACGCGCCCTCGCAGCCCCGGCCGGCGGAGGACTCCTGCGCTGCCCCACCTGCCACGCACACTTCGACGTCCGCCAGGCCGGCTCTTGCTTGGAGGACCGCACCCTGCACCTTGACCCGCTTCCGCTGCTCGTGCGCGGCGGTGTGATGTCCGTGGCCGTGCCGGCCGCTGCCGGGAAGGGCGGCTGAGATGAACGCGCCTGGCCTGCCCGTTGGACTCCTGCGCCGGATCGCCGCTGCCCCGCCTGCTGCCCCCGCCGGCGAGCGCTGCGAAATGTGCGGGGAACCCATCGCCGCGGAACACCAGCACGTAGTGGACCTGGACAGCCACGCCATGATGTGCACCTGCCGGCCGTGCTACCTGCTCTTCACGGACAGCGATGCCCATCTCCGGTACCGGTCGGTGCCGGACCGGTACCTGTCCTTCCCCGATTTTGAGCTTGGCCCGGGCCAGTGGGACGAGCTGGAGATTCCGGTGGGGCTGGCGTTCTTCTTCCGCAGTTCCACGATGGAGCGGACCGTTGCCTTCTATCCCGGCCCTGCCGGCGCCACCGAATCCGAGCTTCCGCTGGACGCCTGGGATGCCGTCATGGCGCGGAATCCCGCCCTGTCCGTGGCCGCCGCGGACACCGAGGCGCTCCTGATCCGGGGACCCGGCGTCGACCGTCCCCAGGCTGACTGCCACCTGGTTCCCGTGGACGCCTGCTATGAGCTGGTTGGGCACCTGCGGCGGCTGTGGCGGGGGTTCGACGGCGGCCAGGAGGCCCGCGACCAGCTCACCGCGTTCTTCGGGAGGGTCAGCAGCCGCAGCAAGCCGGTCCGCGAAGCCAGGCGGGAACCAACGTCCCGGGGCCCACAGTGATGGCACTGGCATTCGAGGTCCTGGATATCCAGCCCGAGCCCTACGCGGCGGCCCCGCAGCTCACCGCGACGCTGCGCGTGACCGAGTCCACCGGCGCCGCAGTGCACGCCATCGCCCTGCGGTGCCAGGTCCGGATCCTGCCCCAGCGCCGCGGTTACACCCCCGCCGAAGAGGCCGGCCTGCTGGACCTCTTCGGCGAGCGCAGCCGGTGGCCCACCACGCTCAAGTCCTTCCTCTGGCTGCAGTGCAGCACCATGGTCCAAGGCTTCAGCGGCGAAACGGAACTTCACCTCCCGCTGCCCTGCACCTTCGACTTCGACGTTGCCGCCGCCAAGTACCTTCAGTCCCTGCGTGACGGACTGGTCCCGCTGGAACTGCTGTTCTCCGGCACGGTCTTCACCAAGGGCCAGAACGGCTTCGGTGTGGAGCAGGTGCCCTGGGACCTCGAAGCCTCCTATCGGCTTCCCGTGGACGCATGGCGCCGGCTCATGGACCAGTACTTCCCCAACACCGGCTGGCTCCGCCTGGACCGGGACGTGCTCGCTGCCCTGTCGCATTACAAGGCGGCCCGGGGCCTGACCTCATGGGATGCCACCGTGGAAACCCTCCTCGCGAATGCCGCAGCGGTGTCCCCGGCAGTGCTGTCGGGAGACCCACTGCCATGAATATGAGCCTCAGCCTTGCCCGCGCCGTGGCAGATGCCGTCCTCTATGAGGGCTACCTGCTCTACCCGTACCGCGCGTCCTCGCAGAAGAACCAGGCCCGGTGGCAGTTCGGCATCCTTGGCCCGCCGGGCGCAGCCGCTGCCGGTACCGGCGAGGAGCCGGACATGTTCGCGGACTGCCTGCTCACCCCTGGCCCGCATGCCGCCGTCGAAGTCCACCTGCGCTTCCTGCAGCTCCAGAGCCGGTCTGCGGAGAAAATGGACGACGACGGCGGGTTCACGGCGGTTGACGAGCTCACGGTCGGTGCTGCCCGCTGGCTGAGCTGGGATGAGGCAGTGGAACGGGAAATCGCGCTGGGGCCCTTCCCCGCAGTCCGGCTCAGCGGCCAGGAGACGGTCCTGCCCGTGGAAGTTCCCGGCGGAGAGGACGTGGAAGAACTCCGTGACACCTCGGGGCGGGTGGCAGGCCGGCTGGTCCGCCGTCGTCGTGCGCTACATGGTGACGTGAGGCTGGAAGCTGCAACTGCCGGCGGGGGCCTGATCAGGCTGCGCATCTCAGTGGTTAATAGGGCTGTGACCCCGGCGGCGGGCACGGCGGATGCCCGGACCAGGGAGGATGCCATCGCGGAATCGTTCATCGGCACGCACCTGCTGCTGAGCCTTGACGACGCCGACTTCGTCTCCTTGCTTGAGCCACCACCCGAGGCCCAGGCTGCGGCGGCGGGCTGCGGGCAACGCCGTTGCTGGCCCGTCCTGGCTGGTCCGGAGGGGCAGTCGGACGTACTGCTGATATCCCCGATCATCCTCTACGACCACCCCGCAGTGGCTGCGGAAAGCTCGGTGGCGCTGTACGACTCCACGGAGATCGACGAAATCCTCACCCTGCGGGTGCTGACACTTACCGAAGACGAGAAGGCCGAAGCCCGCGCCACGGATCCACGGGCGGCGGCCATCATCGACCGGTGCGAGGCCATGTCCCCGGAGGAATTGCAGCAACTGCACGGCATCCTGCGCAATCCCCATGCCCTGGACATTCCCGAAGCCCCAGCCGCGGCCCCCGGCGCGGAAAACGCGTGGTGGACGCCGGAGGCGGAAGCCCTGGTCCAGCCACACCTGGATGCCGTCCTGATCAACGGGGTTGCGGTGGCCCGGGGCAGCAGGGTGAGGGTGAATCCGAACAGGCGCGCCGACGCACAGGACCTGTTCTTCGCGGGGCAGACGGCCCGCGTCACCAACGTCCACTTCGATGTTGACGGCAGCACCCACGTTGGCCTTGTCCTCGACCAGGACCCGGCCGCAGACCTCCACGAGGGCTACGGCAGGTCCTTCTACTACTCACCCGAAGAGCTTGAACCCCTGGGTTCGGATGGAAAGGAAAGCCCGCCATGAGAATCATAGGAATGGCCACCGTAACGTTGCTGGCAGGGTTGGCACTCGGCGCCATCTACGTGGGGATCCGGTCGGTTCCTGACATCCAGCGTTATCTGACGGCACGGCGGATGTGAGCCCGGCGTGACTGTGCTGGTGGCAGGTGTGGGCAACATGTTCCTGCGCGATGACGGTTTCGGGCCGGAAGTTGCCCGCCGGCTGGCCACGGACGAAAGCCTTCCGGCCGGTGTGGACGTGGTGGACTATGGCATCCGCGGCATGCACCTCGCCTACGACCTCCTCGCCGGCGTGGAGGTGCTTGTGCTCGTGGACGCGGTGCCGCCGGACCATGGGACAGAACACGATGGGGCGCCGGGCAGCCTCAGAGTGCTCCGGATTCGCAGCGAGGATCTCGACGACGGCGCCTCGCTGGACCCCCACGGCATGGACCCTGCCGCTGTCCTGGGCAAGCTCCGGACGCTGGGCGGCAAGGTTCCAGTGACCTACGTAGTGGGCTGCGTTCCGGCCGATGTCACCGAGGGCGTCGGCCTGACGCCACCGGTGGCAGCAGCCCTGCCGGGGGCGGTTGCCGCCGTCGTTCATCTCCTCAGCCAGCACACCTTCACGACCTAAGGCGGACCACCATGTGCCTCGGAATCCCCGGCCAGGTCATCGGCCCGATTGATGGCTACGGCAATCAGCTCGCACTGGTGGACGTGGCCGGCGTGCAGCGGAGGATCAACATCGGCCTGCTGGACGACGGACCGCTGCCACCGGGCAGCTGGGTCCTGATCCACATGGGTTTCGCGCTCGAGCGGGTGGATCCCGCGGGCGCCGAACGGGCCATGAGCGGCCTGGAACTGATGGGCCAGCCGCGGCAATCCGGCGACGACGACATCCCGCCGCCGGCTGACCACCAGCTCGATCAAGGAGAACGCCATGACACCGATGAATCCCTCCGAACCAACTGACTCTGCACCCCGCGCTACTGGAACACGCGGCGGGGAGCAGGGAACCTCGCCGGGCACCGCCCGTGCGTGGGGCAGCGAGCCGCCCTTGAAGGAGCCCGCGCAGCCGGGTGCTGATGAGACGCCCGAGGACGCGGCCATGGCTCCGGACGGCGTGGGCGAGAGCACCACACGGCGTGGCGAAGACGTAGTCAAGGAGGAAGGCAAAGAGACCGGCCGCGAAGACACCGGCACCGACGCGGGTCCGGTGGAGCGTCCCACCGGTGAATCCGCTCCCCGGGACGCGACCGGCGTTCAGCCGCCGGACGATCCCGATTCCGCGGCCCCGCAATCCCCGTAGGCCCGGGTTCCACGGCTCGTGATGAGGGACCCAGCGCTTTCAGGGTTTTGGCGGTCCAGGTCCAGCCCTTATCGTTCGAGTGCTTATCGTCCGAGGGCGATGGCTGCGCCGCGGTGCTCAACACCGGTGTTGGCAATCCTGAGGTGCCTACCGGTGAAGAGCACCAACTGCTGCAGCTGGTGGGGTGTCAGCCGGTCGCAGACCCAGTCCCAGTGGAGCGACACCACATCACCCGCTGCGAGCCCGGCAATGAAGCCGGTTCCGTTCACGGCATACTTGGCGGTCTCCACCACGGGTTCGCCCACGGCCAGAGATGTGCCGTCCCAGGTCAGGGGTCGCGATTTCACTACGGCTTCGTCGCCCGTGGTGGCCAGAACCTCGCCCCACCGGATCCGGCAGCGGTCCAGAACGTTCAGTGCGGTGGCGTAGCGGCGGTCATCACGCAGCAGGCCCAGCCAGGGATAAATTTCGAAGACGTGGAAGCTGTGGTGCGGGACGCCGCCGGCCAGCACGCCTTCCACTAGGTGCGGAAACTGCCGGCCCGTGCGGGCCCGGAATCGGTCTTCCATCGAGTTGCCCATGTTGCCGATGCCCACCGTGTCCAGCAGGCTGTTTCCCACCCAATAGGCCTCCACCACGCGAGAGTCGAGCGGATCCGGGATGCCGTGCGCGCCGGCAATCAGCTTCAGGTAAGGCCAGGCGCCAGCAAACCCCTTAGCGAGTTCCCGCAGGCCCTGGTCAGTGACGCCGGACTGGCCGTAGTGCAGGAGGGCGTCACTGTCGGGAGGGCCGCAGCTGCCCCGCGAATTGGGCGGGTAGGCGTACCGGACAAACAACTGGGCACCATCGACAACCATGGCATGGCCACCTTCTCCGAGGGTCTTTCGAACCTAGCACCGCAGCCTGCCCCAGACAAGGGCCGGTTGGCCGCCTGGGCACCACAAACCGTTGACAGCCTCCGCTCACCAGCGGATGCTGTGAAGACTAAGCACAGGGGGTCACACCATGGCAACCGCGGACCTGAACCGCCGGACCGCACTTCAACTCCTTGCAGCGGGAGGAACGGCAGCCCTCCTGGCCGGATGCGCCGGCACCCCTGGTTCCCCGCCGCCGTCGGGCCCTGCCACGAACGGCACGAACGGCGGCAGTGGCGCAATCAGCGTCACCGATCAGCGCGGCAAAACCCTCACCTTTGCCCGGCCCGTGACGCGGGTGGTAACCATCCCCATGCCGGCGGCGTCCCTGCTGCTGGCAGTAGACCGGACCGCGGACCACCTCGCGGCCATGCACAACGCGTCCTGGGTGGCCATGCGGGACGGCATCATGGGCACGATGTTTCCCAAGGCCCTGGACCTGCCGCACGAGATCGCCACCCAAGACTTCACGGCCAACGTGGAGAGCGTGCGTGCCCTCAACCCGGACGTGGTGATTCAGTGGTCCGACGCGCAGCTCATCGATCCGTTGGAGAAAGCCGGCCTGAACGTCATCGGCCTGACGAATACGGGCAAGCAGGAGGATGTGGACGCTTGGGTGGCCATGTTCGCGGCCATGCTGGGGAAGCCCGAGCGGGCAGTGGAAATCAAGGCGCGGAGCGACGCGGAACTGGCCGCCACTAAGGAACTCGCGGCGGCCAGGAGTTCCAAGGGACCCAGCATTTTGTACTTTAACCGGTTCACTGGCGGGCTCAAGGTAGCCGCGGCCAATAGCTATAACGACTTCTACATCAAACTGGTAGGTGCCACAAATCCCGCCACCGGGGATGATCCACTCAAGGGATCGGGGATGGTTGGCCTGGACGTGGAGCAGGTGCTCCGGTGGGATCCGGAGGTCATCCTGCTCGGGAATTTTGACGCCGCCATGCCCCAGGACCTGTACTCGGACCCGGTCTGGCAGTCCGTGTCCGCGGTGAAGTCCCGGCGCGTGTACAAGGTGCCGCTTGGCGGGTACCGCTGGGATCCCCCCGGGCAGGAATCACCGCTGATGTGGCACTGGCTCAGCGACATCGCGTTCCCCCAGCGGCAGTCCAGGCTCCAGAGCAAAGTCACCGAATACTTCGATTTCCTGTACAGCCACAAGCCGACGGCGGCCGAACTGGACAAGATCCTGTGGACCGCGGCGAACGGGCGCTCTGACCACTACCAGCAGTTCAATGCTGCATGACGCCAGGGACCACATGCTTGATGCCCGCCACGGCCGGTCGTCCACGGTCCAGAACGGTAACAAAAGGCACGGACCGCCGGCCCTGAAGCCTATCGCCAGCAGCACAGTCTTCCTGGTTGCCGTGGCGCTGGTGGCTTTGGCGGTGGGCCGTTACAACGTGCCACTCTGGCACGTTGTCCAAATTTTGGCGGGGCAGGTCCTACCGCTCCCGGTCGAGGCAACAGACACCGAGCAGAGTGTGGTGCTGCTCGTCAGGCTGCCCCGTGTGCTGCTGGCTATGCTAGTGGGCGGCGGCCTGGCCATCGGCGGCGCCGCCCTGCAGGCCATCTTTCACAATCCGCTGGTCAGCCCGGACATCATCGGCGTGTCCGCTGGCGCGTCCTTCGGCGGCGCGCTTGCGCTGCTCCTGGGTCTGGGGACGTTCGCGCTGATCACGAGTTCTTTCGCGTTCGGCCTGGTAGCCCTGGCCACGCTGTTCCTCATCACGTCCGGGCGCGGAGGGACGCCCCTGCTGATGATCGTGCTGGGGGGCGTGGTCACGGGATCCTTCTTTTCCGCGCTGGTCGCCCTGGTCACGTACATCGCGGACCCGAACACGACGTTGCCGGCCATCGTCTTCTGGCTCCTGGGCAGCGTGGCCACTGCCACCTTCGGCAAGGTGGCAGCGGCACTGATTCCCGTCGTGGGCGGCGCGGTGGTGCTCCTGGCGCTGCGCTGGCGCATCAACGTACTCTCGCTTGGCGACGACGACGCCACTGCCCTTGGGATTCGTCCCCGCCCGCTGCGCTGGGTGGTACTGGTGTCGGTGGCACTGATCGTGGCCGGGGCGGTGGCGGTCAGCGGTGCCGTCAGCTGGGTGGGCCTGGTGATCCCGCACCTGGCGAGGATGTGGGTGGGTCCGGACCACAGGGTGCTGCTGCCGGTGTCCTTCCTCCTGGGTGGCGCCTACATCATGCTGGTGGACACGGTGGCACGTACCGCGACGGCGGGCGAGATTCCGCTCGGCGTGCTGACAGCGTTGATCGGTGCGCCCGTGTTTTTTGTGCTGCTGCGCCGGAACCGGGACAGGATCTGGGAAAGTGCTTGAGCTGGACGGCGTGGGCTTCGGGTACAGCCGGACCGAGTGGGTCTTCCGCGACGTGAGCTTCCATGTACTCCCCGGGACTGCCACTGCCGTCCTGGGGCCCAACGGCAGCGGCAAGACCACGCTGGTCCGCTGCGCCGCAGGACTGCTGAACCCTGTGGAGGGCAGCATCCGGCGGACGGACCGGGCCGGCTACGTCCCGCAGGCGCACGGCAGTACCTTCGCCTACCGGGCCCTGGACATGGTGCTGATGGGACGGGCCCGGCAGATCGGCCTCTTCCGCTCGCCGGGTGCGGCGGACCGGGCTGCTTCCCTGGAGGCGATGGACAGGGTGGGCATTGCCGGCCTCCGAAACCGGTTCTTCCCCACTCTTAGCGGCGGCGAGCAGCAACTCGTGCTGATTGCCCGAGCCATCGCTGCCGGCTGCCCCGTCCTGGTACTGGACGAGCCCGCTACCGGACTGGACCTGAAGAACCAGGTCCGCGTCCTGCGGCTCCTGCGCGAACTGATGACGGACGGCATGGCCGTGCTCCTCAGTACCCACCACCCGGAGCATGCCCTGTACCTGGCGGACCGCGCGGTCCTTCTCACCCCCAAGGGACCCCGGACCGGTGACGCTCTGGAACTCCTGACTCAGAAGGAACTGACGGCGCTTTATGACGTGGGCGTCAGCACCATGGCCTACACCGACGGCCCCAGCACCCGCCGGACCGTCGTGGTGCACTACGGCGGCCGGTGAGCGAGCGTCCGGGAAAACCGGAAGGATGTGAGAGCGCGTTTAGCCGGTGTTGCGCAGGCCGGCAGCCACCCCGTTGACGGTGATCAGCATGGCCCGCTGGAGGCGTTCGCCGATCTCGGTATTACTAATGCTTTCGCCGTCAGTACCTTGGACGCCCTGTGCTTCACGCACGCGGCGCAGCAGCTCGACCTGCAGGTAGCTGATGGGGTCGAGGTACTGGTCGCGGATCTCCAGCGAACGCTTGAGCGTGGGATGGGCATCCAGGATGGTGTGCTCGCCGGTGAGGTTCCGGATTTCCGCGACGGTGAGTTCGTACTCCTCGCGGATGTCATGGAACAGGCGGTGCAGCTCCTGCGGAACCAGGGTTGATACGTAGTAGCCGGCGATGTCCAGGTCCGTCTTGGCCAGGGTCATCTCCACGTTGGACAGGACCGACCGGAAGAAATGCCAGTGCCCGATCATTTCCGCAAGCTGGGCGGAGTGGCCGGCTTCGCGGGCCGCCTTCAGGCCGGACCCCACGCCGAACCAGCCCGGCACGATCTGCCGGGACTGGGTCCAGCCGAACACCCATGGAATGGCGCGCAGGCCTTCAAGCCCGGCCCCGGAATCCGGGCGCTTGGACGGACGCGAGCCGATGTTCAGCGAGCCGAGCTGCTCCACCGGAGTCGACGCCAAGAAATAGGCCGGCAGGTCCGGATCGTCGATCAGACGGCGGTACCGGTCGAAGGCTCCGTCGGAGATGGTCTCCATGACGTCTCCGTACCGCCCGCGCTGATCGTCAGACGTCCGGGGGTCGCGGTGCAGGGCCGAACCCTGTAGCACGGCGGCCAGCGAAAGTTCCAGGTTTTCCCGGGCCAGCTCGGGCAGGGAGTACTTGTCCGAGATGACCTCGCCCTGTTCGGTGAACTTGATCTCGCCCTCCAGCACGCCGTTGGGCTGCGCCATGATGGCATCGTACGTAGGGCCGCCGCCGCGGCCCACGGACCCGCCGCGGCCGTGGAACAGCCGGACCCGGACACCGTGCTTGGCCGCGATGTCGCGCAGGTTGCGCTGGGTCTTGTGAATCTCCCACTGGCTGGTCATCACCCCGGATTCCTTGTTGGAGTCCGAGTAACCCAGCATGATTTCCTGGACATCGCCGCGCAGCCGGACCAGGTCGCGGTAGGACGGGACGGACAGCAACTGGTCCACGATTTCCGCCGAGGCGCGCAGTTCCTCGACGGTTTCCAGCAGCGGCGCGAAGCCGATCTTGGCGAAAGGGGCTTCACCGAAGAGGTTGATCAGGCCGGCTTCGCGCGCCAGGACCGCTGCGGCCAGGACGTCGTCCGCGCCGCGGGTCATGGAAATGATGTAGGTCTCGATGACGTCCGGACCGTACAGGCGCAGCGCGCGGCGGATCTCACGGAAGACGTCGTATGTGCCGTCAGCAACACCGTCGAGCTTGATTGGGTGGCCGGACAGCGGACGGCGGGAGGCCAGCTCCGAGCCCAGCACCTCGAATCGCTCGGCGCGGCTGAGCTCGGCGTAGCGGAGGCCCGGGCCGCCAATCCGGTCCATCAGCTGCCCGACGGCGTCGTGGTGGTGGTCCGCGTGCTCGCGGATGTCCAGGGTGGCCAGGTGCAGGCCAAAGGAGGCAACAGCGCGGCGTACGCGGGCCAGCGCACCGTCGGCAACGAGCGACGCCGAGTGGTTGCGGAGGGAAATTTCCAGCAGTTCGAGATCGGCCAGGAGCTCCGCGGTGGAGCTGTAGTCGCGGCCGTGTTCGTGGTTGGAGCCTGCGGCCACGCGCTTGCCTGTGTTGATGAGCTTGGCCTTGATGCAGGTGAGCTTGAGTCGGTAGGGTTCCTGGGCGTTGAGTTCCAGGACACGGCGGTCCAGGCCCGGGAGATTCTTCAGGTCCACATCGATCGAGTCCAGCAGGCCCTGGTCCGTCCCGGCCAGCGAGGTGGAGTTGGAGAGGATGGAGATCAGGTCGTCCATCATCGCAATGCTGATGCGGACGGCGTGCTGGTTCTGGATCTGCAGGATCTCCCGGGTGACTGCGGCCGTGACGTTGGGGTTGCCGTCGCGGTCGCCGCCGATCCAGGAGCCAAACCGGATGGGGGCGGCCTGGGACGAGAGGCTGACGCCGTGTTCGCCCAGCAGGTCCGATAAATCCGAGAGCATCTCCGGCATGGCGTCCGTCAGGATTCCACCGAGATAGTAGATCGCATTACGGGCCTCGTCCACTGGAGTGGGGCGCACCTGGCGCAGCTCGTCGGTCTGCCACATCTGGTCGATGACCTCGGACAGCTGCCGGTCCTGCCGGCGGCGCGCTGTCGTACCTTCCTGGGTGGGTTGGGCCAGGACGTCGGAGAGTTTGCGGATTTTGTCCAGCACCGAGCGGCGGGAGGCCTCGGTGGGGTGAGCGGTGAAGATCGGCCGGACGTCCAGCCCGTTCACTACTTCCTGGAGCCGTTCGGGGCCCGCCTGGGCGGCGATGTCGGCAACGGCCCTGGCCAGCCAGCCGTCCTTTTCCTGTCTGGTCCGCAGGGTACGGACACGGTGGACCTGCTCGGCCGCGTTTGCGAGGTGGAAGAAGAAGGCGAAGGCTCGCACCAGGTCGGTTGCCTGCTCGATCGGCAGGGAGCCGAGCAGTTCGCGGACCTGGTCCACGACGTCGTGCGCGCTCCAGGGGCCCGTGGCATCGGCGCCGCCGCGGGCCGCTTCCTTGGATTCCTTGGTGAGGAGGCGGACCTGCTCCACCAGGGAAAGGAGTTCTGGGCCGTGCTGTCGTACCAGGGATTCACCGAGGAGGGTGGAGACGCGCCGGACGTCTGCCCGCAGTTCGGAAGCGAGGTCGGTTGAGGGATTCACTGCAGTGTTAGCCATGGAAACTATCTTTCGAGGGTTCGGACTTGGCTCGTACACTGCGCTGGATACTGTGAGCCGCGTTACTACCAGTCGATGCTACCTGTCCGGGACGGCGAAGGCGGAATCCGTCTCCGATCATGTCCTTGCCCGCGACGTCCGCCGCAGACGCGGTCTGCTGGGTCGCCGTCCGGGGCGCATCGACTTTGCTGTTCGGCGCAACCACCGATTTGTGGGCCTCACCAGCCGGTGGTACCGAAACCCGGATGGTGATTTTCCTCCGCAGGCGCCGTCTCCGTCACTGCGATCAGGGCCAGGCAAACCACCGGGACCGCGCTGCTTCCAGGATCACGGCTGCTTCAGCGGACAATCTTGAAATTGAAGTCCGGCGTGCCCAGCGCCGACCACAGACGCAGCCATACCGGCAGCATCATTTCAGCGCCGCGGGCTGTGGTGATGTCTCCAAGGTCGATGATGTCACGGTGGCCGAGTGCCTCGAGGAGTTCAGTCACCGTCGTCTTGGCATCGGCGTCATCGCCGGAGACAAACACCGAGTGATCCCCGCCGGCAACCCGCCCAGGGTCGACCATCAGCGCCGCGTTCATGGTGTTCAACGACTTGACCACGCGGGCGTCCGGGAACGAACTCTGGATCCTTTCCGCGTTGCTGTCAGTGTTGACCGGGTTCAGCACCGGCGGCATGCCTTGGGAAAAGTCGAGCGGGTTGGACACGTCCAACAAGACTTTCCCGGACAGGTTGGCCGACCCGGCAGCGCTGAGGGCTGCAAGTGCGCCTGCTCCGTTAGTGGCATTCACCACCAACTCGCCGGCAGCTGCGGCATCCGCGAACGATCCCACGGCGATGCGCTGGTTGGCTGCGTGCCATTCACTGAAAGGAGGGGTGCCCATGGCGTCGGGTCCGCTGCGGGCCAACGTCTCCCCGGGATCGCGGGTGCCCACCACCACCTCATGTCCCAGCCTGGACAGTGCACCCGCGAGGGTCCGGCCTACCATGCCCGTGCCAAGAATCGCGATCTTCATGCGTCCGACGTTACTCGCCGGTGGCCGCTTTGCAAGGGCAACTGCGCGCCGCCGCCCGCGTGGAATCAAGGGCGCGGAATGAATTACATACCGCCACGGTTGAAACGCAGGAACCGGAAACCATCCTGGAGGAACCATGAGCACCGCAGTAGCCGCGCAGCTGGAACGCTGGCAGCGTTTCCGCACCAACCGGAACAAAGCCCTCGCCGCCCGCCACGGCTGGCTGACCCTCACCTCCTTCCAGTGGCTGGAATCCGTTCCCGCCGCCGTCGACCTCGCCCCCGGCCTGTGGTCAACGGACGGTACGACGGCGGTCCTCACCGCAGCGGTGCAGGCCGGCCTGACGCTGGTGGCCACCGGTGAGCCCGTTGACGGAACCGTCACCGCCGCCCTCGCCGATGAGGAATCCCTGATGTGGGTGCAGTTCGGCGGCGCGGACGGGCAGCAGGTGGTGGTTGAACTGGCAGTGCGCGCCGACCGGTACGCCATCCGCACCCGGGATTCAGCCTCGCCCGTCCTGACGGAGTTCGACGGCGTCCCCACCTTCGACTACAACCCGCACCTGGTCATTGACGCAACCTACGAGCCGTACCCCGGGCCGGTGGCGATCCCGATTGGAACGGCCAACCCGCTGGTGGATGGCGTTCATTATTCGGTGGGCGAAGTGGTTTTCCGGCTGCCCGGGGTTGACCATGAATACCGCCTGCACGCCGAGGAGGAAAAGCTGGGTGCACTGACCGTCACGTTCCACGACGGCACCAACGGGGACTCAACGGACGAGTGGCGCAAAGTATCCACGCCCCGGCCCAGGGTGGACGCCGCCGGCAACGCAACGGTGGTGCTCGATTTCAACCGTGCCATCAACTACCCCAGCGCATTCACCCCGTTCGGGACCTGCCCCATGCCAGTTAAGAACAACAGCCTGGACGCAAAGATTGAGGCCGGCGAGAAGCAGCCAACCTTGGCTGACTGACGCTACACAATCGCCGAGACCCCGGTGACCGCCCGGCCCACGATCAGCGTGTTGATCTCAAACGAGCCTTCATACGTGAAGATTGCTTCGGCGTCGGCGAAGATCTTGCCCATCCGGTAGTCGGTCACGATGCCGTTGCCGCCCAGGATGGACCGGCCCAGCGCCACCGTCTCGCGCATCCTGGCACTGGTGTAGGACTTGGCGAGGGCCACCTGCGGCATGTGGGCGGCGCCGTCGTCCTGCAGTTGGGCGAGCCGCGCCATCATGCCCATGCTCGCCACGGTATTGCCCAGCATGGTCACCAGCTGCTGCTGGATGAGCTGGAACTTCGCCAGCGGCCGGCCGAACTGCTGGCGTTCGACGGCGTACTGCCGGGCGACGTCGAACGCCGCCAGCTGCTGCCCCACCGCTTGCCAGGCCACCATGATCCGCGAGCCACGCAGGAGCTGGTTGGCGTCCTCGAAACTGCTGATCCCGGCAAACCGGTCAGCCTCGGCGACCTGGACGTCCTTGAAAACAATGTCGGCGTTCTGCACCGTCCGCAGCGCGATCTTGTTCTCGATCCGGCTCCTGCTCACCCCAGGCAAGGACGCATCAACAATGAAGCCGCGGACCGCGCCGGGCCCGTCGGCACCGGCGGATTCGTCCCTGGCCCACACCAGCATGTAGTCGCAGAACGTACCGTTCCCGATCCAGCGCTTGGCGCCGTTGAGCACCCAGGCGTCGCCGTCGTCGTCGGGCTCGCCGGTACTGCTGGAAATCCGCCGGGCACCGGTCTCCATCCCGCCGGCCACGTCGGAGCCGTGCCCGGGCTCGGTCAGGGCGAACGCGCCGGTGATGCGCAGGCTCGAGGCGTCCGCGAGCAGCCGGTCCTTCTGGGCTGCCGAGCCAAAGCCGTAGAGCGACTCGACGAACAGGTCATGGTGGACCAGGAAGAAGGTGGCGATGGAGGTGTCCACACGGGTCATCTCAGCAATGACCAGGCCTGCGAACAGGTGGCTGTAGCCGCGCTGGGCCGGTGTGCTCAGCTCAAGCGCGGCGAGCTTGGGCAGAAGGTGCGCCGGAAACTCGGCCTTGTTCCACCAGCCGGACGCGTAGGGGGCGATCTCCGCGGCGAGGAATTCGCGCAGGTCGGCCAGCTTGGCCCGCTCCTTCGAGCTGAGGAGGGACTCGAATGCGAAAAAGTCGGCGGTGGGCAGTTCGGTCATTTCGGGCCCATCCGGATGGCGCCGTCGAGCCTGATAGTTTCCCCGTTGAGCATGGCGTTCTCGACGATGTGGGCCACCAGGCTGGCGTATTCGGCCGGCCGGCCCAGGCGGGAAGGATGCGGGACCTGCTGGCCCAGCGAATCCTGCGGGTCCTGCGGCAGGGTGGCCATCATGGGTGTTTCGAAGATGCCCGGAGCGATGGTCACCACCCGCACCAGCGAGCGCGCCAGTTCCCGGGCCAGCGGCAACGTCATGGCGGCGACGGCGCCTTTGGAGGCGGCGTAGGCCGGCTGGCCGATCTGCCCGTCGAAGGCCGCTACGGATGCCGTGTTCACAATGACGCCGCGCTCGGAGCCGCCCAGGCTGGTGCTGACCGGCTCGGTGGCCACCATGGCTGCAGCGGCGAGCCGCAGCACGTTGAACGTCCCGATGAGGTTCACCTGAATCACGCGATTAAAGGTGTCCAGAGGGAGAACCCCCTCCCGGCCCAGCACCTTGCCGGGGGTAGCGATACCGGCGCAGTTCACTACAATCCGGAGCGGCCCCAGGGTTACGGCGGTGTCGACGGCGGCCTGCACCTCCGCTTCGTTGGTGACGTCCGCGGGGACAAAGACTGCTCGCTGGCTGGTGCCGGTGCTGGTGCCCCCATCGGTGCTCGCGGCATTCAACTCCTCCGCATAGGCTGCGCCCGCAGCGGACGGCAGGTCGATCAGAACCACCGAGGCGCCGTCGTTGAACAGGCGTTTCGCCGTAGCAGCGCCCAAACCGGATGCCCCGCCCGTAATCAGCGCGACCGTACCCTTGACGTCCATACATCCTCCCTGATGCGGCCCCGCATGTATGCCTGCACGGAACATTGGTTAGTGAATCTTAACTGAAATCCATGCGGCCCGCACCCGTACGCCCTCCGAAAGACAACAGTGCGGCGCCGGTTAGGCTGGACGCATGACTCCGCCGGACACCACTCCACCTGCCGTCGACTGGCCGGCGCGCGCCAATGAAGCCGCCCGCGCGGTGACGTCACGGTTCGGCCAGCGGCTACTGTTTTTGCCCGGTACGCATTTAGGCTCGGTCCTGTGGCCGTCGAACCGGCTGACGAACCTCGTCAGCCCCTGGCACTACTGGTGGCAGGCGCACTATGTGGACTGCCTGGTGGACACCGGCCGCCGCGAACTGGGCAACGGCGCCACCCCGGCGGCACGCTTCAACGGCCCCGGCAATCCCAGCGCAGGCAAGCTGGCGTCCAGGCTCGTCACGGGCATGAGGATGCGGAACCTCTTTACCTTCGTCAACAACTACTACGACGACATGGCATGGCTGGCCCTTGCCACCCTGCGGCTCCAGTCCCTGGCCGAAGAAACGCGCAAACCGGGCCGCCGCCGCAACGCCCGGATCCACAAAACCCTGACCCTGCAGTTCGAGTCCGCCTCCACCGACGACCTGGGCGGCGGGACCTTCTGGAGCAAGAAGCGCGACTTCAAAAACACCCCGGCAACCGCCCCCGTCGCGCTCTACTACGCCCGCACCAGCCAGCAGGCAAAGGCGCAGCGGCTGGTGGACTGGCTCAATACCGTGCTGTTCGACCAGGCCCAGGGCCTCTACGTCGATGGGGCGCGTCTTAATGCGGCCGGCGAGATAACCGTAGAGAACACCATCTATACCTACAACCAGGGGCCGGTGCTTGGGGCGCTGCTGGAGCTCGGCGGCGAGGAAAACCTCGCACGGGCCGCCACCGTGATCGGGGCGGTGGACAGGCATCTGACGGTACCTGCCCACGCAGTGGTGCCCGGGAGTGAACCGGATACCCGCACCAGCATCCTCCGCTGCGATGGAACGGGCGACGGCGGACTCTTCACCGGGATCCTGTGCCGTTACCTGGCGCTCGCCGCCCTCGATGCCAGGCTCCCGGAGGAGGTCCGGTCTACCGCAGCCGAACTCATCACCGCGACGGCGGAGGCCTTCTGGGTGGGCCGGCGGACGGACGGCGGGCCGCTCTTCTCCGTCCACGCAGCACAGCCGGCGGCCGGCACCTACCCGGCGGGCGCCGCCGTCGAACTCTCCACCCAGCTGCAGGCCTGGATGGTACTGGAGGCCGCTGCCAGCCTTAAGTAGCATCCGTCAGCGGGGCAGTGCCGGCAGCTGGCGGACCGGAGCAAGCTGGGCGACCACCAGGACAGCGGTAACGGCACCGGCAGCCATGATGGCGGCGAGCACCACAATCTGAAACCGGCCCGCTTCCAACGGCGAAATCCCACCGAAGATGGCGCCCACGAATGCGCCGGGCAGCGTGACCAGACCCGTAGTTTTGGTCTGGTCGGTGGCTGGAATGAGGGCCGAGCGGACGGAACGCCGGGCGAGATCCAGGGTGGCCCGCCGCGGCGAAGCGCCCAGCGCCAGCCAGCCCTCCACCTCATCCCAATGGTCGTGGACGGTTTCGGCGAAGCGCCGGCCGGCCAGGACGGCCACAGTCATGGCGTTGCCGATCACTATTCCGCCGATTGCGAGGGCATAGCGGGGACTGAACTCGATGGCACCGGAACCGAAGATGATCAGGAGCGTGGCGCCGACGCCGGCCGCCATGGACCCGCCGACCAGCCCCAGGTGTGGCCAGCTCCAGCCGACCCGCCGGGTGGCGCTGACCGCCGCGACGGCGAACATCACCAGCAACGCCAAGGCAACCCAGCCAGGACTGGTGATGATGCCGCTGAGGACAAAGCTCACTGCCGCCAGCTGGACGGCGCCCCTGAAGATGGCCAGCGCCGGCGAAAACCCGGACGGTACGCGGAAGGCCAGGAGCACCGCCGTAGCCAGCACCAGCAGCAGCCCAACGCCCGCAAGAGTGGGGACGAAGTAGTCGAGCTCAGGCATGGAGTTAGCATATCCACGAGGGCGCCGGCGGCCACTCCCAGCCTCCCCAGCCCAAACTAATTACGTCACGCAATAGTTTCGTAATGGATGTGATCCTGATCACATCAGGCCGCATGCGTTTGCTGCCTTAGGTTTGGCTAACCTACAGTTCCAATGTGAGCCACCCCCCGTCCGCGGCTCACCAGGGACTCCCGGTCCCCCAACTTTTCCCCAGAAAGCAGCCCTCATGAAGATCCGCAACAGCGCACTGGCCGGCATCGCGCTCGCCGCCACTGCAGCCCTCGGTCTGACCGCCTGTGGCGGCAGCACCACCCCGGCGGCCACCGGTTCCGCGTCCTCGGATACCAAACCTTCCGGCGAGATTACGGTGTACAACGCCCAGCACGAAAGCCTCACCCAGGAATGGGTCGACGCATTCACGGCTGAGACCGGCGTCAAGGTGACCTTGCGCCAGGGTTCGGACACCGAACTGTCCAACCAGATCGTCCAGGAAGGCGCAGCCTCCCCGGCTGACGTATTCCTCACCGAAAACTCCCCTGCAATGGCGCAGGTTGAAAATGAAGGCCTCTTTGCCGACGTCGACAAGGCCACCGTTGACCAGGTTCCCGCCGAGTTCCGCCCGAGTACCAACAAGTGGACGGGCATCGCCGCCCGCTCCACCGTCCTGGTCTACGACAAAGCCAAGCTGACCGAGGACAAGCTGCCCAAGTCCATGCTGGACCTGGCCAACCCGGAGTGGAAGGGCAAGTGGGCCGCATCGCCGTCCGGCGCCGACTTCCAGGCCATCGTGGCCGCGCTGCTCGAGCTCAAGGGCGAAGCCGCCACCGAGGATTGGCTCAAGGGCATGAAGGAAAACTTCACCGCATACAAGGGCAACAGCACCGCCATGAAGCAAGTCAACGCCGGCGAAATCGATGCCGCCCTGATCTACCACTACTACTACTACGGCGACCAGGCCAAGACCGGCGAGAACTCGAAGAACGTCACGCCGTACTACTTCAAGAACCAGGATCCGGGCGCGTTTGTCTCCGTGTCGGGCGGCGGCGTGCTGAAGACCTCCAAGAATGCGGCCGCCGGGCAGGCGTTCCTGAAGTTCATCACCGGCAAGAAGGGCCAGGAAGTCCTGAAGAACGGCACCTCCTTCGAGTACGCCATCGCCTCTGATGTGCCGGCCAACGACAAGCTGGTTCCGCTCAAGGGCCTGCAGGCTCCCACCGTGGACCCGGCCAAGCTCAACTCCGCCAAGGTCACCGAGATGATGACCAAGGCAGGACTCCTGTAATCCAGTGACCTCCGATCTATCGGCTCCCCCGGCAGCGGGGATCACGACGACGACGGCGGGCCGGGGCAAGCGCCCCCGCCCGCCTTTCGGCGTTTCCACGGTGTCCATCCTGGCGGTGCTGATCGCCCTGTTTTCCCTCATCCCGCTGGGGTACGTCGTGTACATGACGGCGGCAACGGGGTGGAACACCGCCGTCGAACTGATCTTCCGGCCGCGCGTTGGCGAACTTCTGCTCAACACCATCATGCTGATGGTGATCACCGTTCCGCTCTGCATTTTCCTGGGCGTGGGCGGTGCGTGGCTGGTGGAACGGACGCGTCTGCGTGGCCGGAAGATCTGGGCGGTCCTGTTGGCCGCGCCCCTGGCTATTCCGGCGTTCGTAAACAGCTATGCCTGGGTGTCCGCCGTTCCATCCCTGGAGGGGCTGGGCTCAGGGGTACTGATCGCCACGCTCTCCTATTTCCCCTTGGTGTATATCCCGGCGGCGGCAACGCTCGGCCGCCTTGACCCTGCCATCGAACAGTCCGCCGCCGCACTGGGGCTTGGCAATTGGCGGGTCTTCTTCCGGGTAGTGCTTCCCCAACTGCGCATCGCCATGACCGGCGGTGCGCTGCTGGTGGCGTTGCACCTGCTCGCCGAATATGGCGCGTTCGCGATGATCCGCTTCGATACCTTCACCACCGCGATCATGATCCAGTACCAGTCCACGTTCAACGGTACTGCCGGCAACATGCTGGCCAGTGTGCTGGTGTTTTTCTGCCTGATCCTGCTGGTGGTGGAAGTACGCGGCCGAGGCACAGCACGCTACGCCCGGATCGGCTCGGGCGCCCAGGCCAAGTCACTGCGCCTGCCGCTGCACGCCTACCAGATCCCGGCCCAGCTCGCCCTGCTTGCCCTGACGGCGTTGGCCTTCGGGCTGCCGCTGTTTCTGGTCCTGCGCTGGATCACGGCGGGCGGTTCGGCGATCTGGGTGGCGGACGAGTTCCTGCCGGCCCTGGTGTCCACCCTGGGCTACGGGCTTGCCGGCGCCGTGGTGACCACGGTCGTCGCCTTTCCCATGGCTTTCCTGGCGGTGCGGCACCCCAGTTGGTTCAGCAAATCCCTGGAACTCTCCAACTACGTCACCAGCTCGTTGCCGGGAATTGTGGTGGGTCTGGCGTTTGTGACGGTCAGCATCCGGCTGGTGCCCGGCATCTACCAGAGCGCCGGGGTGCTGGTGGCCGCCTACGTCCTGCTGTTCCTGCCACGGGCGCTGGTGAACCTGCGCGCGGGCCTGTCCCAGGCCCCGAAGGAACTCGACGAAGCCGCCCAGGCTTTGGGCAAACCGCCGTTCCTGTCCTTCATCCGGGTGACGCTGCGGCTCACAGCTCCCGCCGCCGCCGGCGGCGCGGCCCTGGTTTTCCTTGCCATCGCCAACGAGCTCACCGCCACGCTCCTGCTCTCACCGAACGGGACGCGCACACTGGCCACCGAGTTCTGGAGCAAAAGCAGCGAGATCGACTATGCGGGTGCCGCACCGTATGCCTTGCTGATGATCCTGCTCTCCGCCCCCATGACCTACCTTCTCTTCCAGCAGTCCAAGAAAGTGGCCGGACAGTGACCGAACAATCCCCTTCCAGGCTCCCCGGACCGCGGATCGCGCCATCCGTGGAGCCGTCCACGAACAGCCACCTGCAGATAGCGGACGTCACCAAGAATTTCGGGACTCAGGCTGTACTCAAGGGCGTCAACCTGTCCGTGGCCAAGGGCGGCACCACTGCCATTGTGGGCCCCTCCGGGTCCGGCAAGACCACGCTGCTGCGGCTGATCGCGGGATTTGAACACCCCGCCACCGGCACTATCTCGCTCAATGGCACCAAGGTGGCGGGCGACGGCGTTTGGCTCCCGGCCCACAAACGGCATGTGGGGTACGTTGCCCAGGACGGTGCGCTCTTCCCCCATCTCACGGTGGGCCAGAACGTCGCCTTCGGGCTTGACTCAGCCAAGCTGCCGGGCGGCCGCCCGGCAGTGGCTGACCGGATCACGGAGCTGCTGGACATGGTCTCCCTGGACCCCGCCATGGCCAAACGGCGCCCACATCAGCTTTCCGGCGGGCAACAACAGCGTGTGGCCCTGGCCCGCGCACTGGCCCGCGAACCCGAACTCATGCTGCTGGACGAGCCGTTCTCGGCTTTGGACGCGGGGCTGCGGGTGGCAACCCGGCGGGCCGTGGCAAAGGTCCTGAGCGACGCCGGCGTCACCACCATCCTGGTCACCCACGACCAGGCAGAAGCGCTGTCCTTCGCGGACCAGGTGGCCGTGATGCGCGGCGGCAAGCTGGCGCAGATCGGTAACCCGTTTGTGGTCTACACGCGCCCCGCCGACCGTGCCACCGCCGAATTCCTGGGCGACGCCGTGATCCTGGACGCCTGGATGGAGGGCTCACTGGCCACCTGCTCGCTCGGTGCAATCCCCGTCCGCCGGCCACCGGCCCAGGGCCGCGTGCAGGTGATGCTGAGGCCCGAGCAGATCCGCATTGCGGAGGACGGGCCCATCCGCGGCGTCGTGGTGGACACCGACTACTTCGGGCCCGAAACCACCGTGCGGCTCAAGCTGTCCGTACCACCGGGACTGGCCGGCGGCAGCGACCACCGTTATCCCGGCGGCGGCGAGGTCATCACCATCCGGCACTGGAACGCCTCCATTGCACGGCCGGGCATGGAACTTTGCCTGCGCGTGGTGGGCGAAGCGGTGGCGTTTCCCTTGGATCCGGCCGAACCCAACTAGGTAGCGTGACGTTGATTCCTTTGGATATGGTTTTTTGTCAGACTTGATCCATGGTTTGTCTGGCAAGGGCTTTGGAATTGCGTGACGGGGACCGGGGGGCTTTGGAGGCGTTGACTCGTGGGAATTCTTCCTCCGCGTCGTTGGCGTTGCGGTCGCGCACGGTTTTGTTGGCTGCCGACGGGAGGCGAACTAACCCAGAAGGCGGAACCCTCCCTGAGCCGTCCAATTCCATTCCACCTTCACCATGGCCGCCGATAGGCCCCCATGAGGGTTGCATTCTCCTGCTCCCCTTACGGATGTACACAGATGCCTCTAGGTGCGTGGGTCAGAAATGACAGGCCCTAATTCTTAAAACGCCGACAGAATAACCATGTCCTCGTAGGGGCGGCTGGGAGAATCGTGGGCAT
>NZ_JBEPPJ010000010.1:0-126952 GCF_040547265.1 Arthrobacter sp. UYCo732 | reverse complement strand
TCCACCGCCGCCGCACGGAAGGCCAGCACCCGCACCCTGGACGACGGCACCCCGGCGCGCTCCTACCAAGCCCTTCTCCGCCACCTCGGCACCAGAACCAGAAACACCATGAAAATGACCGGCACCACCGGCACCTTCGAGCTACTCGCCGCGCCCACCGAAACCCAGCACCAAGCCCTAAACCTCATCCACGACCACGCCACCAACCACAGAAAGTAGCCAGACACCCCAAACCAAAAGACAGGAAGATCCCCGGAAACCCGGGGATCTTCCTGTCTTAACTCACGTAACTTCAGACTAAGCGGTGTTGCTAGCAGGGTTACGCCAGCTGAGTTCATGTGGTTACTTTGCCGGTTCGCAGGACAGGGAGGATCCGTAGCGCAGCCAGCCCGGGAGGTCTCTGGTGAAGGCTTCGCGGATTGTCGGGGTGTTGGTCACGGTCCGGTCCACCCTGCCGCGGACCTCAACCTCTTCCTTGTCCCATTCGAACCACAAGTCCTCGGTCACTGCTGCCGGCGGCTGCTCAGTCATGCCTCCATGCAAGCAGGTCGGGCCGCCTATTCAAGCAGACACACCGGGGCTGCGACGAACTGCCTCCGTGGCGGCACACGCGATGAAAGTGTGGCGGACAAGCTCCGCTCCGGGTCCGGGAAATCCCGCGAATGCGCTAGTCCGTGCGCTATTTTGGAGACCGATACCAGCGGCCTGCCTCGGGCCCCGGAAGGAGCGTCGAGTGGCCGGTGATGTGAGTGCGTGGTTCTTAGGTCGCTCTGAGCGGGGAAATCTGGCCACAGACGTGCAGTCGGGTGGTGCCGGGTCGCCGTCCTGGTCGGAGGGTAACCTCGTGCGGCCCCTGGTTCATGGGGCGACTTACTTCGCCCGGCTGCATGAGGAGCTGACGGCTCTGGGTGCGGGAGACCGTGTGTGGTTCACTGACTGGCGTGGTGACGCCGACGAGCTGCTGCTGCCCGCCGGACCCACAATCGGAGAGGTCCTCGCGGGGTTGGCCCGCACCGGGGTGGAAGTGCGGGGCCTTGTCTGGAGATCCCACGGGGAACGCGTGTCCGCCCCGATCAGCGGACGGTCCAACGAGCTCCTGAGCCGTCAGGTCAATGACGCTGGCGGAGAGGTGCTCCTGGACCAGCGAGTGCGCCTGTTCGGCTCCCACCACCAAAAACTCTTCGTTATCCGCCACCGTGACGACCCGACGCGTGACGTCGCCTTCGTTGGCGGGATTGATCTATCCCACAGCCGTCGAGACGATGCCGACCACGCGGGAGATCCGCAAGCGGTGGCCATGGATCCCCGGTACGGGAAACAACCCCCGTGGCATGATGCCGCCCTCGAACTGCGTGGCCCCGTGGTGGGAGATGTCCTGGCATTGTTCGCTGAACGGTGGAACGACCCCCATCCCCTGGACCGGCACACACCGTACCGGATGCTGCTGCAACGTCTGGCCCGTATGCCCCGGCACCCCAAACCGCTTCCGGCCACTGCTCCGCCGCCCCCACCTGCGGGCCCGCATGCCGTGCAGCTGCTCCGCACCTACGGTATGAAACAGCCCCCATTCCCGTTCGCACCTGACGGGGAGCGGAGCATCGCCCGCGCCTACGCGAAAGCCTTCTCCCGCGCCCGGTCCCTGATCTACATCGAGGACCAGTACCTGTGGTCCACAGAAGTCACCGCCGGGATCGCGGAGGCCCTCCAGCAGAACCCCGATTTGAACGTGATCGCCGTCGTGCCCCGTTACCCCGACACGGACGGTCTTCTCGGAGGGCCACCCAAGCGGATCGGGCAGCTGCGCGCCATGAGAATGCTGCACCGGATTGCGCCCGACAGGGTCGGCGTGTTCGATCTGGAGAACAACGCGGGAACTCCTATCTACGTCCACGCCAAGATCTGTATCATCGATGACACCTGGTTCACCTGCGGCTCAGACAACTTCAACCGCCGATCCTGGACCACTGACAGCGAACTCACCTGCGCCGTACTCGACACCACTGCCCATGGCCAGGATGAGTCCGCAGACACCGGCCAATATGGTTACCGTCCGCTGGCACTAGGGTTCCGGCTCCAGCTCTGGGCCGAACACCTGGGCCTGGACCAGAACGACCCCCGCCTCCACGACCCGGCGTCCGCGCTCAAACTGTGGAACACCACCGCCGAGGCCCTGGACCACTGGCACGATACTGGCCGCCGTTCGCCCCGTCCCACCGGGCAGGTGCGACGCCACACCCCAGAACCCGTGCCGCCCCTCCAGCGAATCTGGGCGGAGCCGCTCAGCCGCTTCGTAGTGGACCCGGACGGCCGCCCCCGCCGGCTACGCGGCACCACACAGTTTTAGCAAGCATGCCGATCATAAACTACCCTGGGATGCTGAAGAAGCTTTTCGGGTCGCCGGTGCCCGGCAGGATGTGGTGGAAGACGATGGCATCCACCGGTCGGGTGTCCACGAAGAGCACCGCCACGGTCCGGGAGTGGACCACCCTGTACCGTACGGGCCCGTCCATCCAGGAGTGGATTCCGGTGTACTCGGCAACCTCTAGCCCGTCACCGAGCAGTCCCCGCTCCGAGAGCAGGTCGTCGACAAGATTCCAGGCGCGATCCAAGAGATCCTCGATCGCTGCTTCCACTGTGGAGCCGTCATAAGGCAATGGTCCTCCGGGGCACCGACAGGATTGCGGAGCCAGCCCGCGTGTCCCTGGCACCGGACCATCCAATGTGGACTGGTGGGCCAGGGGACGCGAGTCTAAAGCCATCTACCCGGGAGCGCCTGGCCGCAGATGACGGCGCTGTTTTCGTGTCCTGGTGTCGTTACCCGGCATAACGGCGGGGTCCAGAAACGGCCCCGGAACGGTTACGGAGGGCGCCAAAAAACCCCTTGGATGTACGTGGGCGTGATACGGCGGGGGTGTTCCTCACGGTTCCGCGCCGAAGCGGCCACAACCCTCGTTTCCAGCATCCGGCACCCCTAGTCTTGAGCTATCCAACCGCACCACTCCTCTGAATGGCACCCACAATGAAAAAACTCCTCCTCTGGCTCACGGCGCTCCTCGCGGCCGTTGGGCTGGGCATCCTGGCACCGGGGCCCGCTTCGGCAGCCACTTCATATTGCGGTCTCAAATGGGGATCTCTGGCTACAACCGCGCCTGAGATGAGCACCGCATCCGTCACCAACGTCCGGACGGGGCAGCAGTACTGCTTCGACCGGATGGTGGTTGACCTAAACGGCCCCGCAAAGGGCTACACCGTCCGGTACGTCCCGGAGATCATTCAGGACGGCTCTGGCTTTACCATTCCGGTGCAGGGCAACGCACGCCTGCAGGTCACCGTGAACGCACCCTCCCACGACAGCAATGGCAACGTCACCTACAGCCCGGCCGCGAAGGCCGAGCTGTCCAACGTGGCCGGCTACCAGACCTTCCGGCAAGTGGTTTACGCCGGGAGCTTCGAGGGTTACACCAGCATTGGCCTGGGCGTCCGTGCCCGGCTGCCCTTCCGGGTCTTCACCCTGGACGGGCCAGGGGCCGGTTCCCGGCTTATAGTAGACGTGGCCCACTCCTGGTGATGAAACCCAAAAGGTGCCGTACCCCGCTGATCCGGAGTGCGGCACCTTTTGAGTGCGTGCCGCCACCAAAGTCCACTCCGTGACCATCGGTGCCGGGGTGTCTTGCTTCAGGGTCTCGCCGCGGAAGAACCCGGGCCGCCACACCGCCTTCATGCTCCCGGCATGAGCGACTAACCAGCCGAAAGGCTGCCCAGCCCCTCGAATGAGTCATGGATACGGTCTCGTCGCTGGTCCTGATTGTCGGTGCGGCTTTCGATTGGATCGACTTGACGGTATTCGTACTCGTGCGGCTGCGCCGTCGCCGCCGCCGGAACGGGTCCTCGCTGGTAGCCTAGGCTTCCCCTCGCGCTGAACCCGACAGCAAACATCCCCACAAGCCCTGGCGGCGTGTCCGCACCCTAACAGGCCAGGCCCCGGCGCGACGCAGGTTAGCTTCCTGGCGGTCTGCCACGGGGGCGCACGAAACCAGACTCAGGGTCAGGGCAAGCACCGCCCACGCGGCAAAGGGCTGTTTCGAAGGCATCGGACCATCACTAGTCAACTCACTTGCCAAGCCTCCTCACGGTACCGTCAGTCCCTGAAAGCCTGCCGGTCCCTCATCGGCAAGCTTTGTTGGTTTCTGGCCGAGTCGCGGCCTACTCGGCCTGGAACGCCTTCGTCACTTTGAGAGGAATATTCGTGGTGAGCAGAGTGTGGAGGGCTAATCGCAGACGGTGATAGGCACACTGGTACTTGACCAGGCAGTGGACGATGTCCGGTATTGAGCGTCGATGGAGTATCCCCAGCCTTTGGCCGCATTGTTGCTGGAATATGACCCCACGGGCGTGAGGGTCGTAGCGGACTGCGTGACCCCACCCGCGTTCCAGACGGTGAGCACATAATCGGTGGCTTTCTCGACTGTTCCGTGGCCGGTCACCGTGATGTTCATGCGGTACTTGCCACTGGCGCCGATCGGCGTGCACGAGGGGACGACGATGTTTCCTGTGGGGGCGGCGAGCGTGTATGTCCCGACTGACGTGGTTCCAGCGTTGAGAGTACGTGAGAACACTGCATTCGCGGCAGGTGCGCCGGCGAGCAGGCACGCAGTAATTGCACAGGCAAGCATGATCTGCCACCGCTGTCGTAAGCCCTTCTTATGCCGCAATTCTGTCCTTCCCAACCGTTGGGTTGTGCCGCATGTTGCGCACCTTCCCCCGGCTCTTCGACAACTTTTCAGCATGGGTCTCAAGAAATGATCAAGACACCGTCAGCTTGGCAACAATTCCCCTGGAAGATGATGTGACCTGAAGCACAGAAATCTGAACCGACGCTGATATGGCGCTGACCTGCGAAGACTCTGAAAGATTTAGTTGATTGATTCTTGATCGACGCCGTGGTGATTCCTTGATTCTTCAACTGCAAAGTGGAACCCAGACAGGCCGAAGGGTCTGAATCAAGCCACGGCCAGCCCAATGAGGGAAGGCCTGTCACGAAAAGGATTCCGTCTTGGGCATCGCCTTGAAAACCACCACCAGCAAGATCATCGCTTCCGTCGCACTGGTCGGCACCGCCGCCGCCGTTGCCGGTCTGGGTACATACGGTGCCTTCACAGGCACCACGTCCGCCAGCCAGGCCGTCACCGCCGGCACCGTCAACATCGCCCTGGCCGCAGCCGGTGTTGATAACACCCTGAACGTTCCCGTCACCGGCCTGCTGCCCGGCGACAAGGTCGAGAAGCTCGTGAAGCTCACCAACACCGGAAACTCGTCCCTGAACAACATCACCTTGGACACCTCTGCCGGAGTCACCGGATCACTCCTTACCTCTGAACTGGTGAACGGCCTTCAGCTGACCATCGAGAACTGCAGCACCGCCTGGACCGGTACGGCCGCGCCGTACACCTGCGCGGGAGGTTCGACCATCGTTCTGGCCAGTTCCCCGATCCTCACCGTGACCCCCAAGACCCTGGCTAACCTCTCCTCGCTGGCTTCAGCCCAGACTGACAACCTGAAGGTCACCACGGCGCTGCCGGGCTCCGCGCCGAACGCGCTCCAGGGCCTGACCAGCACCATCGGGTTCACGTTCACCGCAACCCAGCGCACCGCCACCACCAAGTAGCGTCCAGCACCATCTCCGGAACGAGGACCCGCTCATGAGCACTGCCATCAAATTCACCTCATTCCCCATCCGGGTGAAGCGCGGTCGCATCGTGTTGCGGGATCTCGTTCCGGTTCAAGGCCGGTGAGCCGGATTCTGCGCCGCTCGGCGTCGTTCCTGACCACCGCACTTCTTGTCCTGTCCGTGGCAGCATTCCTGATGCTGGCCATTGGCCCCCGACTGTCCGGCTACCAGACCTCGACGATGCTGACCGGATCCATGTCCCCACTGATCAACCCCGGCGACGTGGTCGTGACCAGGCCAGTTCCTGTCGATGAGATTCGGGCCGGCGACATCATCACGTACGGCATTCCCGTCGAAGACCGTCGAATCGAGACCCATCGGGTCACCTCAGCGACGGTGAACCCTGACGGGACCACTGCCGTGCAGACCAAAGGCGATGCCAACAATGGCCTCGATCCGTGGATTGCAACCATCAACGGCACCTCGGTTGACCGCCACGTTCTCACCATCCCTTATGCTGGCCACGCGATCCGGGCCTTACGCGAACCCGTCGTTCTGAACATCCTTATGTACGGCGCCCCGGCGGTGCTCGTTGTCAGCCTGCTCTCGAGTATCTGGGGCAAGAAGCCCGAGACACAGGCCCCAAAAGAATCGCCGGAGGTAGAAGCTCTTGCCTGAGCGAGTCCGGACTCTGCTTCACTTTGACCGGATACGCGAACTGGCCGACCAGCTGGACAGCCCTACCGAAACGCTGAAGTTCCTGGAGATCTACCTTCAAATGCTGCCGGGCCGACTGGAGCGAATTCTCCGCGGGATACGGGAAGGCGACGCAGACGCTTCCCATGACGCCGTACTAAGCCTGAAGGTCGCATCATCCATGACCGGCGCTCTCAGCGCGGAAGCCTGCTGCCTGGAACTGGAGACCCTGGTCCGCGACCGGCGGTTCAAGCTTGCCACCGTGAGCTCCAGGCGGCTGCTCTCCGAGGTGACCGCCCTCTACCAAGCCGCTCCCGCGCTTCTTCTGGAAGCAAAGAGGGACCTGCACGGCATCGCTGCTGACCGAACGGGCCTGATGGCAGATCCCCTTGGCCCGGGGTCCTTTCGATACAGTCAGTTGTGTCAGTCCGATGTCGCTGGTGAAGGCCGCCCTCCCGCTGCCCTGCACACGGGGGGCATCGGTCCTGTCCACGTTTGGGGGCAATTCGGGTTACCACGGCTGGATTTTTTGGAGCCATGGGGAAAGCTCCCTTCGGCAGTCGTAGCAGTGGATAACCACTACGGAATTGTCCCCGGTTGTGGGTAGTTGTTCACTCCATCGGTGACAGGTTGAAGGGGAGGAGGTTAAACATCGCCTTGCGGAGCGCTTCATTACGACCATGCACGACCAAGACGGAGCGAGTATCACTCGGGATGTTCAATGAGGTTCTCCTCGTGAGTATCCGACTCACCCTCGGGTGGGGACATCGCTGGTCGGGAGCGAAAGCGCTCGACCGCTGCGAGAAAGTCCGGGGCAGGCTCCGGGATATCAGGGTTTAGGCAGGCAGTGCCCGGACAGTGTTGTTGCGCTTCTCGTGCGTGAGTTCGGCCCGGCCTAGTGCCTCCAGGAGTGGAGGAATGTACATTCCGAACCGGCCCCGATAGCCCTTCCGCGGCCCGTACCATCCGCCCACGGGGTTGGCACTGTCCCTGCCCCAGGCCTCGACACTGCCGTCCGTCGCGGGCTGATTCTCATCCGCAGCCCCGAGCGGAACCCAGTCGCCCTGTTCGAGCAACCATGAGTGAAGGTCCTCAATGGCCTGGACGTGATACTTCAGCGTGGTGGTCCCGACCTGGCACACCAATGCTGGCGGATCTGACTCCGGATCCCGATACATTGTGTATTCAGAGGACCCCGGGGCCGTCACCAGCTTCCACGGATCATCCTTAGTTCCCTCACCCACGACGCCACCGGCCTTCCATGACTGTTATGGAATCTTCAGCCTATGACCCAGCACCAATCGCGCAAACAGTTGGAAGCGGTCCGGAAACCAGACGACTGAGGGGAGCTAGCCCGAAAGGGAGCAGGCCAGCAGCGGCTGCTTCACAGCGTAACTGGGCAGATCCCGGCCAGGCTGGCCGGAAGGGTGCGGCCCATACTAGGGCTCGTTAGTTCTGCGTTGACTTTAGCCTTCGTGGGCTGGTTATGCGCCGCCGAGGGTCGTGAGGAGGTCATTCAAGACTTTCTGTTCTGTCCCCGGATTGGGGGTGCGCGATCGGACTGCGGACAGGACAGGATCGATCTGCTTATCGATGTAGGTCCATGCGGCGCAGTCGGTGGCGTTCAGCGCATGTTGGTTCTCGTCCCAGGAGGTCTCGAGGTCGGTGGCGCGGGCCGCAGCCGCGGCCTGGTCATCCTTTTCGACGAGTGCGAGGGTGTCGGAGGTGATGGTTCGGAACTCGGCAATGTTCGAGGCCGGGAAGTGTCCCTGTGCTGCCGATCGGGCCTCAGCCTGGGTCAGCCCGGCAGAGCCGGCACCACAGCTCGGTGCGGCGGTCTTCTCGGCGACCGGGCTCGTGTGCGGGACGCTGTTGGTGTAGGCGAGGAGCGCGACGGTGGCGACCGCGACTGCGGCGAGGATGCCCAGCGCGGTTCGCTGGCGGCCGGGGGGCGCGTCCGGGGCTGACTTCTCGGATGCGTGTTCGACGACGTCGGCTTTGCTGATCGAGAGATATACGACGGTGGCGAGGATCGCGGTGACGAAGATGATGCTCGTCAAAAGAGTGCCAAGGCCCACCCCGCCCTCGGCGGGTGTGAGGCCGAGCCAATCGCCGATGTTCGCGCCGAGGGGGCGGGTAAGGATGTAGGCGATCCAGAAGGCGAGTACAGGGTTGGCGCCGAAAAGCCAGAGGGCGGTGACGACGCCGATGAGGACCAGGGGCAGCAGGATCGAGATGCCAGGTCCCCATCCGGTGAGCTCCAGAGTCCAGTCACCCAGGCCCGTGCCGAGGGCGAAGGTCACCAGAACGGCGAGCCAGTAAAAGGCTTCACGGGGGCCGGTGACGATGCTGTGGATGGAGAGGGTTCGTTCTTTGCTGAACCAGATGGCGAAGACGACGGCGAGCCCTGCCGAGAACACACCGGCGCTGACCCAAAGGGGCACACCGGCCTCGTCGATGAGGAGGTCAGTATAAAGGGTTCCGGTGATGCTCATCACGACGACGGTCAGCCAGTACGCGCCCGGGAGATAGCGCCGGAGACGCATCTGAACCGCGAGCACGACAGCAGTGACAACGGTGAAGATGATTGCCGTTGAGACGAGGCCGACTCCGAGCTCTACGTTAATGAAGTCAGCGAAGGTCTCTCCCACTGTGGTGCAGAGGATCTTGATGATCCAGAACCAGATCGTGATCTCGGGGACCTTGCTCAACAGCGGCTTGGTTGAGGGCGGGGATGTCATCTCTCGTGTACTCATGAACTGCACCTTCCAGTCGGCGCTAAAGCGGAACTGCGAAAGGATGCAGCCCGGTTGAAAAATCTCACATGACCCATAAAATAGCCCCGGTGCCGCGCGGGCCTCCGGCGCCGGGGATCTTCGTCACGGCCCCCGTGTGGTGTTGCTATGGGCCTCCGGGGGCGTCTACGGGGTCGGTAAAGTCACCGGTCTGCTCGTCGTTTGGGCCGGAATCACCGGGTGCTTCCGGCGCGTCGGCGGGATCTGGTACCTCGGCGGCGTCCGGGGCGTCCGCGACGTCACCGGAGGCGGGTTCCTCGGCTGTGACGGACTGGGTGGTCACCGGCGCAGGTGTTGCAGCATTCGCGGCCCCAAGGCCGACACCGGCCAGGCCGAGAATGCCTGCACTTGCGAGGAGGACTTTTGTCCTGGTTTTGAGGTCTTTGACGCTCATATCCTGTTCCTTCCGTGGCGTACCGTTTTACCGGCTGGGCCTCCCGGTGCGGGCGGTCATGATCCAGTGTGCCGGATAACCCTGAGAGCAACCTTGGCGAGTTGGTGGCATTTCCCGTCCTTACGCGTTTCCACGGCCTTCCTGTCGCCGACCGGCTCGCCCACGACGATGGGCAGTGCGGCGATGAGAGGCTCTACACCGCCGGCGTGTTCCTGCTATTGCCGGGCTCTGCCCCGGCCTGCGGACCTCGAGGTTCGCTGATGGCCGGCGGTGTTCCCCGACACGCCTCCAACTGCCGTGGCGGACCGGGGCATATGGGGCACATGCGCCCCCTCGTACACGCACCGGAACTGATGGCCCGCCCGCTCACTGGGTGTTGCCCCCGTGGCTGGATCCGAACGAGTTCCTGCGCGACCCCGCTCTCGGGCCGTGGGTGATTGTCATCGTCTGTGCTTTCCTGTTCATCGAAACCGGGCTGCTCGTCGGCTTCTTTCTGCCCCAGGGATTCGCTGCTGTTCACCGCCGGCCTCCTCGTCTCCACCGGAACCATCCAAGTGAACATCCTGGTCCTGGCGGGTGCCGCGTTCGCCGCTGCCTTCCGCCGGCGACCAGACGGGCTACCTGATTGGGCGGAAGGCCGGGCCGGCTGTCTTCAACAAACCCGGTTCCCGGCTGATGCGCCGCGAATACGTCGACAAAGCCCACGGCTTCTTCGAAAAATACGGCCGCCGATCAGTCGTCCTGGCCCGCTTCGTGCCCACCGTCCGCACCTTCCTCCCTGTCACGGCCGGAGTCGCCACGATGACTTACCGGTCCTTCATAGCCTTCAACGCCATCGGCGCGAACAGCGTGATCCCCGCGGCCAGCGCGGCCTCGACGGCGGCAGCCGCCTCGTCCACATGGCCGGCACCATGGGGCTCATCGGACCAGCTGCCGCCCAGGCCCATGCATCCGTAGATGAGTTCCTGCGTCAGGAACGCCGGTCCGGGACAACAGACCATACTGACAGTGGCATCAGCGCATCCATACAGTGCTGTTGGCGGCCAGCTTGCCGTCTTCGAGCGGAGCACTGCCGACCAGGACGGTCCCGGCCGGCAGGTCCACGGCGGTGTCCCCGAAGTTCGTGACGGACTGCCAGCCGCCCGGACGGCTGAAGTGCAGGACCTCCGGATTACCGGTCTCTAGCCACCGCAACTCCTCGGCGGCCAGCAGTTCGCGGCGCAGCGTCAGGGCAGTCCGGTACAGCTCCAGAGTGGAGTCTTTGGTGCCGTCCTGGGCCTCCACGGCGTACTTGCTGAACCAGTCCGGCTGCGGCAGGTGCGCGCCGTCCTCGCCAAAGCCGAATGAGGTTCCCTCAACCTTCCAGGGCAGCGGTACGCGGCAGCCGTCGCGACCGATCTCCACACCCTTGTTCCGGTAGAAGGCGGGGTCCTGGCGTTCGGCGTCGGGAATTTCCGTCACTTCCTGCAGGCCCAGTTCCTCCCCCTGGTAGAGGTAGGCGGAACCCGGCACGGCGAGCATCAGCAGGGTTGCGGCGCGGGCGCGGCGCTCGCCGAGCACCACATCCAGGTCCTCCTTGGGCCCGCCGGCGAGCAACCAGTCCTTGCCATCCTGGCCCTTGGCGTGCTGCTTGCCTTTGGAAACCTGCGGCAGGCCATAGCGGGTTGCATGCCGGACGACGTCGTGGTTGGAGAAAACCCAGGTGGAGGACGCGCCGGTGGCAGCGGCTTCGGCCAGGTTGCGGGTGATGATTTCGCGGAACTCCCCGGCGTCGAAGTCGGCCTGGAGCAGGTCGAAGTTGAACGCCTGGCCGAGGCCTTCGGGGCTGGCGTAACGGGCCCGACGGGTGGCGTGGACCCAGGCTTCGGCGACGGCGGTGCGCGGCGGGTTGTATTCGTTGAACACTTCGCGCCACTCGACGTAGATGTCGTGGACCTCGTCGCGGTCCCAGAACGGGTGCGAGCCGTCGTCGAAACCGTCCTCCACCTGGCCCTCCCGGGCCAGTTCCAGCTTGGAGAGCAGCGGCTCGGTGAGGTTCTTGGTGAGGGCATGGGCCACGTCCACGCGGAAGCCGTCCACGCCGCGGTCGGACCAGAAGCGCAGGGTCTTCAGGAAGTCGTCACGGATTTCCCGGTTGGCCCAGTTCAGGTCCGGCTGCTCCTTCGCGAAGATGTGCAGGTACCACTGGCCGGGGGTCCCGTCCGGTTCGGTGATGCGCTCCCACGCGGGGCCGCCGAACACGGAGTCCCAGTCCGACGGCGGCAGGTCGCCGTTTTCGCCCAGCCCGTCCCGGAAGATGTATCGAGCGCGGGCTGCTGAACCCCGCGGTGCGGCGAGGGCTTCCTTGAACCACTCGTGCCGGTTCGAGGAGTGGTTCGGGACGATGTCGGCAATCAGCTTGAGGCCGGCCGTGTGGAGGGCCTTGGCCATCTCGTCGAAGTCCGCCAGCGTTCCGAGCATGGGGTCCACGTTCCGGTAGTCGTCCACGTCGTAGCCGCCGTCGGCAAGGGCTGACGGGTAGAACGGGCTCAGCCACACGGCGTCGATCCCCAATGCTTTCAAGTACGGGACCTTGGCCGTGATGCCCTTGATGTCACCCAGGCCGTCACCGTTCGAATCCGAGAAACTGCGCGGGTAGATCTGGTAAACCGCAGCCTGGCGCCACCAGTTGGGATCGGCCGCGGGATGTGCGTCGGACAGGGTTGCCAGCGTGGCGGTAGTGGACAAAAGAAGATTCCTGTTCGTTCGGTTGGTGTGTTCCTGCCGGCGGAAAGATCTGGCTATTCTACGACTCATGCTGAATATTTATATTGGATCTAAATTTAGTTCTTCAACTATTATCTGACGGAAAGCGTAAGGAGGTCAACACCATGCCTGAAGTGTCTTCGGCGAGCCCCCAGCTGCTGCGGCGTGTGAGCGCGGGAGCAGTGCTGGACTTTCTGCGCTCTGCAGATGCCGTGACGGTCACGGACGTCATGGCTGCCACTGGGCTCACCCGGGCCACGGCCATTTCGGTGTGCGAAGACCTCATGCAGCGCGGCTGGATCCGGGAACTGGATAATCAGCGGGTCTTCGGCGCCTACCGGAAGGGCAGGCCTGCCCGGCGGTTTGAACTCAACGAGCTGGCCGGCTACGTCCTGGGCATGGACGTGGGCATCTCCAAGGCCACCGTTGTGGTGTCCGATCTCCGCGGGACAGCACTCAGCCGGGCCAGCCAGGCGTTTGCCGAAGCCGACATCTCAGCCGCGGAACGCATCGCAGTAATTGACCGCACCGCCGTGAAGGCCCTGCAGAAGGCGGGCGCCACGCCGGAATCAGTCCTCGCCGTCTGCGCCGGCATCGCAGCGCCGGTGGACCGCCACGGGGATGTGCTGGCGAACCAGCACTTCTGGGGACTGTTCGACGTCGGGCTGAAGTCTGCGCTGCGGGACCTGCACGGCTGGACGGTTCTGCTGGAGAACGACGCGAACCTGGCCGCGCTCGGTGACCGCTGGAAAGGTGCCGCTGCCGGCGTGGACGACGTCGCGGTCATTCTCGCCAGCGAGCGCCTCGGTTCAGGAGTGATCGACGGCGGGCGGCTGCTGCACGGCCGCGACGGCGGCGCCGGCGAGCTCGCGTTCCTCGAGATGGTGGAGGGCGTCGGAGACACGTACGGCATCGCCGCGGTTGCCAGGATATGGGCAGCCGAAGCCCTCGCCGGCGGGGCCAAAACATCGCTCCGCGAGTTTGCCGCCGGGGGCGCAGAGGCCGAGCACGTCTTTGCAGCCGCAGCCGGCGGCGATGCGGTGGCACTGACGATCCTGGCACGGCTGGCAGACCGGATGGCCCGGGTCATCGGGGCTGTAGCCACCATCCTCAACCCCGAACTGGTGGTGATCGGGGGCGCGGTGGCCAACTCCGCCGGAGTACTGCTTGAGCCAATCATGAAACAGCTGACGGAGTTCACCGTCACTCCCCCGCGGGTGGCCGTCTCACCGCTGGGTGATTCGATCGTGACGGTGGGCGCCATCCGGTGCGCCCTGGACTACGTGGAGAAACATTCCCTCGAGCTGGAGCTGGCAGCGCAACCCTAGAGCTCCTCCGGCGGCAACGCTACTCCGGCAGGATCATGGTCCGAAGGTCCAGTTGACGCAGCACCCTGTCCGCCACCTCGGGGTCCACGTCAGGTTCGTTGCGTGCCAGCACCACTTCCTGCCGGGCAGCATCCAGGGCGATGGTCTGGACCGCGATGGCCAGGCCGCGTCCACGGACCCTGAGGTCATCCACGCTTTCGTTCCGGAGGCTGCCATCCTGGGGATCGGCATGCAGGCGGCCCATTTTCTCCCGCACCAGGGCCACCTTTTCGGGCGGCAGGTCCTTCATCAGGTCATGCTGCTTCAGTGCCGTCAGGGCAGCAGCCTGTGCCCGCTGGGCCAGGACACGGGCAGGCACAGCCCGACGGCCACCACTGTGGCCAGCAAAAGTCCGATGATGAGCGCCAACTGATCCATGTGCCTGCTTCCCCGGCGAGGCGGCATTTCCCGCGGTCCGGCGGGAGGCGCCCGGCGCCGGATTAAGTTTATCGGGCCGGAGGCGCATTCCGGCCGTTTGCTAGGGCTGAGGTTCCAGCGCCGCTGCGATGGGCAGTGTGCCGTCCCGGAATTCGATGGTCCGCCCGGCCATTCCGGGCAGGTCCAGCACCGCTGCGGCCACGCCGGCAGTGTTGCTGCGGGAGGTTGCCCCGTTAAGGTCGCGCGGCGGGTCCACCTCGATCAGGCCGCTGGCCGGCTGCTCCGTCAAAGACCCCGGGCCCAGGACGGTCCAGGCCAGTTTGGTGCCGCGCAGGTATTCATCCGCTGCGGCTTTGGCCTCAGCATAGGCGAAGAAGGAGTTGTCCGCCGGGACGCCGTGGTCCGGCCCTGCGCCGAGGTAAGAGACCATGACATAACGCCCGACGCCGGCCTCCGCGGCCGCGTCCATTGACCGGATCGCGGCGTCCCGGTCCACCGCGTACGTCCGGGCGGGATTGCCTCCCCCGGCCCCGGCTGACCAGACCACCGCGTCGTGGCCGCTGATCGCGCCTGCGATGGCCGCAGTCGTCGCGCTTTCAACGTCAAGGACCGACGGCGTTGCTCCCGTTGCCTCGACATCCGCGGCATGGTCCGGGTTGCGGATGATCGAGGTGACGCTATGGCCTTGTGCGGTGAGGAGGGTGGACAGGTGGAGGGCCACTTTGCCGTGGCCGCCGATGATGGCGATGCGGGTCATGCTTCCCATTCTGCATCAGGAGAGCGTGCGGTAGTTCAGGTAGACCACGCCGTTGCCGAATTTGTGCTCCGCCAGGAGTTCAAGCCTCAGGCCCAGGCCGTCGGGCAGGAACCGCAGGCCCCCTCCCACCACCACCGGGTTGAGGAAGATCTGGTATTCGTCCACCAGGCCCGCCTCGATGGCCGCGGCAGCCAAGGTGGGCCCGCCAATGCCCAGGGGTTTGCTGCTGGTCTCCTTGAGCCGCCGGACCGCTTCCGGATCAAACCGCGATTCGACGGTGGTCCGTTTGGTCCTGGGCTGCGTAAGGGTGGTGGAGTAGACAACCTTGTCTGCCGCCTGCCAAATCCGGGCAAAGTCCTGTATCACGGGCGGACTGTCGGCAGTGCCCATCGTCTCCCAGACTTCCATCACCGCGTACATGCGGCGGCCAATGAGGAATGTGCCGACATCCCGGTCGAGGTCGTTGACGAACCCGTGGACTTCCTCGTTCGGCGCCGCCCAGTCAAAGTTGCCGTCGCGGTCCGCCACATACCCGTCGAGGGACGCGATGCCTGAGTAGATGAGCTTGCCCATGCGCCCATTGTGCCGCCACCGCCCTCGGTTGGGTAGGCCGCCTGTGTCGGCCGCCCCGTCGAGGTGTGAGCTCTCGGCGGGCAAAGAAAAGGACCCCGTGGGCGCGTAGCCTGCGGGGTCCTGCCTGGTAGCGGTGGGGAGGCTCGATCTCCCGACCTCACGATTATGAGTCGTGCGCTCTAACCAACTGAGCTACACCGCCACGAATGAGAAAAACCTGCGTCATGCCGGTCAAAAACCGCCTTGACGCAGGCCCTCATTCAGAGCCCCCCACCGGAATCGATCCGGTGACCTCGTTCTTACCAAGAACGCGCTCTACCACTGAGCTAGGGGGGCAACGAGTAAATACTCTACCGGAAGATTTCCCCACCAACAAATCGGCGGCTGGGCCCACAAAAGGGCGCCGAAACAGTTGCATCGACGCCCTTTTTTATGGCCTATTTCCGGCGCCACAAACTACGGCAGCCGGAGTACCTGTCCGGGGTAAATCAGATCCGGATTGGGCACCGTGTCGGCGTTCGCTGCGATGAGCGCGCCCAGGTCTACGCCGAACTGTGCGGCGATACCGCTGAGGGTGTCGCCGGCCTCAACCACAACCTCGGAGGCAGCGGCGGCCGGCGCGGGTGCTGCTGCTGTCTGGTTGGCTACTGCCTGCTCGGCGGCTGCGGCGTCAGCTGCGGCCTGGTTGGCCGCTGCCTCTGCGTCGGCGGCCTGCTGGGCGGCTGCGGCGTCAGCTGCGGCCTGCGCGTCGGCGGCCTGCTGGTCGGGTTGCGCATCGGCTGCGGCCTGGTCGGTATTGCTGCCGGCGCTGGTGTCTCGACCGGTCTGGGGTTCGTTATGCTGTTCGTTCTTGTCGCCCATGCCGAGGTTCTTTTTCAGATCGTCAAGGAATCCCACGTTGATGCCTTTCGCTGTACTTTGCGGCGGACCTGGCCCCAAAGGCGGGCCGGGACCGCTCACAGCTACGCCATCGGTAGCCCCTCGAGCGTACGGGCTGAGGTCCGCGGAGCCAAGGACTCAGTTGCCCGGGAGGGTCATCGCAGAAACCTGTGCAAATTAAATGCCGAGGGACCGGCTCGAAAGCCGGCCCCTCGGGGGGAAACTTGTCAGACTACCTGACGGTTACCACTTGCCCTTGCGGTTGAAGTCACGTCCGCCTTCGGTGCGGGGCTTGCGTGAGCCGTCACCGTGGCCGCCGAAACGGGAGTCGCTGGCCTGGCCGCGGCTGGAACCGCTGTCGGCACCTACGCTGCGCTCTGAACGGTCGCTGTACGAGCGGCCGCCACGATCAGCAGAGGAACGCTCGCCGTCGGACTTGCGGAATTCCTTCTTAAACCCGCCGTTGCCCTTGAAGTTGCCGCCACGGTCGCCGCCGCCGGAGTAACCGCCGCGGTCGCCGCCACGGTTGCCCTGGTAACCGCCACGCTCGCCGCCGCCACCGGACGACTTGCGGCCGTTGTCCAGCTCGAGGTGGATCAGCTCGCCGCCGATCCGGGTGCGGGAAAGCGCGCGCAGCTGCTCGGGGCTCAGATCCGCCGGGAGCTCCACGAGGGAGTGGTCCGACCGGATGTCGATGCCGCCGATCTGGGCCGAGGAGATGCCGCCTTCGTTGGCAATGGCGCCCACGATGGAACCCGGCATAACGCGCTGGCGGCGTCCGACGGCGATCCGGTAGGTGGCGTTGCCTTCGGTGAGCGTACGGGTCGGGCCGCGTGAACCGAAGCCGTCCTTGGAGCGTTCGCGCTTCTGGAACTCGGGAGCTGCCGGCAGCTCCTTGACCAGCAGCGGCTGGCCGCCCTGGGCCATAACGGCCAGTGCAGCGGCGATCTCTGCCGCCGGAACGTTGTGCTCTTCCTCGTAGGAGGAGATGAGGTCACGGAACGCCGCAACATCCTCAGACTCAAGGGTCTCGGTGATGCGCTCGGCGAACTTGCCCAGGCGCAGTGTGTTCACGCTCTCGGCAGTGGGCAGGTGCATCTGCTCAACCGGCTGGCGCGTGGCCTTTTCGATGGAACGCAGCAGGTACTTCTCCCGCGGCGTCATAAACAGGATGGCGTCACCGGAACGGCCCGCACGGCCGGTGCGGCCGATGCGGTGCACGTAGGACTCCGTGTCATGCGGGATGTCGTAGTTGACCACATGGCTGATGCGCTCAACGTCAAGGCCACGGGCCGCGACGTCGGTGGCCACCAGGATATCGATGCGGCCTTCCTTCAGCGCGTCGACAGTGCGTTCACGCTGCTGCTGCGGGATGTCGCCGTTGATGGCCGCAGCCTGGAAACCCCGCGCCTTCAGCTTGTCAGCCAGGTCCTCGGTGGCCATCTTGGTGCGCACGAAGGCGATGACGCCGTCGAACTCTTCAACCTCGAGGATGCGGGTCAGGGCGTCCAGCTTGTGCGGGCCCATGACCTGCAGGTACCGCTGGCGGGTGTTGGCGCCGGTGGTGGTCTTGGACTTCACCGAGATCTCGGCCGGGTTGTTCAGGTACTGCTTGGACATCCGGCGGATCTGGCTCGGCATGGTGGCCGAGAACAGCGCAACCTGGCGGTCCGACGGGGTCTGCTGGAAGATCTGCTCCACGTCTTCGGCGAAGCCCATGCGCAGCATTTCGTCAGCCTCGTCCAGCACCAGGTACTGGAGCTCGGACAGGTCCAGGGAGCCCTTGGAGATGTGGTCGATCACACGGCCGGGGGTACCCACAACAACCTGGGCACCGCGGCGCAGGCCTGCGAGCTGGGGGCCATAGGCGGAGCCGCCGTAGACGGGGAGGACGGTGAAGTCATCAATGTGCTTGGCGTACGAGGTGAAGGCCTCGGCAACCTGGAGCGCCAGCTCGCGGGTCGGGGCCAGGACCAGGGCCTGGGTCTTGCGGGACGGGCCGTTGAGGTCGTGGAGCTCGGCCAGGCGGGACAGTGCCGGTACTGCGAATGCTGCAGTCTTACCGGTGCCGGTCTGGGCGAGGCCCACAACGTCGCGGCCTTCAAGCAGCAGCGGAATGGTTGCTGCCTGGATGGGGGAAGGCTTTTCGTAGCCGACGTCCTGCAGGGCGGCGAGGACGCGGCCGTCGATGCCGAGATCGGCGAACTTGATGCCCTCTTCTTCGGCTTCTTCGGCCTTGGCCGGAGCGGTCGGCGCTTCCTCGGCCTTGGCGGGAGCCTCGGTCTCAGCGGCGGGGGCTGCTGCCGGGGCAGCGCTTTCGGTCTCAGCAGCGGGCGCTTCCTCGACCTTGGCGGGAGCCTCGGTCTCAGCGGCGGGGGCTGCTGCCGCCGGGGCAGCGGCTTCGGTGAACTCGACGGCTGCGGGCTCTGCTGCGGCCGGGGCAGCGGCTTCGGTGAACTCGACGGCTGCGGTTTCGGCGGTTACGGCTTCGGCGGTAGCGTCGTTCTGATTTTCGGGCATAGGGAAATTTCCTCATCCATAGGGGGCCAGGCGGCACTACCCGAGGTGAGCGGAGCCGCAGTACATGTGCCGTGGGTGCCGGGCATACATTGACCGGCCGGTCACATAGAAGTCCGGCGCTTTCGCAATCCCGTGGCAGGACTTCCCGCTGCATCTCTTGGCTGCTATCCCAGCAGTCTGTACAGCGTTTTCTTTAGCCGGCTCTCCCTATGAAAATGCCCGCATCGCATAAGCGGGCCCCAACACTTGCCAGTCCTGCCTCAAAAATTGGGCAGGAATAAGGGATTTCCGGAGTGGGGGATATTTCAAGTGTAAGGTACGGATCCGCTTTGCGGCTAATTGAACGCACGACGGCGGCGGTGAGCTTGCGCACATGGCTTCCCTGTGCGGCACTTTAGGGAGCGGTTAACGGGCCAGCTGCCGCTGCAACCGCTCGAATACCGCCCCGTATTCCGGCTGCTGCAGGCGGATCTCGCCGTCGGCGTCGGCATCCCGCAATGCCTCCATGGACTCCAGGTCAGGGTCGCTGAACCACCTTTCCACCGTGATTCCATGCTTCGGCACAAAGATGCGGTGAATGTGGTCGCCGGCCTGGATGCTCCCGGTGCGGATGACCCGGAGGTAGGCGCCCACGCGTCCAGCTTCGGTGAAACGCCTGACGAACCGGGGCTCGTCCATGCGCCGCTGGAAGGCAACACATGGCGTACGCGGGGACGTCACTTCCAACTCGACGTCGAGCCCGATCTTCCAGCGTTCGCCGATGACGGCGCCTGTGGTTTCAATGCCGGCAACGCGAAGGTTTTCGCCGAAGATCCCGGGCGGCAGGTCGCGCTGGAGCTCTGCCGCCCAGTAGTCCGCGTCTGCTTGGGAGTACGCATAGACGGCTTGGTCCTCCCCGCCGTGGTTGATCCGGTCTGCCTGGACATCCCCGTGGACGCCCAGCCGGTGGACCCGGACGGGGCCCTCCACCGGGCGCTTGTCGATGGCTGTGACCCCCACGGTCCCCTCATCGGCGAGGAGTTGGTGGACACGGCAGACGGCTAGCACTGATGCGGTTTCCATGGCTCCAGTCTAAGTTCCCGCGGGTTCGGTGAGCAGGTGCGGCGGGGTGGGGACTTCTCCCCAGGTTTTCGCTCGCAGCCTGTGGGGGCAGCGGCTAGGCTGATTTCAGGATTGAGTTTCCGGCCCACCGTTGCGCCCATTTCAGCACCGATTTCAGCAGGGACTACCAAGCAGCACGGACTACCAAGGGGGGATGTCATGGACGCGGACAAGGACCAAACTGGCGGTCCGGACAAGGACAAAGCCAAGGACGCGCCGAAGCCGCCGCCATGGCAGGTGCCCAAGCCCGAGCTGCGCCCGGAACTCCTGAACGAACCCGTCACCCCTGTGGATCCCTTCGCCCGCGACCGCGAGCGCCAGGCGCATGATGTGGCAACACGCAAGAAGCGCTCCCAGCGGCGCACCGTGGTGGTGGGACTGGGTCTGACGGCCCTCCTGGCCGGCACCATCACTGCCGTGGTGGCCAGCAACCAGGATGAAGCCGATTACGCCCAGGTCTGTTTCAATGACGAAACCGGCGAGCGTGTGGAAGACACCCAGTGCAACAGCTCCGCGGGACGCAGCGGGGCGCTGTTCGCGTGGTACTTCTACTCCAGAGGTGCCGGCGTGCCCGCGGTTGGCCAGAACCGGTCCTCCTACCCGAGCTACACCAGCACCATCCCCAGCGGGGCCAAGGCGTCCACCGGGTACAACACCAAGGGCGGCACTGTCAGCAGGGGCGGCTTTGGCAGCAGTTCCAAGGGCGGAAGCACGGGGGGTTAGGCGTGAAGCGGTTGTTATCGGAGCCCAGGCCCGGCTGGAAGCAGAAGATCGAGGGGCAAGGCCTGGTCTTTTCCACCACCACCATGCCCGACGGCAAGAAGATCGAATACTGGCACGAGGGCGCCTACTACGAATTCACCATGGACGAGGTGGAGTCACTCGAAGTCCAGGCCGAGGACATGCACAGGATGTGCCTGGAGGCCGCGAAGTTCCTGGCCACGGGTGCCATGGGGAACATCGGCATCGGCCCGCAGGCCCTGGAGCTCGCCGCCGAATCGCTGCAGGCCGGCGACATGGACATCTATGGGCGCTTCGACTTTATCTATGACGGCCGGGGCGGCCCGGCCAAAATGCTGGAGTACAACGCCGACACCCCCACGGGCCTGATTGAGGCTGCCGTGGCCCAGTGGTTCTGGCTGCAGGATGTGTTCCCGGAGAAGGATCAGTGGAACGGCATCCACGAGGCATTGATCCGGCAGTGGAAGAAGATGCAGTACCGCACCGGCATGAGCACCCTCCACATCGCCCATTCGGAGGCGGAGGAATCCGGTGAGGACTGGATGACGGCCGCGTACATGCGCGACGTCGCCAGCCAGGCGGGCTGGACCACCATCGGCATCAACATGTCCGACATCGGCTGGGACCCCAACCTCAACCGCTTTGTGGACCTGGACAACTTCATGATCAGCACCATGTTCAAGCTGTACCCGTGGGAGCTGATGATGAAGGAGCCCTTCGGGCACCGGCTGCTCCAGCGTGCCCATAATCCCCGCTGGGTGGAGCCGGCCTGGAAGATGCTGCTCTCCAACAAAGCCCTGCTCGCCGCGCTCTGGCACCTGTACCCGGACCACTCCAACCTCCTGCCCGCCTATCTCAACGAGCCAGGCCCGCTGAAGGAATGGGTGGCCAAGCCGCTGCACGGCCGCGAAGGCGACAACATCAAAATCCATGCCGAGGGCATCAGCCTGGAGCGGCCGGGCGGGTACGGCCGTGAGGGCTGGTGCTACCAGCAGTTCCAGCCGCTGCCCGATTTCGATGGCAACCACCCCGTCCTGGGCCTCTGGGTGGTGGACGGCGAGTCCGTAGGCTGCGGGATCCGGGAATCGGATGGCCCCATCACCGATTACTTCTGCCGTTTTGTGCCCAACACCATTGACGCCCCGGCGCCGCTCTCAGCGCAGGCCCACTCCAGCAAAGCAGGTATCGCATTATGAGCCCCCTGACCCTCCAGCGCCCGGTGACCCTGTGAGTACGGAGACGACGACGGCGGGCAGCGGCTCCGGCGGACGGTCCGGCGGTGCCGTCCCGGCCAAGGGGCTGCGTGCGGGAATCCTGGACCTCGGCGACTCGGTCATGCTGGGCCTGGCGTCCACCGCGCCCGTGTATTCGCTGGCAGCGACTCTCGGCCTGATCGTCGCCGTCAACGGGAATTACACTCCCCTGATCCTGATCCTCGGGTTCATCCCCGTCCTGTTCATCGCCTATGCGTTCCGTGAGTTGAACAGCGCCATGCCGGACTGCGGCACCACGTTCACTTGGTCCCGCCGGGCGTTCGGCCCCTGGGCTGGCTGGCTGGGCGGCTGGGGTGTTGCGCTGGCCGGGATCGTGGTCCTGGCCAACCTGGCCCAGGTGGCCGGGCAGTATTTGTGGCTGCTGATCGGCGACGGTTCGCTGGCCGGAACCAAGGTGGCTGTCACGGCCACCGGTGTGCTGTTTATTGTCTTCATGACGCTGGTGAACTACCGGGGTATCCGGCTGGGCGAGCACGTCCAGCGTGTCCTGACCTATGTGCAGTATGTCTCGCTGGGCATCTTCGCGCTGGCCATCATTGTCCGCATCGCGGGGGGTGCACCGGAAGGCCAGGCGTTCGATTTCGAGTGGTTCAACCCGGCCGCCGCCTTCGCCGATCCGGGCGCTGTGGTGCACGGGGCGCTGCTTGCCCTGTTCATCTACTGGGGGTGGGACACCTGCCTCGCCGTGAACGAGGAAACCGAAAACCCGTCCACCACGCCCGGCCGAGGCGCCGTCATCTCAGCCTTCGTCCTCGTCGCCATTTACGTGTCGGTGGCGTTGCTGGTGATGATGTACGCCACGGTGGGCACCGAGGGCATTGGTTTGGGCAACGAAGCCAACCAGGCCGACGTCTTCCTGGCCATGAAGGATGTTGTCCTGGGTCCGTGGGGCTGGCTGATTGTGGTGGCCGTGCTGGCCTCCGTGCTCTCCTCCACACAGACCACCATCCTGCCTACGGCCCGCGGCACGCTGTCCATGGGCGTGCACGGTGCGCTGCCCCCGAAGTTCGGCGAGGTCCATACCCGGAACCAGACGCCGGGATTCTCCACCCAGGTCATGGGCACCGCCGCAGTGGTGTACTACGTGGCCATGAGCTTCCTCAGTGAAAACCTGCTCAGCGATTCCATCAGCGCCATCGGCCTGTTCATCGCGTTCTATTACGCACTGACCGGCTTCGCCTGCTTCTGGTACTTCCGGTCCACGCTCCGTGGTTCGGCCCGCAACCTCTGGTTCCGCGGCATCCTTCCACTGGTGGGCGCTCTCCTGCTGACGGCCGCGTTTTTCATCTCCGCCGTCCAGATGTGGGATCCCGCCTACGGCGACACGCAGATCTTCGGCGTAGGCGGTGCCTTCATCGGCGGCGTGGCGCTCCTGGGCCTTGGCGTGGTGCTGGCGGTAGTCTGCCGGTTCCTGCCGTCGACCCGGGGGTACTTCACAGGGAAGCCGGCCGCCCCGGCCAACACCTCCCCTAAAACCCCGGCGTAGCCCCCCCCATCTCGGCGGCGGTTAGCCTAGGCCGCCGCCACCGGGACGGGTTCCTTCACAGCCTTGTCCTTGCGGATGGTGGCACTGATGACGGCGGCGATGGCGCACATGGCCGCCGCGCCGATCCAGGCGTAGGTGTACTGGCCGGTGGCGTCCCGGATGACGCCGGCGCCGAGGGCAGCAGCGGCCGCGCCCAGCTGGTGGGCCGCGAACACCCAGCCGAACACCACGCTGCCGTCCGCGCCGAACGTTTTCCGGCAGATTGCCGCGGTGGGCGGCACGGTGGCCACCCAGTCCAGGCCGTAGATCACCACAAAAACGATCATGCTCGGCTGGATGCTGGCGCTCAGGAGCAGCGGCAGCACCAGCAGGCCGATCCCCCGGAACTGGTAGTAGACGGCCAGCAGGATCTTGGGGTTGTAGCGGTCGGTCAGCCAGCCGGAGGCGATGGTGCCCACGATGTCAAAGATCCCGACGACGGCGAGCAGCCCGGCCGCGGTGGTTTCGGGCATGCCGTGGTCGTGCGCGGATGGGATGAAGTGTGTGCCGATCAGCCCGTTCGTGGTGGCGCCGCAGATCGCGAATCCCGCCACCAACGCCCAGAACGTCCGCACCTTGCTTGCCCGCTTGAGCACCTGCAGGGCGCGCACCGCGGCGTTGCTGCTGCGCCCGCTGTCCACGGGGTCCGCTGCCGGGAACGCAGCCGTTCCTTCCTCGGGTGCCGTTTCACCTCAAGGCAAGGCGCCGACGTCGGCCGGTGAGTTCTTGAGGAACTTCAGCACCAGCGGAACCACCGCCAGCGCGCCGGCGGCGATCAGCAGCGATGCCTGCCGCCAGCCCGGGTTCTGGGCCAGCATGGCGATGAACGGCAGGAAGACCAGCTGGCCTGCGGCGCTGCCGGCGGTGAGGATGCCGATCACCAGGCCCCGGCTCCTGGAGAACCAGGTGTTGGCGATGGTGGCGGCGAAGACGAGCGCCATGGACCCGGTGCCGAGTCCAATCAAAAGGCCCCAGGTCAGGAGGATCTGCCAGGACTGGTTGACCAGCACCGTGAGCGCGCTGCCCGCGCCGATCAGCACCAGGGCGGTGGCGGTGACGGCCCGGATCCCGAACCGCTCCATCAGGGCCGCGGCGAAGGGGGCAGTCAGGCCAAACAGCACCAGGTTGATGCTGACGGCTGCGGACAGAACGGTGGTGGACCAGCCGAACTCCTGCTGCAGGGGCACCATCAGGACACCCGGGGCAGCCCGGAATCCGGCAGCTCCCACGAGGGCCAGGAAGGCGACGGCCGCGACGATCCAGGCGGGGTGCAGGCGGCGACGTTGGGCTGTTTCCGTGGCGCTCACGCGGCGGTGGCCAGTTGCACGGGTGCGTCCGTCCGGGTGAGGCTGTGCCAGCTCGTATTCGCGGCCGTCAGCCGTTCTCCGCAGCCGGTGCAGGTGTCCGCGGAACTGGTCCGCTGGCCGCAGCCGGAATGGATCACGAACATGTGGGCCTGGTCCGAGGGTGCCGGCAGGTGCTTTTCCGCCCACATAACCACGGCGTTCAGGACGGGGAGGGCGTCCTCACCCTTCGGGGTCAGGACGTACTCCTGGCGGGCGCGGCCACCGTCGTCGTACGCCTTCTTCGCCAGCAGCCCCGACTCCACCAGACCCGCCAGGCGCCTGGTGAGCACCGAGTCCGCGACGGCGAGCCGGGACCTCATGGCGTCGAAGCGCCCGTTGCCGAAAAAGACCTCGCGGAGCACCAGCATGCTCCAGGGGTCACCCAAAATGTCGAGACCTCGTGCCATGCTGCAGTTGCGCTGGGACCAGTCGGAGCGGAGTACCATAAAGGCACCCTAGCTAACTTTCCTGAAGAAAGCCAGGGTGCCTTTTGGTTCGTGCCGGTAGTTGGAAGGTGCTACTTGAGGAAGGTGAAGGCCCGCTCGAGGTCGGCGATGAGGTCTTCCACGTCCTCGATGCCGCAGGAGAGCCGGATCAGGTTGACCGGAACCGCGAGCTCAGTGCCCTTGACCGATGCGTGGGTCATCTCCGAGGGGTAGTTCATCAGTGATTCGATGCCGCCCAGGGATTCTGCCAGCGTGAACACCTGCGTGTTTTCGGCGACCGTGCGGGCCGCCGCCTCGCCGCCCTTGAACTGGACGGACACCATGCCGCCAAACTTCTTCATCTGCTTCTTGGCCAGCTCGTGGCCAGAGTGCGAGGGCAGGCCCGGGTACAGCACGGCCTCCACCTCGGGGCGCTGTAGCAGCCATTCGGCCACGGCCTGGCCGTTGTCGCTGTGCCGGTCCATGCGCACACCCAGCGTCTTGAGCCCGCGGGTAGTAAGGAATGCGTCCATCGGGCCGGACACCGCACCCACGGCGAACTGGACGAAACCGATCTTCTCTGCGAGCTCGGCGTCCTTGACCACAATGGCGCCGCCCACCACGTCGGAATGGCCGCCGATGTACTTGGTCGTGGAGTGGACCACCACGTCGGCACCCAGGGCGAGCGGATTCTGCAGATAGGGCGACGCGAAGGTGTTGTCGACGATCAGGAGGGCACCGGCGTCGTGCGCCACCTTTGCGAGCGCCTCAATATCGGTGACCTTCATCAGCGGGTTGGAGGGGGTCTCCACCCACACGAAGCGGGTTTTGTTCGCGGAAACAGCCTTGCGCACCGAGTCCAGGTCCGCCATGTCCACGGGGGTGTTGCCGATCCCCCACTCGCCCAGGACCCTGTTGATGAGCCGGTAGGTGCCGCCGTAGGCGTCGTTGCCGAGGACGATGTGGTCACCCGGCCGGGTCAGGGCGCGGATCAGGGAGTCCTCCGCGGCCAGGCCGGAGCTGAAGGAGTAGGCGTGGGTGCCGCCTTCGAGCGCTGCGAGCTGCTCCTGCAGGGCATCACGGGTGGGGTTGGTGCCGCGGCCGTATTCATAGCCGTCGCGGAGCCCGCCGATGCCGTCCTGGGCGTAGGTGGAGCTGAAGTGCACCGGCGGGACCACGGCGCCTGTCCGGGGCTCGAAGGCCTGGCCGGCGTGGACAGCGCGGGTGTTGAAACCCTGGTTTTCAGAGACAGACATTGACGGTCCTTTCATGCGGTGATCGAGCCTGTCGCGATCCTGGTTTCGACAGGCGCAACCACGGAGGATTAGCTGCTGAGGTAGGCGAGCAGGTCGTGGCGGGTGAGGATTCCCACCGGAGCGCCGACGAACGTCACCATCACGGTGTCCACGTCGGAGAGCAGCTCGCGGGCTGCGGAGATGGTTTCCAACGAGCCGATGACCGGGAGCCGGGGGCCCATGTGCTCGGAGATCTTGTCCGTCAGCTTCGCTTCGCCGCGGAACAGCTTGCTGGTCAGGGTCCGCTCATCAACCGCACCGAGGACCTCGCCCATCACCACGGGCGGTTCCTGCGACAGGACAGGGATGTGGCTGACGCCGAACTCGTTCATGATGTTGATGACATCGCGGACAGACTCGTTCGGGTGGATGTGCACCAGGTCGGGCAGTTCGCCGTTCTTGGTCTTGATGACCTCGCCCACGGATGCTTCCTCGCCGCCGGAGAGGAAGCCGTAGGAGCGCATCCACTGGTCGTTGAAAATCTTGGCCAGGTACCCGCGTCCGGAGTCCGGGAGGATGACCACCACCACCGCGCTTTCCGGGAGGTCGCGGGCAGCCTGCAGCGCTGCCACCACGGCCATGCCGGAGGAGCCGCCAACCAGCAGCCCTTCCTCGCGGGCCAGCCGGCGGGTCATGGCAAATGAATCGGCGTCGCTGACGGCGATCACGTCGTCCGGAACGGACTTGTCATAGTTGTCCGGCCACATGTCCTCGCCGACGCCCTCAACGAAGTACGGGCGCCCGGTACCGCCGGAGTAGACCGAACCTGCGGGGTCCGCCCCAACAATCCGGACCCTGCCGCCGTCGGACTCGGCACGGCGAGCGGAAACCTCCTTGAGGTACCGGCCGGTGCCGGTGATGGTGCCGCCGGTACCGGCGCCGATCACGCAGTGCGTGACCCGGCCGTCCGTGTCACGCCAGATTTCCGGGCCGGTGGTCTCGTAGTGGCTGCCCGGGGCGGCCGGATTGGAGAACTGGTCCGGCTTGTAGGCGCCGGGGATTTCCGTCACGAGCCGGTCCGAGACGCTGTAGTAGCTCTGCGGGCTGTCGGGGGCCACGGACGTGGGCGTGACCACCACTTCGGCGCCATAGGCCTGAAGCACGGCGCGTTTGTCCTCGCCCACCTTGTCCGGCACCACGAAAATGCATTTGTAGCCCTTCTGCTGGGCCACGAGCGCCAGACCCACGCCGGTGTTTCCCGACGTCGGCTCAACGATGGTCCCGCCGGGGAGGAGTTTGCCGGTCCGTTCGGCCTCGTCGATCATTTTCACCGCGATGCGGTCCTTGATGGAGCCGCCGGGGTTGATGTATTCCAGCTTGACCAGGACTGTGGCTTTGAGGCCTTCCGTCACGTGGTTGAGCTTGATGAGCGGCGTGTTACCGATGAGGTCCAGGACGGACTGCGCGTACTTCATGACTACAAAGTTACCGCCTGCCGCGGCCGGTCCTGCCCAAGGGTCAGGTCCCCGCCGACGAATCGGTTTGCCACAGGCCCAGGATGTTGCCCTCGGTGTCCTTGAAATAGGCGAAGTAGCCCATACCGGGAACGGCGTCCTTGGCCTGGGCCACGGAACCGCCGGCGGATTCGACCTGGGCCAGCGCGGCATCGACGTCGTCTACATCGATCGTAATGATGGGCGTCTTGAGGCCTTCGGTCCGCGGGAACAGCGCCCCGTTGATGGCCCCGGGCGCGCTCGGCATGCCGGTCTGTTCGTCCGACGGTGTGGTGATGGCCGTGGTGTAGTTCATCCCCTGCATGGGGCTCAGGGTCCAGCCAAACGTGTTCTCGTAGAAGGTGTTCGCACGACCGTTGTCATCGGCGGGGATCTCAAAATGCACAACTCCAGCCACTGCATGCTCCTTTGAATGCGAGGGGAAGGCGCGGACGCCCCGCGCCACACGATGGAGTCTAGTCCTGGCTTCTTCGGTCTGTAAGGGGCTCCGGAAGCTGCATTGTCGGCCCGCCGTGGGACGATGAATACATGACCATCGCCGACGCCCCCGCCCGGCTGGCCGCCGCCGCGGACGCGTCCCTCCGGTGGCATCCGGATGGTCCCTACAGCCTGAAACAAACGCTCGGCCCCCTCCTGCGGGGCACCGGGGATCCGTCGTTTTCCTCCCGTCCGGACGGGCTATGGACTGCGTTTACGACGCCGGAGGGCCCGGTGACCCTGCGTCTCACCTCCGCTGGCTCCGGAGAGCAGGGTGCTGTTGACGCCCAGGCGTGGGGGCCCGGTTCCGCTGCCAGTCTCGCCGGCGTGCCCCGCCTGCTGGGCGCCTACGACGATTGGTCGGCCTTTGACGAACCGGCCTTCCATGCCACGCTCCCCCGGATGGTGCGTGAGGCCCGACGCCGGAACCTGGCGGTCCGCCTGCCCTCCACGCGGCGGGTGGTTGACTGCCTTGTGCCCACCATCCTGGAGCAGAAAGTCACCGTCATCGAAGCCCGCCGCGGCTACCGGTACCTGATGTACCGATTCGGAACGCCCGCGCCGGCGGCCGGCACGGCCGCGCCCGAAGGGCTCCGCATCCAGCCCACCCCCGCGCAGTGGCTGCGCGTCCCTTCCTGGGAGTGGCACCAGGCCGGCGTCGGCCCGCAGCGGTCCGCAACTGTCATGCGGGCGCTGCGTTCCGCCGTCGCGCTTGAACGGCTCGCTGCCCTGCCCGCGGTGGAGGCGGCGGCCAAGCTGCAGGTCATTCCCGGCATCGGGGTGTGGACCGCAGCCGAAGTGGTGCAGCGGACCCATGGGTGCCCGGATTCCATCGCCGTGGGCGATTACCACCTCGCCGCCTATGTGGGCGCTGCGCTGACCGGCCGGCGGACTGACGACGCCGGGATGCTGGCTCTGTTGGAGCCGTGGACGGGGCAACGCCAGCGGGTGGTCCGGATGATCGGCCTGAGCGGCTTCCGCAAACCCACTTTCGGGCCGCGGATGACCATCCAGGACCACCGCCGGCACTGACCACCTAAACGGGGTGGCTTGTGATTGTGAAATATCCGACGCAAAGGTTTTGCCGAGCGTCGTAGTGGCCTGTATTTGCCGGGTTTGATGTGGTTGGCAGGCGGCCAGGTGTAGTCGGCGGTGAGGTTGATGTTCAGCCCGCTGGTTCTGCAGCGCTGCTGCTCGAAGGAACGGTCGCGGATCGTGCCGAGCCGGTTGAAGAATATTGCCCGGGCGGGGGTGTTCGGCGACCGGGGAGGGCTTAGCGCCAGTTTTCCGCGAGATGGTGTGGCTGCCACCGCCATGTGGCGTGGTTCCGTCAGCAATAAACGCAGGGCGTCCCCGCGCCGATCCCTCACTACACGGTCAGTTGGGGGGTGCCCCGTTCGCGAAGTCATAGGCGATGCCGGCATCCCGGCCACGTTTAGGGCGCTGGGGTGCGCCCATAGTCTGCCTACTGTGACCATTGACGTGCCGTACCTGCCGCTTACCCGTCGACCTATGAGAGGTCCGCTCTCTCCTCGGCCCGGACTCAGCCGGACAGCCGGGAGTGCCCGCCCGAGAGACGGTCGGAGATCTGGAGTTCTTCTTTTTGGGTCAGGAAGCATGGGGTGGCCTGCCCCTTGAGCAGGTTGTCGGATCGCACGCTGTGCCCCCGCCCTAACCGACAGGGTGGACGTAAGTCTGACCGATGAACAGGCCGGGCTGCTGATGCGGATGAGCGCCGCGACCATCGACCGCAAACTCGCCGGCGAACGGTCCAAACTGATCCTGCGCGGACGGTCGCTTACCGAGCCAGGCACGCTGTTGAAGTCCCAGATCCCGGTCCGGACCTGGGCCGAGTGGGACGATGCCGTACCGGGGTTTGTCGAGATCGATCTGTTTGGGCACGAGGGCGGGGAACAGCTTCGGGGAGTTCTGTTTCACCCTGACGGTGGCTGATACGGCTGGACCGTGAACAGGTCCGTACGGAACTGCAGTTCGGGTCGCGGAACCCGGATCAGCGGGTCCCCCATTGCCACCAGATACCGGAGCGGCAGCGTATGGGCCAGATCAAGCCACGTCCGGGCGGGCCCGCTGACCCGGATCCCGTCAGTCGCCCACCACTCCCACCGGAACCACGTGGACACGGTGACCGATGACGCCGGGGCGCCGTACCCGGGGAAGTGCGTGCTGCTTACTGAGATAGATGCGCGGTTCCTGGCCCAGCCAGGGAGGAAGACCCAGCCCGTTGAGAATGGCCGCGGTCTCGTGGGACACCCACGCGTCCGGTGTGGCGACGCTGAGCACGCGTGCCCGCTGAACCAAATCCGGGTCCAGGCCGGCGTGCACCCGAATCAGCCGGCCGCCGCCAACCAGGTCCTTGGCACGTAAACGCTTCGGCGCAACGCCCGCATCCCGGGCCTGATAGATCGTAAACGGCGGTCAGAGGCCCAGCCGGGCCACCGCCTCCTCGCGCATCTCGATTTTTCGGATCTTGCCGGAAACAGTCATGGGGAAGCTCTCTCGGAGGTCCACATAGCGCGGGATTTTGTAGTGTGCCAGCTTTCCCCGGCAGAATTCCGCGACGGCGGCTTCGTCCAGCGGTGCCGCCCCCTGGTTCAGGATGATGCACGCCATGAGCTCCTCGCCGTACCTGGCATCCGGGACGCCGATCACCTGTACGTCTTGGACGGCCGGGTGGGTATACAGGAATTCCTCGATCTCGCGCGGGTAGATGTTCTCGCCGCCGCGGATCACCATGTCCTTGATCCGGCCTTCAATCACCACATAGCCCTCCTCATCCATCCGGGCGAGGTCACCGGTGTGCATCCAGCCGTCGGCGTCGATGGCTTCCGCGGTTTTGTCGGGCTTTGCCCAGTACCCCTGCATGACGGCATAGCCGCGGGTGCACAGCTCGCCGATGGCGCCGCGCTCCAGCACCTCTCCGGAGCCGGGGTCGATGACCTGGCTTTCGAGCCGGGGTATGGTGCGGCCCACTGTTTCGGTGCGTTGCTGGAGGGTGTCCCCGTGCCGGGTCATGGTTGAGACGGGTGAGGTCTCGGTCATGCCGTAACAGATGGCCACATCCACCATGTGCATCTCCGAAATGACCCGGTTCATCACCTCGATGGGGCACAGCGAGCCGGCCATCACACCGGTGCGGAGGGTGGACAGATCGTAGGAGCCGAAGTCCGGCAGCGCGAGCTCGGCGATGAACATGGTGGGCACGCCGTACAGCGAGGTGCCGCCGAAATCCTGGACAGCCTCCAGCGCCGCCCCGGGGGTGAAACCGCGGCCCGGGATGATGGTGGCAGCGCCGTGGCTGAGAGCGGCAAGGTTGCCGATCACCATGCCGAAGCAGTGGTAGAACGGCACCGGAATCACCACCCTGTCATGGTCCGTGTAGCCCAGCATCTCACCGATGGAGAAGCCGTTGTTAAGCAGGTTGTGGTGGGTCAGGGTGGCGCCCTTGGGAAAGCCCGTGGTCCCCGACGTGTACTGCAGGTTGATGGGATCGTGCGCCAGCAGCTCCGCCATCCGCGCCTTCAGGGCGGAATGGCCGACGGCGTCAGCCCGTTTGAGCAGCTCGGCGTACGTCAGCTCTGCCTCACTTTGGGGGACGCCGGCGTCGAGCCCGTCTACGCCGGGATCCGGCAGGAAGACCAGTTCGCGGAGGTCTGGACACTCCGCGAGCGCGTTGCGGGCCATCCCCACGTAGTCGCTGTTGCGGTCCGACGGCGCGGTGACCAGCATGCGCATGCCGTTCTGCTTCACCACAAACTCCAGTTCGTGGCTGCGGTAGGCGGGGTTCACGTTCACCAGGATGGCGCCGGCTTTGGCGGTGGCGTACTGCACGAGGGTCCATTCGGCGCAGTTCGGGCTCCAGATGCCCACGCGGTCCCCCTGGGCGACGCCGCAGGCGAGCAGCGCACGCGCGAGGCGATCGACGTCGTCGTTCATCTTGGTGTAGCTCCAGCGGCGGGCGTCACCGCCGGGCACCGCCGCGGCCTCGATCAATGCATCGTGGAACGGGAACTCGGCCGCCACCCGCTCAAAATTCGCGCCGATGGTTTCCTCAAGGAGCGGAACGTCAGTGTCCCCGGCTGTGTAAGCACGCATGGTGGCACGCTACCAACTGGACGGGCGCAATGGAATCGGGCCACAGGCTGACGCCCGGTATTGTGAAATCCATGAGTGCACCCATCGACCTGCAAGCAACGTTCATCCCCAACGACGGCGAGTTCTTCCGTGTGAAGCTCGCACTGGAAATCGCGATCGATGAGGTGGTCAGCGAGCCCGGCTGCATCCGGTACGAGCTGACCGAGGCCACCGAAGAGAAGCTGGTCCTGACCGAACAGTGGGCGTCCGAGGAGGACCTCGCGAAGCACTCCAAGGGCATTGCCGTGCAGGACCTGGACGAATCCCTGAGCGCGCTGCTGGCCGAGCCCGCCAAGATCGAGCGCATTTAGTCTCCCACGCACAACGCGGGGTCACTTTCCGCCCAAAAAACCTAAGTTATTGGGCGGAAAGTGACCCGCGTTGCAGTTAAGTGACTGTCCCCACCCGCTCCTCGCCTCGCAAGCTCGGCCAGGGAACCCTGCGCGCGTGGGGCCCACGTTGCAGTCAAGAGAGGATCAGGCGCCGGGAATCTGTGTGCCGTCCTGGGGACCCGAGCTCTTGGCTGCACCCGGGGTGCTGCCGGCGGCGGCGTCCGCCTGCAAGCCCGCGACGTGGGCGTGGACCTCGTCCATGTCCAGGGCCTTGACGGCGTCCACAACCTGCTCCAGCTGCTGGGCGTTGAGCGCGCCAGGCTGGGAGAAAACCAGGACCTTTTCGCGGAAGGCCATCAGCGTGGGAATGGACGTGATGCCGGCCTCGGCGGCGAGCTGCTGCTCGGCCTCGGTGTCCACCTTGGAGAACACGACATCGGAGTGCTTCTCTGACACGGCGCTGTACGTGGGCCCGAACTGCTTGCAGGGACCGCACCATTCAGCCCAGAAGTCCACGAGCACAATGTCGTTGCCTTCGATGGTGGATGCGAACTGTTCACCTGTGATGTCTACGGTAGCCATGGTTTCAACGGTACGCGAGGCGCCGGCGGATGTCCCGGCCGCGGGCACCCTGTTCGCTCCCCGCGTCATCGGGAATATCCGCTGCCCGCCGTGTACAGCGGGCGCCTCGGCGCCTAACGTAAAAGTTCAACAGCCGCTGACCGCCGAACAGGAGGGCGCATGGCCGAAGCTATCGCCACCAGGTCCCTCACCAAGAAATTCGGCCGCCGCGAAGTGCTGCACGGGGTGGATTTCACCGTCGAGGCCGGGTCCGTGTTCGGCGTGATCGGCCCCAACGGCGCAGGGAAGACCACCACCATGCGCTGCCTGCTGGACATCATCCGCCCCACCTCGGGGGCGATCCGCGTCCTGGGCGAGGATCCGCGGCTGGGTGGACCGGAGCTTCGCCGCAGGATTGGCTACCTTCCGGGCGAACTGTTCCTCGAGGGACGGGTGACCGGCCGGAAACTGCTGTCCCACTACGAGGCGATCAGCGGTCCGGTCTCTCCGGGCAGGATCGACGCGCTGGCCGAACGGCTGGGACTGGACCTCGACCGGCACACCCGCAAGCTGTCCAAGGGCAACAAGCAGAAACTGGGCCTGGTCCAGGCGTTTATGCACAACCCAGAACTGCTGGTCCTCGATGAGCCCACCAGCGGGCTGGATCCGCTGGTCCAGCAGGAATTCCATGCCATGGTGCAGGAAGCGCAGCACCAGGGGCAGACCATTTTCCTCAGTTCCCACGTGCTTAGCGAAGTCCAGCAGACCGCAGACACGGTGGCTATCCTCCGGGACGGCAAAATCATCGCCGTCGAGTCGGTCAGCGGACTGCGGGAAGGTGCCGTCCGGCACGTTCGGTTCTCGGCGGACGGCATCACAGCGCACGACGCCGGGGCGCTGCTGGGAGCGGTGCCCGGCGTCGGGCATGTGGAGCTACTGGAGTCCAACGGCACCGTCACCGTATCCGCCACGCTGGAAGGTGCCATCCAGCCACTGGTCAAGGCCCTGGGCACGCTGCAATTAAAGGATCTTGTCCTGGAGGAGCCTGACCTGGAGGAATCGGTGCTGCAGCTGTATTCCATCCCCCGGGATTCAGCCCCGGAGGATCCAAGCACCCGGAGGATTGCCAGGTGAGCACCACGCTGCCGCTGTTCCGGCGCGCGTTCCTCGACAGTTGGCGCTCAACGCTCGCGTGGGCGGCCGGCCTGGCCGGCGCCACGTTCCTGTACCTGCCGCTGTACCCGTCCATTGGCGGGAGCGCGCAGATGCAGGACCTGATTGATGCCCTCCCGGCGGAGATGACCAAGGCGCTGAACTACGAACAGATGGCCACCGGTCCCGGCTACACCCAGGCCACGCTCTTCGGGCTGATCGGGTTCCTGCTGATGACCATCGCCTCCGTGGGGTGGGGAGCCGCCGCGGTGGGCGGTGACGAGGAATCCGGCCAGCTGGAACTGACCCTTGCCCACGGCGTGACGCGCGTCCAGGTGGTGCTTGAACGCGCACTGTCCATGCTAATTCGGGTGGTGCTGCTGACGGCGTTGGTCTTTGTGCTGGTGCGGCTGCTGAACGATTCGGCCGAGCTGGCTATCCGGCCGGAGTACCTTTTCGGCGCGTCCGTCCTGTTCGCCGGGCTGTCCCTGCTGACCGGAACCGCTGCGCTGTGCGCCGGTGCCATGTCCGGGCGGCGGACCTACGGGCTCGCCGCAGGTGCCGCCGTCGGCGTCTTGGGATACGTCTTCAACGCGGTGGGCCGGCAGAGCCCCGACGTCGAGTGGCTGCTGAACCTGAGCCCCTACCACTGGGCGTACGGGAACGCGCCGGTGGCCAACGGGGCGGACTGGGCGGCGGCGGTCTGGCTTTGGGGCATCTCCGTGGCCCTGGTGGCCGTTGCTGCGGTGGCGGTGAACCGGCGCGACGTCGGCACGTAGGGTGCGCGACTTCCGGCGGCCCGCAGCGGTCAGGCCGCGGTGGTCAGGCTGCAGCGGTCAGGCCGCGGCGGTCAGGCCGTGGCGGTCAGGCCGTGGCGTCCCAAAGATGCGGCGCCGGGGTACGGCTGCCCGGCAGGGCATTGGTCTCACGCCATTCGTGGATCCATTCCGGCAGAACCAGGTCCGCCGGTAGCTGGCCGAACTCGCGCAGGATCTCCGTCTGGCTGACAGGTTTGCCCTTGCTGACCAGGCGGGTGGCGATGTAGGCACGCGCGTAAATCTCGCCGTCGGCCACCATACGCTGCTCGAAGTAGATAGCTTTGGCGTCCAGTCCGATGATCTTCGTTTCGATGGTGTACGGCTGCCAAAGCTGCAGCGGCTTCCGGAAGGCGATGGTCTCCCCCGCCGCCACCGGACTCCAGCCACGCTGGCGCATCCTTTTCCAGACGCCGCTGCGGACCATGAGGTCGAACCGGCCCAGATCCATGAGGGAGAAGTACATGCCGTTGTTGACATGCATGGCGATGTCGATGTCCGTTGGCAGGACCCGCAGCGGCAGGGAGGATGTGTCCCAGATGGTCAGCGCCGAACGGCGGGTGGACGTGAACAGCATCAGGAGGGTGCGCAGGAGCAGGTGCATGCCCTAATGTTACCCGGTGGTAACTTAGCGGCAAATCCACGGCAAAAGGACAGCCTCGTAGGATGTGGCAGACGACTCAACAACGCTACCGGGACCTTGCCGAGTTACCGCTGATTGGGACGGCACTGGCATTCCTGGCGGCCTGTGCCTGGCAGGTGGTGGGCCGCGTTGACGGCAGCGGAGCGGAATGACTTGAGGGCGTGATGTGGCTGACCTGGGGGGGGATCTTCGCCCTCGATTACGCCGCGAGCCTTTGGCTGGCCACCGACCGCCGTCGCTGGTTTTTCTGGAACCTGCATGAGCTCCTGATTGTGGCACTCCCGTTTTCCGCCCGCTCAGGCTGCTCCGGCTGGTGACGCTGCTCTCCGTGCTGCACCGGACTGTTGGCGAGACCCTCCGCGGCCGGGTGGTCACCTACGTGGCCGGATCAGCTGCGCTGCTGGCATTCGTGGGCGCGCTGGCAGTGCTGGACCTTGAACAATCCGCACCCGGCGCCAAGATCCTGACGTTGGGTGACGCCGTCTGGTGGGCGATCACCACCCTCACCACGGTGGGTTGCGGCGACATGTACCCTGTGACGCCGGTTGGCCAGATGGTTTCGGCGGCCTCATGATGAGCGGCATTGCTGTGTTGGGTGTGGTCACAGCGTCCATCGCGCCCTGGCTGGTCCAGCGCGTTAAAGAGTCCACCGAGGCCGCTGTGGAGTCCGCCGAGGAACCGGTTCGCGCGGAACTGGCGGATCTCGTGGCGGAGATCGCTGCGCTGCGTCGCCAGGTGGCCGAACTTAGGGATCCCCGCGCGTATTGACAGTCCCCTTTGACAGCCACGGCCGTGGGTAGGTAGTTCCGGAAAACTCTTGAGTATGGAACTGATGGCGGGCCAAGTATCCGGCTGAAATATTAGGGTAGTCCCTACTCGTGCCCCGCCTGCGGGCGCTTCCTAGACTCGAAATTCCTAGGGCCGAACAAAGTTGCTGGCGCATCCTCCAATGCCGGGGTGGGTGATGCCGCTTCATTGCGGAGCATCCGTATCTTCTGGGTATGCGGGCGCCTCCCATCGTGCGCCGTGCGTCGCCGGACATACTCCGGAACTGCGGGGCGCACCACATCTCGATCCGTCCTGCATGGGAGCCGTGGCCTCCCCACCGAACCTGTTGCCGGGCCGACGCTCGATAGGCCACCTATGAAGCAGTTGACCGTAGACCATTCCGAATTACCCCGCCGGAATTTCGAAACATGCGCGCCACGGGTCGATCTCACACCAGGCCACAAACCGGTCAACAACAGGCTGTGGTTAGGCATGGCCTGCGCCATCGTGGTCGCCTCCGTCAGCCTTGCCACGTTGATAGGACCCGTGGCAACGACTGCTGGGGCACCGGCCCCGGCAGCGGTCATCACGACGGCGGACCCACCGGTGGTGCGTGTCGCCCGGCCGCTGGCCCCGGCACCATTGGATGAAACCTACGCTGGCTCAGCTGAACCGGGGGCAGTTGCAGTTGCTGCGGCGGCACCGGAGGCGGCAACGCCGGCCGAGGCACCGCCCTCAAGCGCCCCTGAACCGGCACCGGCAGTGGACAACAACCTGTACACCGTGGTTGCCGGTGACACCGTGGGTACGATCGCCGCCGCGCACGGCGTGGACATGGGTGCCATGCTCGCAGCCAACGGACTCAGCGGATACAGCACCATCGTTCCCGGCCAGACGCTGAAACTGACGGGTCCCGCCGTCGCGGTTTCAGCACCAGCTGCAGCACCGGCGCAGGCGCCTGTTACCGCATCGGTGGCGGCCGCCGCTCCCGCCCCTGCGCCTGCTCCCCTGGTACCGCCGGCACCGGCCGTCCGGACTATCTATATTGCGGGCGCCGGCGGCCAGTCCATGGTTGATGCGTGCATCGGGCCTATCCATTACACGCCCAACGATGGCTACTCCCTCTTCATAACTGAACACGATTTCTGTGGCGGCTGGGCACGGTTCTCCGGCATTGCCGTGGGTGAGACCATCAGTATCCCCGGCTACGGGACCTACACGGCGACGGCCCGCGGGCAGGTCCCCAATCCCGGGACCACCAACGACGTCATCCGGGTCTTCGGCGGTTTCCCCCGGGCCATCCTGCAGACCTGCATCCCGGGGACCAACCAGATGTTGCTGATTGCGCTTAACTGACCACCCACGTCGCGGTGAACTGCCATAGCAGGCACCGCTCCTCAGCTTGTCCGCAGTTCCGAACGTTCAAGGCCGGGAGCCGCGGACAAGGCCTTAAGTGGGAGCGTTACATCGGCTTCCGTGCGGAGACATGCTCCACGAGCTCGCCGACGCGCTCTTCGGAATAGTTGCGGGCGATGTCACCCTGGCTGATGATACCCACCAGTTTGTGGTCAGCAATGACCGGCAGCCGGCGGATCTGGTACTGCTCCATCATCTCGATGGCGGCATCAATGTTCGCGTCGGCATCGATCCAATGCGGCTTGCCCGACGCGAGGTCACGGGCCATCATCTCGCCCGGATTACGGCCGGCGGCAACACAGCGGAGCACAATGTCCCTGTCGGTGATCAGGCCTTTCAACTTGCCGTCATCGCCGCAGATGGGCAACGACCCGCAGTCCAGGTCCTGCATCATCCGGGCAGCCTCAACGAGGGACTGGTTCTCCTTTATACAGCGCGCATCCGTAGTCATGAATTCACGTACAACACTCATTGGTCCTCCTTCATCGATGGATGAATCGACGCAGGGCATCGGGGGCACATGCGCCGATGCTGCCAGCCTACGCCGGGCCGCGAGCGCCTGTCGACGACGATTCCTCCCCTGATTTTGGGCCTGTCTTTTCCCCTTTGCATGGTCAATTCCCCTGCGACCCCGCGGGGAGTAGTCCAACGGAAGGGGAATCGGGGCCGCCGAAGGACTGCGGGAGGCGCCGTCAGAAGCCATGCGCTGAAGGGCACAAAAAAGCCTCCGGAACCTGGTGGTTCCGGAGGCTTTTCCTTGGGTGGCAGATGAGGGATTCGAACCCCCGTAGGCGTTGCCAGCTGATTTACAGTCAGCCCCCTTTGGCCGCTCGGGTAATCTGCCGAACTTCAAAAGAAGATCACCCCCGGCTGCAGTCTGCAGAACGTCCGTTTCCGGGCCGTTCCGCTTCCAGTAACCGCGGGCAAGACAACTTTACAGAACTTCTGCCGAAGAATCGAATCGAGCCGCTCCGCCACGGAGACGGACCCCAAAAGCCTTGCAATTCCGCGGAAGAAGAGCGAAATCAGGCCTCCCCAAGAATCCGCCCCGCCAGCTTTGCCTCGAACCTAACAGCCTGCTCCGCCGTGATCTGATTCAGCTGCACTGCCCGGCGGAGGTCCTCGCTGACGCCATCCATGCGGGCAGAGGCGTCCGGTACGGGGCTGAAAACAATGGATCCTGCCAGGGCTGCGGCGACGACGGACGTGGCGGCCGTGACGACTGCTCCGGCGGCTGCGGCAGTGGTTCGGGTGACGTAATGGACTGCGGTGCGATGCATAGCTTCCCTTTCGTGCTTGTTCCAACTGGTTCAACTCTCGCCTGCCCAGCTTCGTTCCCGCAGTGCGTCGGCTAGGAGGGAACTGTGAATCGTCAATCATGCAGGATGCGCAGTAGCGCCAGAGCCGATCCGTATTAGGCTGGAATGCAGAGATCCACGCCCTTCCAGAGCCAATGGGAGGGCAACCATCAGCACAAGGAGAGTCATGGCCGGCGAGTCAACGTTCGACGTCGTAAGCAAAGTGGACAAGCAGGAAGTGGCCAACGCGCTGAACCAGGCGCAGAAGGAACTGACCCAGCGCTACGACTTCAAGGGCGTGGGCGCCGAGGTCGATTTCAGCGGCGAGAAGATCCTGATGAAGGCCAACTCGGAGGAACGCGTCCTGGCAGTGCTGGACGTGCTCCAGTCCAAGCTGATCCGCCGCGGCATCTCCCTGAAGTCGCTGGACACCGGCGAGCCGTTCGCGTCCGGCAAGGAGTTCCGCCTGGAAGCCTCCATCAAGGAAGGCATCGAGCAGGACCTGGCCAAGAAGATCAACAAACTGATCCGCGATGAAGGGCCCAAGGGAGTCAAGTCCCAGATCCAGGGCGACGAACTCCGCGTCTCCTCCAAGTCCCGCGATGACCTGCAGGCCGTCATGGCCCTGCTCAAGGACTTTGACGAGGCTGACCTGCAGTTCGTTAACTTCCGCAGCTAGCCACACGGCACCGGCAACGCGCCGCGCCGCGCCGCGCCAAGGGTCCGGGGACCACCGATTTCGGTGGGCCCGGACCGTTTTCCTGACGCTGACCTTCGGCTTTGGCCCAACACTGTTCGGGAAGGACGACACGGCCCGGTTCGGGCTGGAGGGCCGCCGGCCGGCTGCGCTGATCGACCTGCCGCATTTCCCGGGCGATGACCTCCACTATCAGCGAACGGGCGGGGACCTGGTCGTCCAGGCATGTTCCGACGACCCCAAGTAGCAGTGCATGCCATCCGGAACCTGGCGCGCATCTCGTTCGGCAACGCGCGTGTCCACTGGTCCCAGCTGGGCTTCGGCCGCACGTCCTCCACCTCGCGGGCGCAACAGACGCCGCGGAACCTCTTCGGCTTCAAGGACGGGACCAACAACGTCAAGTCCGAAGACTCGGCGTTTCTGGACGAACACATCTGGGTGCCCGGCGGCGCCCCGGCCACTGAGGCCTGGATGGAGGGCGGCAGCTACCTCGTGGCCCGCCGCATCCGCATGCACATCGAGATCTGGGACCGGACCTCGCTCCGGGGACAGGAGAACCTGATTGGCAGGACCAAGGCGGAGGGCGCCCCGCTTTCCGGCGGGACGGAGTTCACCGACCCCGACTTTGCCGCCAGCGGCCGGGCCAGCCACCCGCTGATCGCCGCCGATGCGCATGTGCGGATAGCCCACGCGGAGCAGAACAAGGGTGTGCGGATGCTGCGCCGCGGCTACAACTTCACTGATGGCTCGGACGGCGAAGGGCTGTTCTCGGCCTGACTTCCGCAGCAAGGACACTGGTCCGGCGACGGGACACAGAATCGGGCTGGGGACACCGGAATTTCGGTGTCCCCAGCCCGATTGCGTTTCACCCGGCCGTTTGCGTGTCCTCAGCAGCGGACGACGGCGGCGCGCTGTTTGTCGGCTGGCCTCAGTTAAGCGGACGGCCAGCCATCCGCTCCAGCCGGGCGATCCGGTCCCCCATGGGCGGGTGCGTCGCGAACAGCTTGGTCATTGCGCCGCCGCGGAACGGGTTGGCGATCATCAGGTGCGAGGCGTTGACCAGCTTCTGGTCCTGCGGAAGCGGGACAACCCGGACACCCTGTTCAATCTTGCGCAGAGCTGAGGCGAGCGCCAGCGGATCGCCTGTGAGCTGCGAACCGTCCTCGTCGGCGTCGTACTCCCTGGTCCGCGAAATGGCGAGCTGGATCAGTGAGGCAGCGAACGGCGCCAGAAGCGCCATGGCCAGCATCGAGAGCGGGTTGGAGTTGCGCCGGTCGCCGCCGAAGAACAGCAGCATCTGGCCCACCGAGGTGATCACACCGGCCACCGCGGCCGCCACCGAGGACGTGAGGATGTCCCGGTTGTACACATGCATCAGCTCGTGGCCCAGGACCCCGCGAAGCTCCCGGGCGTCGAGCAGCTGCAGCATGCCTTCGGTGCAGCAGACGGCCGCGTTTTTGGGATTCCGGCCAGTGGCGAACGCGTTCGGATTCATGGTGGGCGCGAGATAAATGCGCGGCATCGGCTGGTTTGCACGCACAGACAGCTCCCGGACAATCTGGTACAGCTGCGGCGTCTGGGCCGCCGTCACGGGGTAGGCCTGCATGGAACGGATGGCGATTTTATCGCTGTTCCAGTAGCCGTACGCCGTGGTGGCAACACCCACCAGCGCCATGATCCAGATGGGCGCCGCGCTGCGGGTGTTGAGGCCGATCAGGACGCCCAGCCCCAGCAGCACCGCCCAGAGGACACCAAAGAGCGCTGCGGTCTTCAGGCCGTTGTGATGTTTGTGCACGTCCGCTCCTTCACGTCGCCCCGGCAGGGTCAGCCTCAGCAGGGCCCCCACAGGGTTCGCCAGCGGGCGGGGAACTACGGCACCGGATCATGGGCATCGTACTTCCGGAAACCCGGCCGCAGCTGCGCCGCCACCCAGGCCACCAGCACGCAAACCATTCCGCCCAGAAGCAGGACCCAGCCCTCACTCAAGATCTTAGTCCCGCCCCCGGCCAGCAGGTCCCCCACGCGCGGGCCGCCGGCCAGCGGCCCCACTGTCATGGCCAGCCGAACGAAAGCATGCTGAGCGCGTTGGCCGCGGGAAGCAGTTCCGTGCCGATCAGCGTGGGAATGATGGCCCTCCGCGCCGGCTGATTGATGGCCTGCGCGCCGCTCTTGAGTGCCACGCGCTGCACCGTGGTGTTTGCGCACCAGTGGCACCCCATCGGGACAGCCATCGGCGAGCCGGAGGCGGAATCGTCCACCCCAACGTTCCACCAGTTCGGGCGCTGGGACCGCGAGCCAGTCACTCTGGGTGAACAGCTGCTGCTTCCAACCCAGCGCCGCGTACCGGCGGCAGAAGAGGAGCTCGCGGAGTACGACGGCGGCCTGCGCACCGCGCTGCGCCGCCTGGCTGGGGAGCACTCGGGAGAGCCCGCCTCGCCGGAAGCCGCGCCGCTGCCTGAACTGATTGCGGCCGCGCCCCCGTTGACGGCCGGCGACCACCACGCCGTCGTGTCACCGGCATCGGACGGAGCACTGACTGCCGGCCTCCTGCTGGCGCTGGGCGCCGCCGTGCAGGGACTGACGGGAGGCCGCGGCGTCACCGGACTGAGCTGCGTGGCGCCGGATCCGGGCTCGGTAGGGCGGGAAGTCCATGCCCTGGGCCGCTCGGCAGGCGAGTCAGTTAACCCCCTCCAGGAGTTCCTGAATCTGCCGGAAGTTAGCCACGCCTTATTGTGACAAAATCAAAATAAGTGGTTAAATAGAAACCATGACGGAACACCTTGGCGGCCACGATGCATGGGCTGCTGCCCTGCGGGCACACGGCCGCCGCGTGACCAAGCAGCGGCTCGCCGTGCTGGCCGCCGTCGAACACCACCCGCATTCACCGGCAGAAAGCATTCTGGCCTCCGCACGCACAGAGCTCCCGGAACTCACTGCACAGTCCGTCTACGTGGTCCTGGGGGACCTGACCGACCTGCACATGCTGCGCCGCTTCGAGCCGCCGCACTCCCCCGCCCTGTATGAGACCCGCGTCGGTGACAACCACCACCACGCCATCTGTATCAGCTGCGGACGCGTCGAGGACGTGGAATGCGCCGTCGGACATGCGCCCTGCCTCACCCCGCACTGGGATGCGAACGCCAAGCCCATGACCATCCAGATCGCGGATGTGATGTACCAGGGCATCTGCCAGGACTGCCAGCAGTCCCAACAACTTTCCCTCCAGAACGTCCAAGTAATCAAGAAATAGGAGAACAATGACTGCCATTTCAACGACCCAGTCAGGTGCCCCCGTCACGTCCGACGCGCACTCCCAGTCAGTTGGTGCCGACGGTGCCATCATCCTGACTGATCACTACCTGATCGAAAAGCTCGCCCAGTTCAACCGCGAGCGGGTCCCGGAGCGCGTAGTCCACGCCAAGGGCGGCGGCGCGTTCGGTACGTTCAAGACCACCTCGGACGTCTCCAAATACACCAAGGCAGCGTTCCTGCAGCCGGGCACCGAGACGGACATGCTGATCCGCTTCTCCTCCGTTGCCGGCGAGAGCGGCTCCCCTGACACCTGGCGCGATCCCCGCGGCTTCGCCGTCAAGTTCTACACCACCGAGGGCAACTACGACCTCGTGGGCAACAACACCCCCGTCTTCTTCATCCGCGACGGCATCAAGTTCCCGGACTTCATCCACTCCCAGAAGCGCCTCCCGGGCACCCACCTGCGCGACGCTGACATGCAGTGGGATTTCTGGACCCTGTCCCCCGAGTCCGCACACCAGGTCACCTGGCTCATGGGCGACCGCGGCCTGCCGGCTTCCTGGCGTGAAATGCAGGGCTACGGCTCGCACACGTACCAGTGGATCAACGCCGAGGGCGAGCGCTTCTGGGTCAAGTACCACTTCAAGTCCAACCAGGGCGTCAAGGCCATGACCGGCGACCAGGCCGAAGGGCTGGCCGGCTCGGACGCGGACTTCTACATCCGCGACCTGCAGGAAAACATCGCCGAGGGCAACTTCCCGTCTTGGGAACTGCACGTCCAGGTCATGCCATACGAGGACGCCAAGACGTACCGCTTCAACCCGTTCGACCTCACCAAGGTGTGGCCGCACGCCGACTACCCGCTGATCCACGTGGGCACCATGGAGCTGAACAAGAACCCGGAGAACTACTTCGCGCAGATCGAGCAGGCCACCTTCGCGCCGTCGAACTTCGTGCCGGGCATCGCCGCTTCGCCGGACAAGATGCTGCAGGCCCGCATCTTCTCCTACGCCGATGCACACCGTTACCGCGTGGGTACCAACCACGCCCAGATCCCGGTGAACCAGCCCAAGAGCCAGGTCAACAACTACAGCCAGGACGGCCAGGGGCGCTTCAGCTTCAACGCTCCCTCCGTTCCGGTGTACGCACCGAACTCCGTGGGCGGCCCCGCCGCTGTTGAGCCGGCTTCCCCGGCCGGTGGCTGGGAGAACGACGGCGAGCTGACGCTTTCCGCACACTCCCTCCGTGCCGAGGACGGCGACTTCGTCCAGGCCGGCGCCCTGTACCGCGAAGTGTTCGACGACGGCGCCAAGGCCCGCCTGCTGGACACCCTCACCGGTGCTGTGGGCGGCGTGAAGACCCCCGAGATCAAGGAACGGGCCATCCAGTACTGGACCAACGTTGACGCCGAGCTCGGCGCCAAGCTGCGCGCCAACCTCGGCGCCGGTTCCACCGACTCCGACGCCGAGGCAGCCAACAAGATCGGCTAATTCGCCACTTGAGGCCCCTTGCGGCACAACAAAACAACCCGCCACGATTTTTCGTGGCGGGTTGTTTAGTTTGTGGCGTTGTTTCTAGCGTTGAGTTGACGCGCACGCCTCACTTATAGGGGCTAGGAGCGTGTGAGCGTCTCCGGCTCACCTGCCGCCGCGGGGCGGTGGCCCTTTTTGGCGCGCTGGATTTGCTCGTACACGTGGTGGCGGAGTTCGGTGAAGCGCGGCAGGGACCGGGTCTCCTACTGGTCACGCTCCACCGGGAGGTCAATCATGATGTCCTCCTGGACCACGGTCGGGGAACTGGAGAGGATGATGACGCGTTCGCCGAGGTAAACCGATTCGTCGATGTCGTGCGTAACGAAAAGCACCGTCACGCCGAACTTCTTCCAGATGGTGCGGATCAGGTCCTCCAGATCCGCCCGGGTCCGCGCGTCCACAGCCGCGAACGGCTCGTCCATCAGCAGGACCTCGGGCTGGTACGCAATGGCGCGGGCGATCGCCACGCGCTGCTGCATACCGCCGGACAGCTGCCAGGGATAGGAGCGCGGGACGTGGGCAAGGCCCACCGCCTCAAGGGCCTCGTCAACGAGCTTGTCCCGTTCAGCCTTGGGCACCCCCTGGTTTTTCAGCGGCAGCTCCACGTTGTCCCGGACCCGGAGGGACCCACGAGGCAGGCAAGTTCGCCGGCACGCAGGTCGAAGGTCAGGTTACGCACAGCCTCGATGTCGCCGCCGTCGGTCTGGTACACCTTCTTCAGGCCGCGGACGGAGAGCATGGCCTCCGGAGCCGGGCGGGTGGGATCAGGCTGCATTTTCTACCTCTTTCTGGCCGTGGTACCAGCGCAGGATGTTTCGCTCGGCCCACTGGAAAATGAACGACAAAGCCACGCCCAGCAGACCGAGTACCACGATGCCGGACCACATTTCCGGGATGGCGAAGGACCGCTGGAACTGGACGATGGTGAAGCCAAGCCCCGAGGACGAGGCGAACATTTCGGAGATGACCATCAGGATCAGCCCGAGGGACAACGACTGGCGCACCCCTGCCATGATCTGCGGACTGGCCGAAGGCAATACCAGGTACCTGACACGGGCCCAGCCGTCGATGCCGTAGGTGTGGGCCGAATCAGAGAGCACCCCGTCGACAGCCCGGACTCCTTCGATGGTGTTCAGCAGGACAGGCCAGACGCAGCCGGAGATGATGACAGCGATCTTCATGGAGTCGCTGATGCCCATCAACAGGATCAGGACCGGGACCAGGACCGGCGGCGGGTTGGCGCAAAAGAACTCCAGCGTCGGTTCCAGCAGGGCCCGGAGCCATCGGACCGAGCCGATGAGTACCCCGCCCACGATGCCGATCACGATGGCTGCGACGACGCCGACCAGAAGCCTTCCGATGCTGGGCAGCACGTCGGAGAGGAAGCGGGGGCCGAACCAGACCTGGCCGAATTTACTGACCAGGGTGGCAGGGGTGGGGACGAAGAAGTTGACGGCACCGAGGGTTGAGGCCCACCAGAGCAGGACCAGCAAAACCGGCAACGCCAGCAGGTGGCCAAGGGTCTTCAGGGCTTTCACACAATCACCTCGGAACGGACGGAGGAATGCCAGGAAAGAGTCTTCTTTTCGATGAACCGCATCAGTGCGTTAATTGCCACGCCGATCAGGCCAGTGGCAAGCACCAGGGCATACATGCCCGAGATGGCGCCGCCGGACTGGGCAAGGGCGATCTCACGCCCGAGGCCAGGCGACCCGATCACCAGTTCCGCCGTGATGGCCAGGACCAGCGCCACTGTGGCAGCAAGCCGGACCCCGCCAAGGCGACGGCGATGACGAGGCCCAGGAACCAGGCGGTCATGGTTTCGCCGACCGAGATCCAGAATGCGGTCAGCCCAACGTCCCGCACCAGTGCCACAATGACATCGCCGGCCGGGGGGAGGAAACGTTCATTGATGATGCCCAGCCGCGGAATGAGTTCCCAGGTGCCCAGGAATCCCACAATCCCGGCCAAGCCGAGCAGCTGTTTCGTAGGCACCTTGCGGACGTACTGGCGGTCCCGCCCCACGCTGGGGACGGGACCGCCGGAGGTTAGAGCGTCTGCACTCACGGGAGGAGGTCGCCTGCGTTCGGCGCCTTGGTCAGAGTGCCGTACTTGGCGGCAGCGTCACCGAGGGTCTTGAAGGCGTCCTTGTTGAAGTCGACTTTGTAGCGCGGCAGCACGATCTTGGCTCGTGCGGCCTCGTCGATCTTGGTGTACGTGCCCACGAGGTCGCGGACCTCCTGTGGGTGCGCCTGCCTGCGCGTACTCGAGGGACTTGTTCATGGCCCGGGTGAACTTCGCGGTCAGGTCCGCCTTGTTCTTGATGGTGTCAGACTTGGTGAAGTAACCGGCGATGTCCAGCTCCGGGCTCCTCTCGACGAAGTTCCAGGAGACCACGGTGCCGCCCTCGGCGACGGCCTTGGAAGCGAACGGTTCCAGAATCCAGGCCGCGTCCACCTGCTTGTTGGCCAGCGCAGCCGGGGCGTCCGGGAAGGCGACCTCGACGAACTTCACGTTGGAGGGATCGCCGCCGTCCTTTTCGATGGCCGACTTAATAGTGGTGTCGCCGATGTTGGACAGGTTGTTCACCGAGACGGTCTTGCCAGCGAGGTCCTTGGCGGAGTTGATGCTCGAGCTGGCCGGGACGACGATACCACCCACATCCTTGCCGCGCTCGCCGGTGCTGGACGCGCCGTTGGCAACGAATTTGAGGTCGAGACCCTTGTCCTTTGCGACCATCACGGAAATCAAGTTGGAGAAGGCGAAGTCGAAGCTGCCGCTGACCACGCCCGGCACGATTGCTGCGCCGCCGGTGGCGGTCTGAATATCTAACTGCAGGCCCTCATCCTTGAAGAACCCCTGATTGTTGCCCAGGTAGATCGGGGCGCAGTCCACGATCGGGATAACGCCCACGCTGATCTTGGTCAGTTCCGTGCCCCCGTAGCCCCTGCAGTGGAGGTGCCGCCTCCGGGGGAACTCGGTGAGCCGGACCCACAGGCTGACAAGCCCAGGACGGATGCTGCGGCAAGGGCAGCGATAACGGTACGACGTTTCATGACACTCCTTCGTGCACTGGCACGGGAGTGAGACGCCCCCATGCGCCGCTGTTCGCACTCTCTGGCATGAGAGATTCAAGGGTCAACTTGTTCTTCCCATCGTTATCCTCCTGACGCCAGTAGCCGGATGGCGGAAGGCGTCAGCTGATGTTCGATTTTACGCCCGAATGTGACGCTATCCACATACGTGATGCGGGCTCTGGCTGGACTTTGTTCGAATACCTAGGATCGCTGCATGAACACATTCCAGGGCATCCCTGCAGGAGCATTCGCGTTCTACGCCGAGCTTGAGGACAACAACAGCCGGGAGTGGTGGCTGGAGCACAAAGACAGCTACAACACCTTGGTCCGGGACCCGGTCGCGGCACTGCTGGCCGAGCTAGAGCCGCGGTTCGGGCCGGGCAAGATCTTTCGTCCCAACCGGGACATCAGGTTTGCCCAGGACAAGTCGCCATATAAGACGGCCCAGGGCGCCTTTGCGTCAGTCCAGGAAGGCGTGGGCTACTACCTGCAGATCAGCGCTGACGGGCTGCTGGTCGGTGGCGGCTACCATTCCCATACTCCTGCGCAACTGGCCCGGTTCCGAAATTCGGTGGATGCCTCCGGCCCGGGTGAATCGCTGCGGCACATCGTGGACGGTGTGGCTGCCGCGGGCTTTGCGGTGGAGGGCGAGAAACTCAAAACTGTGCCGCGCGCTTATGACCGGGACCATCCCCGGGCGGAGCTGCTTAAGCACAAGTCGCTCTCCGCCGGCATGGAGCTGGGCCGGCCGGACTGGGTGGAATCGCCCGATGCAGCCCGGAAGGTAGCCGGGCTCTGGGACCAGCTGCGGCCCCTGGTGGAGTGGGTGGGCCGTCACGCCGCGCCGTAACAGCTGTCGGCTGAAGGCAGTAGTTTGGCTGAACGCAAGGGTTCAGCTGAACGCAGGGGCTACCGGACCACTTCTTACCTGGCGCCGTCGTGGCTGGACTCTTCATGGCTGCGCTCTTCGTGGCTGGACTCTTCCCCGGCGGCCGCCTGCCGGTACTCGAGGTTGTTGAAGAACACCGTCAGCATCAGCTCAAAGGCCTTCGTTGCCGCCTCCGGCTGGTTCATCACCACAAAGTCGAACTGCAGCCCGTAGAACGTGGACGTAAAGAGCCGTGCATCGGTGTCGGCAAACTCCTCGGCAACACCCTGGACCATCAGCCAGTCACGGGTCTTGTAATGCAGCATGCGGAAATGCTCCTGGGCTGTGCCCCGGGGTTCAGCGGCGACGATATCCTGTGCCGTGGCCTCAAACTCCAGCCGGGCAAGGTGCCGGTTCCGCTGGGCCATGGTCCACTGCCACGACTCAAGAAGGTACGCCCGCCAGGCCTCGCGGCTGATCTCCCGGACGTCAGTGCTGCGCATGCTGTCCAGTCTGGATTCGATGGAGCGGATGACTTCCGTGATCAGCTGTTCGCGGTTACCGAAGTGGTAAACCAGCGCGTACGCACTGATGCCCAGGCCTTCGGCCAGGGTGCGGAACGTCAGTTCGGCCAGCGTCTTGTCCATCAGGTAGTCAAGGATTGCGCTCAGCAGCTCTGCTTTGCGCTCCGGTTTTGCGGGGCGGGCCATGAATCCATCTTAGGGAGGGCAGGACGGTGTGCCGTACCCAGCGCCGCGGCGCCGATCCAGACCCTCCCTGCAGCGTCGGATATGCGTCAGCGTGCCACCGGTTCGGTTGCGTCGAGCAAGGCAAGCTCATGGCGGCGCGGCGTGCCCTCCCAGTCGCCCGGCACGAGGCAGGCGAAGGCTCCGGTGCGGACCGCGGTGAGCAGCCGTTCCTGGACCGAGGCTCCAGCCAGCAGGTCCGAAATGTAGCCGGCCACAAACGCATCACCGGCGCCCACGGTATCGATGGCGTTGACCCGGACGGCGTCCTGCGAGTATTCCACGCCGTCGATCACAGCGGCACAGCCCGCGGCCCCGCGCTTGATGACCGCCTGACCGGGTCCCAGGGCGGCAACCCGCCGGGCGAGCTCCAGGGGATCCTCCGCTGGTCCTACCGCAATGGCGGCTTCATCGTCGCCGGCGAACACAATGTCCGCCTGCGTGATAAAGCTGCGGAAGACCTTTCCCGCGTCGTCGGCGGACCACAGCGCGGCCCGGTAATTGAGGTCGAAAGAGACCAGCACACCGGCATCGCGCGCGATATCGAGCGCGTGCTGGGCGGCCTGCGCAGCGGACGGCGACAGTGCGGGGGTAATGCCGGTGAGGTGCAGGAGCCGGGCGTTGGCAATCCGGCCGGCCGGGATGTCCGTCCGGGCCAAGCGCGAACCTGCGCTTCCGGACCGGTAGTACCAGACCCTGAGCTGGTCCATGGTGCGGCGCTCTTTGATCATAAAGCCGGTGGGTGCCGTCTCGTAGCGCAGCGGGTCCACCACGATCCCTTCGGCCGCGAGCTCCCTCAGCACCAGTTCGCCGAGGCTGTCGTTGCCGGCGCGGCCAACCCACGTCACCGAAGTGCCGAGCCGGCGCAGCGCGATGGCGAAGTTGCTTTGGGAACCGCCCATGCCGAGGCTGAGGGAGGACACCTGGGCCAGCGGGCCGGGTGTGTCGGCTTTCATCAGGCCCATGGTTTCGCCGAAGGTCACGACGTCGGTGAAGGTCACCGCGTAATCCTCGCCTGGACCGCTTCCGCCACCAGTGCACTCAGCTGGCGGGACCGGACCGTGAGGGCTGCAAGGTCGCCGCCGTCGAGCGCCTGGCGGGCCTGGTCCCCGGAGGTGACAGTGCCGACGCCGATTTCCGGGTCCCCGCCGAATTGCCGTTTGAGGTCGGGCAGGAGGTCAAAGACCCCGTCGGCGCTGAGGGTCAGTTCGATGGACCGCACGCCGCCGCTGACAGGGTCTCGATCACCGGCGCGTATTCCCGGGCGTGCCGGGCGCGGAGGACGGCTACCACCGGGTTGGCCTAAAGGATGGCCGAAACGGGTGGGCTCTGGACTTCGCTCATGTCAGTAACGATATAGGGCGGGCACCAACAGAGGCACCCGGCCGCCTGGAGCGGAGGGATGCCTCTGTTGGTGCTGTGCGAAGAGTTGGGTACTAAGGGCGGGACGCCATTTCCTTCTCGGGCGCATTATCCACTGCAGACTTGGCCGCAGCGAACTTTTCATTCAGGCGGGAGTGCCTCTGGCCGTAAGCGAAGTAGATGACGATGCCGATAACCAGCCAGCCGGCGAAGAAGATCCACGTCTCCACGGCCAGGTTCATCATCAGGTACAGGCACAGCACGGCGGAAACCACCGGGAGGACCTTGCCGAACGGCACGCGGAAGGACGGCTTCAGGTCGGGGCGCTTCCTGCGCAGCACCAGGATGCCCAGGCTGACCATCACAAACGCGGACAGTGTGCCGATGTTGATCATTTCTTCGAGCAGGTCCACGTTGGTCAGGCCCGCCACAAGTGCCACGGCGGCGCCGCAGATGATCTGGAGGCGGACCGGCGTCGAACGCTTGTCGCTGGTTTTGGAGAGGGACCGCGGCAGCAGGCCGTCGCGGCTCATGGCCAGCACCACCCGGGACAGTCCCATGAGCAGCACCATGATGACGGTGGTGAGGCCGATCAGGGAACCGAACGCGATGACCTTGGCAGCGGTGGTGTTGCCAACGGCTTCGAACGCGGTGGTGAGCGTGGGGTTTTCTGCCGCCGCGAGGTCGGTGTAGGAGACCATGCCGGTCAGCGCGAGGGACACCAGGATGTAAAGCACCGTCACCACGGCGAGGCCCCCGAAGATGCCGCTCGGCAGGGTCTTCTGCGGGTTCTTGACTTCCTCCGCGGACGTGGCCACCACGTCGAAGCCGATGAACGCGAAGAACACCAGGGCTGCGCCCGCGAAGACACCGAGCGTGCCGTACTGCGCAGGGGCGGCACCGGTGAGGAAGCCGAAGAAGGACTGCTTGAGGACGTCAGCGGCGCCGCCGGCGGTGGGCTCAGCGGCCGGGACGAACGGGCTGTAGTTCTCGACTTTCACGTAGGTGAAGCCCACAACGATCACAAAGAGCACAACGGCGATCTTGATCAGGGTGAAGACGTTGCCCACGCGAGCCGAGAGCTTGGTTCCCAGCACCAGGAGAACGGTGAAAACGGCGACGATCAGGAACGCGCCCCAATAGAGGTCCACGCCACCGATGGAAACGGCCGCAGGAACATCGGCCCCCATCAGTGCGAACACGTTACTGAGGTAGATGCCCCAGTACTTCGCGATGACGGCCGCGGCGGTGAAGAGCTCCAGGATCAGGTTCCAGCCGATGATCCACGCGAGCACCTCGCCCATGGTGGCGTACGTAAAGACGTAAGCGGACCCGGCAACGGGTATGGCGGTGGCGAACTCGGCGTAGCACATGATGGCCAGGGCACAGGTCACTGCGGCGATGGCGAAGGAGACCGTCACGGCCGGGCCGGAGAAGTTGGCCGCAGCCTTCGCGCCCACCGAGAAGATCCCGGCTCCGACTGCGACAGCGACGCCCATGATCATCAGGTCCCAGGTGCTGAGTGACCGTTTGAGCTTGCGTCCGGGTTCATCAGCGTCCGCGATGGACTGCTCGATGGATTTGGTCCGGAGAAGGTTCATGAGTAGTTGATCCTGATTTTTGGGGGAAACGGACTTATCAACTTTACGGCCCAGCGGGAAGCTGCTCGCAATCCTTCCGAATGGTGAGACAGGCAGAGCGCCGAACTTAATGCGGGAAACAGCTTGAGGCCCTCCTTTCGGAGGGCCCCAAGGGTTACTGCGTCGAATTGTCTAAGTATTGTCTAAACAGGCCAATCCGTCATCAGGGTGGACCGGATGAGGAAGCGCTTGCCTTCGGGGGCTTCCACCGAGAAGCCGCTCCCCCGGCCCGGCACCACATCCACCGTCAGGTGCGTGTGGCTCCAATACTCGAACTGCTCCCTGGACATCCAAAACTCCAACGGCTCCGGCTTAAGTCCGTCCGAAATATCAAACAGCCCCAGCAGGACATCCGCATCGCCGGTGATGAACTCGCCGGCCGGATAGCACATGGGAGCGGAGCCATCGCAGCAGCCGCCGGACTGATGGAACATGAGCGGCCCGTGCTGCAGCCACAGCTTTTGCAGCAGTTCCACGGCCTGCGCGGTGAGCGCCACGCGGGAAAAATCTTCCCCAGGCAGCGTCACTGCGGCGTTAAGCCTTGTCGCTGGCATCAGAACCTCAGCACCACACGGCCGTCGATCTTGGCGTGTTTCATTTCGTCAAGGACGGCGTTGACTTCCCCGAGCTCCCGAACTGAGACCGTGGGGTGGATCTTGCCCTGGGCATAGAAATCGAGTGCTTCCTCGAGGTCCTGCCGGGTCCCCACGATCGAGCCGCGGACAGTCAGGCCCTTGAGCACAATCTCGAAGATCGGCGCCGGAAAGTCACCCGGTGGCAGTCCGTTGAACACAATCGTCCCGCCCCTGCGGGCCATGCCGATCGCCTGTCCGAAAGCTGACGGGTGCACTGCCGTAACCAAGACTGCATGGGAACCTCCGGTTTCGCGCTGGATGACTTCTGCTGGATCTTCGTGCAGGGCGTTGACCGTCACTTCAGCGCCGTGGTCCTTCGCCAGCGCGAGCTTGTCGTCCGCGATGTCCACGGCTGCCACACGCAGCCCCATGGCAACCGCGTACTGGACGGCGATATGGCCCAGGCCGCCGATGCCGGAGATCGTCACCCACTGCCCCGGCCTGGCCTCGGTCATCTTCAAGCCCTTGTAGACGGTGACGCCGGCGCAGAGCACAGGTGCCACCTCCACGGGGTCGGAGCCCGCCGGAATGCGGGCCGCAAAACGGCTGTCCACCAGCATGTACTCGCCGAAGGAGCCGTCAACGGAGTAGCCGGCGTTCAGCTGCACCTCGCACAGTGTCTCCCAGCCGGTGCGGCAGTATTGGCAGTCGCCGCAGGCAGACCAGAGCCACGCGTTTCCGACCAGGTCACCAACGGCGAGGTCAGTGACCCCCTCACCGAGGGCCACAACTTCACCCACGCCTTCATGGCCAGGGACAAACGGCGGCGACGGCTTCACGGGCCAATCGCCCTCTGCGGCGTGGAGGTCGGTGTGGCAGACGCCGGTGGTGAGCACCTTGACCAGGGCCTCCCCCGGCCCCGGTGTGGGAACGGCGATGTCCTGGATCTGGAGATCCTTGCCGAATTCGGTTACTACTGCTGCTTGCATCGTCGTCGTCATTGGCGCAATCCTTGCGTTGTTGTAGCGGTGATATGCCGGTTGAAGGTGGGCAGGGCCTAGAAGAAGCCGAGCTTGTTTTCGTTGTAGCTGACCAGGAGGTTCTTGGTCTGCTGGTAGTGGTCCAGCATCATGGAATGGTTTTCCCGCCCGATGCCTGAGGACTTGTAGCCGCCGAACGCGGCGCCCGCCGGGTAGGCGTGGTAGTTGTTGACCCAGACGCGGCCTGCCTGGATTTCACGCCCGGCGCGGTACGCAACATTGCCGTTGCGGGACCAAACGCCGGCACCGAGGCCGTACAGGGTGTCGTTGGCGATGCCCATGGCGTCGTTGTAGTCGCTGAACTTTGTCACCGAAACAACAGGGCCGAAGATCTCCTCCTGGAAGATCCGCATCTTGTTGTGGCCCTCGAACACGGTGGGCTGGACGTAGTAGCCGCCAGCCAGGTCCCCTTCGAGCTGGCCGCGTGCGCCGCCGATGAGCACCTTGGCGCCCTCCTGCTTGCCGATGTCGATGTAGGAGAGGATCTTCTCAAGCTGGTCGTTGGAGGCCTGGGCACCCACCTGGGTCTCGGTGTCGAGCGGATTGCCCTGGATCATCTTCGCCACCCGGGCCACGGCGTCGGCCATGAAGGAATCGTAGATGTCTTCCTGGACCAGGGCACGCGACGGGCACGTGCAGACCTCGCCCTGGTTGAACGCGAAGAGCGCGAAGCCCTCCTGGGCCTTGTCGTAGAAGGCGTCGGTGGTGTCCGCGGCGACGTCGTTGAAGAAGATGTTGGGGCTCTTGCCGCCGAGTTCCAAGGTGACCGGGATGAGGTTCTGGCTGGCATACTGGCTGATCAGCCGGCCAGTGGTGGTCTCGCCGGTGAAGGCGATCTTGCGGATCCGCGGGCTGGAGGCCAGCGGCTTGCCGGCCTCGACGCCGAAGCCGTTGACCACGTTGAGGACGCCGGCCGGGAGGAGATCGCCGATGAGCTCCATCAGCACCAGGATGGACGACGGCGTCTGCTCGGCCGGCTTGAGCACCACTGCGTTGCCCGCGGCCAGGGCGGGGGCCAGCTTCCAGACGGCCATCAGGATGGGGAAGTTCCACGGGATGATCTGGCCTACGACGCCGAGTGGCTCGTGGTAGTGGTAGGCGGTGGTGTCGTCGTCGAGCTGGGACAGCCGGCCCTCCTGGGCACGGACGGCGGAGGCGAAGTAGCGGAAGTGGTCCGCGGCGAGCGGGATGTCCGCCCCCAGGGTTTCACGGACGGGCTTGCCGTTGTCCCAGGATTCCGCGACGGCGAGCATTTCCAGGTTCTCGTCGATCCGGTCGGCGATCTTGTTCAGGATGGCAGCACGCTCGGCCACGGAGGTTTTGCCCCAGGACGGCGCGATCTTGTGGGCGGCGTCCAGGGCCAGCTCAATGTCCTCGGCGGTGCCGCGGGCCACCTCGCAGAAGACTTTGCCGGTGACAGGGGTGATGTTTTCGAAGTACTGGCCTTTGACGGGGGCAACCCACTCGCCGCCGATCCAGTTCTCGTAGCGGTCCTTGAACGTGACCTTCGAACCATCGGTACCGGGCTGTGCGTAAACAGTCATTGCTAGCTCCTTTGCTGTGCCGGAGGTGGCGCCTTGATGCCGGCGCCGCCGTTGCCATCAGCGTAGGAGTGTAAGGGTTGCGGTCAGGTTGCGCGTGTGTGAGCCAGCTCACTGCCGGTCCCACCTGCTCCCCTTGCCTCGCAAGCTCGGCCAGGGACCCGGCAGGCGTGGGCCCAGGCTTCGAGCACCCGCGGCGGGGGTTAGGCGCCGAGTTCGGCTTCCAGCCGTTCAAGGTCGGCGACGACGGCGGCCCGTTTGGGTGATCGCGGCGGCAGCAGCTTGAGCGCGGCAGTCCGGACGTCGACGTCGTCCTTCGCCTCCGGAAGTGCCGCGTACTTGAGCAGCGTCTCGGCGCTGCCGTCGGTCAGCACCGCTTCACGCATCAGGGAGGAGACCCGAGCCCGGAGCCTGATAATGCCCGGGGACTCAGACCGCGGCAGCACGGCGCCGCGGTAGATTTCCAGCGCGATCCGGTGGGCGCCCCGCTGCAGGCAGTTCAGCACCTGGCCGCTGTCCGGGACCAGGTCCATGCTGAGCTTGTACGGCCTCGATGTGGGGACGGCAGCCGGATTGAGCTGCTGGAGGATCTTGCGCAGCCGGACCATTTCCGGGCGCAGCGTCATGGTGGAACCGCCGCCCGGGTAGAGCTGGTCGCTGAGTTCCTCAGCCGTTAGGCCGTCCGGGTGCGTGCTGAGCAGAGCGAGGATTTCGCTGTGCCTGGCGGACAGCACCACAGTCTTGCCTTCGATGCTGAGCACGGCCTGGTCGCGGCCCAGGATCTGCAGGCTGTTCCGGTAGAGACTGATTGCCTTCCCGCCGGAGCCGGCTCCCCCGGCCCGACTGGACCCGGGCACGGTACTGGTGGTCCGCCGTCGGGCCGGCCGGCTGGCGAGCGTCGCCGCGAACTGGAGCCGCTCAACGCGCAGCTGCGCCTGCGCGGCGGCCACGGTCGCCTCGACGAGTGACAAGGTGTGCGGGGCCACCGCGGTGGCCTTGCCCGTGATGTCCACAACGCCCAGCAGCGCGCCGGAATCCGGGTCGTAGAACGGGACGGCGGTGCAGCTCCACGCGTGCACGGACCGCTGGTAATGCTCGGCCCCGGAAATCTGGATGCCGCGGCCCAACGCCAGGGCTGTTCCCGGTGCACTGGTGCCGACGGTGGCCTCTGACCAGTCAGCGCCGGGCACGAACATCATGCCTTCCGCGCGGCGCTGCAGGGCTGGATCCCCCTCCACCCAGAGCAGCCGGCCAACCTCGTCCCCTACCGCCACCAGCAACCCGCTGTCGTGGCTGGGCTGGACCAGTAGCTTGTGGATCACGGGCATGATGCTTGCCAGGGGGTGCTGCCTGCGGTATTCCTCCAGCTCATCCGTATCCAGGGCAAGCGGCGCTTCGGGGTTGTCCGGATTGGCTTTCAGCCGAGCCGACCGCTGCCAGGATTCGCGGATCAGCCGACGCAGCCCGGGGATTTCCGGCGTGTCCGGAAACGCGCGGGCGTCGAGCTGCTCGTGGGCGGCCAGGGCATGCCGCTGGGCCAGCCCCTCGGAATCGGTGCCGGGAACTGCCGGACGGATCAGGTTCGTCATCGAACTCCCTCCGGAGTTTTTGTCCAGATAATGCCCGTTTGGGGGCGAAAAAGCCGCATTATCTGGACAAAAACTCGGATCAGGCGCGGGAGATGCTAATCATTTCCTTGCGCGGTACTACTTTGATGCGTTCACGTACGACGGCGGCGGTCCCGTCGGTGCCGGGCTCACCTTCCGACCACTCAGCGCCGAGGGCTGCTTCGTGCGCATCAAGCTTGATCCAGCCCGCCCAGGTGGTGAATTCGACCCCGCGCTCGTGCAGCAGATCGACAATGGCCTGCGGATCCGGGTTCTGGGCCGGGGGCAGGGTGAGCCGGTCCTCCAGCAGGAAGCCGATGGTCTCCAGGGCATCGCCCTTGGTGTGGCCGATCAGGCCGACCGGTCCGCGTTTGATCCAGCCGGTGGCGTAGATTCCGGGGACCGCGTTGCCTTCGGCGTCCAGCACGCGGCCGCCTTCGTTGGGGACCACGCCGCGTTTGGCGTCGTATTCCAGCTCATCCAGCGGCGAGCCGTAGTAGCCGATGGCGCGGTACACGGCCTGCACCGGGTAGTCCACAAAATCGCCGGTACCCTTCACGTTGCCGGTTCCGTCCAGCTCCATCCGCTCGAACTTGATGCCGGCAACATGGCCGGACCCGCCGTCGTCGGAAATCTCTACCGGGCTGTGCAGGAAGTGCAGGTGCAGGCGGCGGGACGACGGTTCTTCCGCCTCCGCGTGCTCTTCCACGAGCCAGTTGGTGAGGGTGTTGACCATGGTTTTGATCTGGTTGTTGCTGCGGATGGCGTCATCGGAGGCCTCGTCGAATTCGAAGTCCTCCGGGTACAGCACAATGTCCACGTCCTTCATGTGGCTTAGCTCGCGCAACTCCAACGGGGTGAACTTCACTTGGGCGGGCCCGCGGCGGCCGAAGACGTGCACGTCCGTGACGGGCGAAGTTTTCAAGCCCTGGTAGACGTTGTCCGGGATCTCCGTGGTGAGCAGTTCATCGGCGTGCTTGACCAGCATCCGGGCGACGTCCAGGGCCACGTTGCCATTGCCGATCACGGCGATTTCGTGTGCATCCAGCGGCCACTCCCGCGGGACATCGGGGTGGCCGTCGTACCAGGACACGAAGTCCGCCCCGCCGAAGGAGCCCGCAAGCCCGATGCCGGGGATGCGCAGGTCCGCGTCCTTGATGGCGCCGGTGGAGAAAATCACGGCGTCATAGAAGGCCCGGAAGTCATGCAGGGTCAGGTCGCGGCCATAGGTGACGTTGCCCAGGAAGCGGATGTCGCCGCGGTCCAGGACCTTGTGCAGAGCGTTCACAATGCCCTTGATGCGCGGGTGGTCAGGCGCGACCCCGTAGCGGATCAAACCGTAGGGCGCCGGGTAGGCCTCAAACAGGTCGATGCTGACCTCGAAGTCCCCGTCTTTGACGCCGTTGGACTTGGTCAGGATGTCCGCCGCATACACACCTGCTGGTCCCGCGCCCACAATGGCAACGCGGAGCGGACGCTTGGAGGTGGTTTCGCCTGGTTTGGACACCGGGAGCCCTTCTGGAACGAGGAGATTGCGACGGAAGCGCATAGTGCAGGGTGCGCCCAGTGTCCCTATTCTAAATGTGCCGTGGTCCTTAATGTGCGTGCCAGGATGCGGCGTTCAGCCAGGGCCTAACCGCTTCGCTGCAGCGGCACCACGTCACCTTCCCGGTACAGCAGCGCACGGACTTCGGATTCTGCGGACTGCGCGCGGTGCGGATCGATGGTCTCCCCCGCGGCGAAGTGGTCCAGCAACCGGGGGTCAACATAGCTTTTGCGGGCGATTGACGGCGTGTTCCCCAGCACCGCCGCCGCCTCCTCCATGGCCATGCTGATGGCGCGCTTGCGTGCCCCCACTTTCTCCTGGGGTCCGCTGCGCGCGAGGCTGAGGGCGGCTGCCACGGTCCCGTGCAGCGTCCGGAAGTCCTTGGCCGTGAAGTCCAGGCCCGTGCGCTCCTTGACGTAGGCGTTGATGTCGGCGCTGGTGACCGGATGCCAGGCCCTGCCATTCTTGAACGCCAGGAGACGGGCGTTACCGCCGCGCCGTTTGAGGGTCCGCACCAGGGCGGCGAGGTCGGCGTCGTGGATTTCCGATTCCCAGTCCTTGCCGCTCTTGGCCGGAAACTTCAGCTCCAGGCACTCCTTGCGCACGTGGACGTGCGCACACAGGAGCGTGGCCAGGCCGCGGCTGCCGTTCTCGTTCGTGTACTGCTCCGATCCGACCCGGAGGGAGCCGCTGTCCAGCATCCTGAAGGCTGCCGCCAGGACGCGTTCGCGGCTGGGGCCGTCGCTTCGGAGGTCCAGTGTCACCAGGCGGCGGGCCGTGGGCAACGACTCCGCCAGCTGCAGGGCACGGTCGAACTTCAGCCGGTCCTTCCGCTCACGCCACTCCGGATGGTAGATGTACTGCCGCCGCCCCACGGCATCCATGCCGGTGGCCTGGATGTGTCCGTTGTCGAACGGCGCAATCCACACGTCCGTCCAGGCCGGCGGGATCCCGATGCTTTCAAGCCGGTCCCGGACGGTCCCCGAGGGCAACGTGGAGCCGTCCAGGTCGCGGTAGCTGAAGCCCGTGCCGGCGGCCACGCGCCGGTAGCCGCGGCCGTTTGCGTTGCTGCGGCGGAGCCTCACGGGGCCGCATCCTGCCGGTTTGTCCGTTCCATAAAGGCAAGCGTACTGACTAACGGCTGGAATACGCGTCCAACAACTGGTGTTATTGCAAAGGTGCCCACTCCCGACGGATCCGTCCACTCAGCAAAAGCCACCTCCCCAGGCCAGTCCCCGGGGCCCGCGGGCGGGAACGCCTCCGGTGCCGAATCCCCCGCCCTCAAAGCTGTAGACAAAGAGACGACGGCGGGAATCGCCTTCGGGATCGGCGCCTACGGGCTGTGGGGGCTGCTTCCCCTGTACTTCATTGCGCTGCTGCCCGCCGGACCTGTGGAGATCGTGGCCAACCGTGTGGTGTGGTCGCTGATTTTCTGTGTCCTGCTGATCACCGCCACGCGATCCTGGGGTCCGCTCGGCAATGCCTTCCGGAACCGTTCCGTGTTCGGCGCCCTGACCATCGCCGGCGCCCTCATCGCCGTGAACTGGCTGACGTACACCTACGGCGTAACCACCGGCCAGGCAGTCGAAGCCTCACTGGGCTACTTCATCAACCCCCTCGTCTCGGTCCTCCTCGGTGTTTTTGTCCTCAAGGAGAAGCTGCGCACCCTGCAGTGGGCCGCCGTCGCCATCGGTTTTGTAGCGGTGGGCGTGCTCACGGTGAGCTACGGAAAACTGCCGTGGATTGCCCTGACGCTGGCCTTCAGCTTCGGGCTGTACGGGTTTGTGAAAAAGCGTGTTGGCCCCAAGGTGGATGCCGTGACCAGCCTCAGCGTCGAGACCATGGTGCTGGCCCCGGTGGCCGCGGCCACCATGGTGTTCCTGGGCCTGAGCGGCTCGGCCACGCTGGCCAGCCAGGGCGCCGGGCACTTCTGGCTGCTGGCGGCCTCCGGCGTGCTTACCGCCGTACCGCTGGTGTTTTTCGGCGCGTCAGCCCGGCGGCTGCCGCTGACCACCATCGGGCTGCTGCAGTATCTGGCGCCGGTGCTGCAATTTGTGGTGGCATTGGTGGTGTTCAGGGAGGCCATGACGCCGGGCCGGTGGATCGGCTTTGGGGTGGTGTGGCTGGCGCTGCTGGTTCTGACCGTGGATATGCTGCGGATGGCAGGCATGAACTCGACAGCAAGGAAGCGGGCCAAGCTGAATGCAGTCCCATAACGTGGATTTACTTGTCATCGGGGGCGGCAAAGCAGGAAAGTCCCTTGCCGAAGGGCTGCAGCTGCTGTTCAGCCCGGCGTTCCTGGAATAACGCCCCGACGGTCAGCCGCCCAGCGCACGCCTCATCGCGTCGTACGCAGGCGTCGGCTTTCCGCCGTCGAACAGAAAGTCGTGGCCCTGCTGCAGGCTGCCCTTCTCGTCGATCCGCCAGTCGTAGCGGTCGTCCACGCCCCACGTCGTGTAGGACACGCAGGCGGACGAGCGCAGGCAGGTGGCCAGCACCGTGGCGTACTGCTTCGCCTGGGCGGCCGTCCCCTGGCCGTCCGTGACGTCGTTCTCGGAGATGCGGACGTGCAGCCCGGCGTCCTCGAAGCGCTTGAGCGTATCGGTAAGGTGGCTGGCGGAGATGGCGTCGGTTTCGAGGTCGTAGATGTGGGCCTGAAGGCCGACGCCGTAGATGTGCCCGCCCAGCGCGTTGGTGTTGAGCGCGAGTTTGAGCAGGGCGTCCCGGCGGGGCCCCGGCACGTCGGCCCCGTTCTCGTTGATGTACTGCTTGACGTCCGGATCGGCGTCGTAGACGGCCTTGGAGACGACCGCCGGGTAGCCGGGCCCGAAGACGCGGTACCAGATGTTCTGCTGGAAACTGGTCCCCTGGTCGACGTCGAACGGCTCGTTGACGACGTCGAGCGAGTCGAGCCGTCCTTTGAAGTGCGTCACCACGGTAGTCACGTAGTCGAGCAGGGCCTTGGAGCTGGCACGGCGCTCCGGCTCCGAGCCGCTGGGCAGATCCCTCATCCAGCGGGGCATCGCCTCGGTGAAGGCGATGGTGTGGCCGTGCACCGCCATGCCCTTGCGCTCGGCGATCGCGAGGATCGCGTCGGCCTCCTGGAACGTGTACACGCCCTGCTGTGGGGAGAGGAACTGCGGCTTCATAGCGTTCTCCGGCGTGAGGGCGCCGAAGTTGCCGACGAACTCCCGCGCGTAGTCCGGGTCTGAGCCAAGCGGACCCAGCGCCACCGCCGCACCGATTTTGAAGTCCGGCCGCATCCGGGCGGCCAGGGCCTGCAGCCCGTCCGCCGACTGCTCGGCCTGCGCGACTGCGGGTCCTGCGGCGCTCAGCGAGGCGCCCTTCGGAGCCGTGGCGGTGAGGGAGCTGACCTGGAAGGAACCGCCATCACTGGACAGCCCCAGCCAGAGCTTCCCCGACTCGAACACCGCGCCGAGTGGCATCGATGACACGGTGTTCCCGCCGCTCGCGATCTCGAGCGTGCCCCCGGACCGGCGTACCGAGAGCGCGGCCGCCGGATCGGAGACCGTCACGTGCTCGTCGTGCGCGGGCTGAGGGTTGGTCACGTCATGCTGGGGCGAGCCGTCGAAGACCGCAATCTCGAGGTTGTCGCCGCGGAGGGTGAGGCGCAGGCCCGCCGGCTCGATCCGGAACTCGTCGGCGATCACCGGCGGGCTGTCGTAGACGGTCCAGGACGCATCGGCTGTCACATCGGTTAGTGACACGCTGAGGGAGAAGTCCCCCTTGGCCACCAGGTGCGTGCCGGCCAGGTTCAGCGGCGGGTTCGACTGGCTTCCCCCGCCGCCCTGCTTGACGATGCTCCTTGTGGTGGCCGCGACCTGCAACCCGTCCTGTTCGACCGTCACCCCCGGCGTGTGCTGCCAATCCTGCTGGAGCAGGTCTACCATGTCGGGCTCCGGTGTCGGGTTCGGCGTGCAGGCCGCGAGGGCGAGCAGGAGGCCGGACGCCAGCACCACCATCAGTGCGTGCGCGCGCCCGGCCATCCTGTGTCCTCTTCCTCGTCGTTAGGGCTTGGTCCAGCGGACGTCGTCGAAGTAGGCCTGCACTCCCGAGTTGCCCTGGACGATGACCTGCACGCTCGCCTTGGCCACAGTAGCCGTGCTGGGCGAGTACGTCAGGTCGACATTGGTCACGCCGGCGACCGCTACACCGAGCTTATACTGCCCGGAGATCCACTGCCCGGCGGCGTTGTACTCGTCGATGTAGAAGGCAACCTCACCGCTGGTTCGCGCCGCGACGTTGAGGTACCCGGCGATCTTGTAGCTACCGGGCGTCACCGCGACCTGCGGGGAGAACAGGTGCTTGTTCGCCGTGGTGGCGGTCAGCTTGACCGAGTTCACCGGGTTGGCCGGGCTCCCGTGGTTCGCTGCGTCGGCCACGATGGTGGCAGCCGAGTCAGTCGTCCAGCCCGAGCTGATACCGGCGTCGAACGTACCGTTGGCAACGAGGTTGGACGCCGGCGGCGGCGTCGCCTCAGCGCCGAGCGCCAGCATTTGCACGTTGTCCACGTAGGCCGTGATGCCGGTGCCGATCACCCAGATCTGCAGGCTCGCCGAGGCCACATTGGTCGAGCTCGGCGTGTAGGTGAAGTTCATCGACTCCACCCACCGCGTATTCTCCCGCTTGCGGAACTGCCCGGAGACCCAGGCTCCGGCGGCGTTGTACTCGTCGACGTAGAACCCGACCTCACCGGTGGTGATCGAAGCCACGTTGAGGAAGGCCTTGTACATGTAATTCGTCGTCGGCGACACGGGAAGTGCCGGCGAGAACAAGTGACCCGTCGTGGCGCCCGAGACCAGCTTCACCGACTTGGCGAAGTCGGGGTAGCTCCCGTTGTTCGCGGCGTCGGCGGTGATCGTCGCCGGGGCGTCGGTCCGCCAGCCATCGGCGATGCCGGTGTTAAACGTCGGGTTCGGCATCTTGTTCGGCGACCCATTCACGAGGCCCTTGCTGACGTTGACGTTCTTGATCTGGCCGGCCGTCACCTTCGTTTGCACGTAGGCGGCGAGCTCGCCCAGCTCCGCCGTGCCGTACTGATAGTCGTCCGGGACCCGGCTCGGGGTGGGCCTGATGTCGTGGAAGGTGAAGACGACCCACTGCTTGTTAGCGATCGCGGCGTCCACCTGGGCCTTCAAATTGGCGACCGGGGTGGTGACCTCCTGCACGGGGACATCACGGAGCAGGTAGTCACCGAGAGGCCAGATGTTGTTGCCCGTATCGGCAAAGCCGCGCATCGAGCTGTAGTACTTGGCCACCTGGGCGAGCGCCGACATGTCGTAGTCGCCGTATGGCGGCGCGAACGCGGTGGCAGTGATGCCCTGTGCCGCCAGCGCAGACCTGCTGTTGGCCAGCTCAGCGTCGACTTGGGCGGCCGTCAGCTTGGTGGCCTGGCAGTCGTTTCCAACGCTCACGAGGCACTGGTGGTCGACGGTGTGCGATCCAATCTCCCAACCGTAGGTGTCCCGCAGCTGCCTAACCTGGGCCCACGTCATATACGGCACATCAGTGTTGGCGCGGCAGGTGTTCGGCGCGGTTGTCATGCCGATGCAGTCGGTGATGACGTAGTTCGTGCCCGTGAGCCCGTACTTCTGCAGTGTGGGCGCGGCCTGCGTGAGCGCGCTGGCCATGCCGTCGTCGAAGGTGAAGGACACCAGCGGCCCGGGCGCGGGGTTGTCCACCGCGGCGTTCGCCACCCCGGGCGTCAGCAGAGCGGCGGCCATGGTCACCACCGCCACCCCGATGGTGGCGAGCCTGGCGCGCCCCCGCGCCATGCTGGATCTGGTTCTGGTCATGAGTTCATCCGTTCTTTTCGGGTGACCGACGTCGCCGGGTTGCCCCGCCGAATGGTGGTCACGGGCCTTGCAACTGCTTGAACGCCTGCGCGACCGGCTGGACTTGGATGCCACTTTTCGCCACGAGCTTCAGCTGCGCGGCGAGGACGTCGCTGGTGATGGTGCTCCGGTCCGCCGCGATAGTGCCTTCCTGGGTGCCGGTCGACTGGGGGGTCGCGATCTGGTGGTAGACGAGGATGAGCCAACCGTTCATTCGGGATGTCTCTGCGAGCGCTCCGGCCAAGGTCTCCGGCGTGGTCTCGTCGGTTATGTAAAGCACCTTCAAATCGTGCGGTTGGAGGTTCTGCCGCGTGTTGATGCCGTCGTCAGTCCCGCGCACGATGTTGAAGTACTTGCTCGCGTACCAGTCGACCTGGGGGTCGGACCGTCCGTACGGGGTTGCCAGGTCGTCGGTGCTGACGCCGGCAGCAGCCAGGACCTCCTCACTCTTCCGCAGCTGCTGGTCCAGCCGGTCGACCCCGATCGAGGTGAGATCGACATGTTCGAAGCTGTGTGCGGCGATCTCATGTCCGGCCGCGTGAAGCTGCTGCACCTCGGCGGCCGTGATGAAGTTCGGCGTTTCGATGGAGCTGGCATTGACGTACTGGGTGGACCGGAAGTTGTGCTCTTTCAGCAGTGGCAGGGCGCGGTCGTACACCGACTGCCAGCCGTCGTCGAACGTGATCGATACCATTGGCTGCCCCCAGCGCAGGGGTCCTGGCTTGGTGACGTCGATCAGCGAATAGTCGCGGACGCCGGTGGTGCCGTTCCCGTGCGACACCAGCGTGACCAACGCGGTCTTCGCTCCGTCGGGGACCTGGAACGACTCCCTGATCGTCGTCCACTCTCCCGCCGGCGGTATCGTCTCCAGGCTTCTGAACGCACGGCCACCGTTCGCGAGCTCGAACTCCGCCACCACGTCCACGTCGCGCTCGGACCGGTAGGTCGCGGCGAACTCGAAGTAGCGGTCGGTGGTCACCGGGACCGGCTCGTACTGCCACTTCGCTTCGCCGCTCGCGTAGTTCGAGGTGCGGGTCCAGAGGAAGCTGCCAGCCTGGTCCTCGCTTCGACCTGACTCCACGGTGGACAACCCGGAGGTGTACGTGGACCAGGAGGTGGGTTCGCCCGGCTCCGCACTTGCAAGCTTGGGGTTGGGGATGAGGTTCGGGCCTGTCGTTATGGCGGGCGCCACCCGGACGTCATCCGCCGCCTCGAGGTAGGCGCCCTCGACCCGGAGGGTCCCCTTAGACGTGAGCCGAAAGACGTACTCCACCGCGGTCGTGGTGTTTCCGCTATTAAACGCGTCGCTCACCGTGAACGGGGAATTCCCCGGTCGCTCGAGTGGGTTCCGCAGCTGCTCCAGAGTCGTGCTGCCGTCAGCGTGGTAATGGCGGGCCAGGAGCCTGAAGTCCTCGTCGCTGGAGGCAAACGCCTTGAACAGGTAGCTCTCACCGGGCTTTATATTCACCCGTGGACTAGTCAGGGTGACATCGCCAGAGACGTACCGGGGGATGTCGAGCTTCAGCGCCTGATCGTCCATCTGCCCCTTGACAAGCTCCAGCGAGGTCTGGGCATCCCCGGTGTGGCTGACGTTCCAGCCACCTACCGTTCCGGCGGGCGCCGACGGGCCAGACGGCACCGGAACGGCCGCGGCGGTCACCTGGAGCGCAGGGAACAGGTTCGCGCCGGGCCGCGCCTGAGCGATGATGCTCTTTCCACCGGTGTACATCAGCCACCCGGCAGTGATCATGACGACCAGCAACGTGATGACTACCAGCGGATTCAGCAGCACCCGGACAACCAACCGGCGCTTACGCGGCACGAGCTACCACCGCCGTACTGCCAGCCCGCTGAGGCGACTTCCATGTGTTGATCTCGGGACGCTGGAACAGGCCGCGCGAGCGCACGATGCAACGAAGCGCCGCTGTGAGCTGCACCAGGTCCATGATGTAAAACAGGAAGTACGCCGTCGGTGCGTAGATGGTCAGCCGGGTGCGTTCACGCGCAGTCAGGTTCTCATCCATCCAGATCGTCACCAGTGTGTAGGCGGTGATGGTCGCGTACGCACCAAGTAGCAGTGCGGGCGTCTGCGTGACCAGCGACCAGTAGACCGCGTACGTCCAGGCCAGGGGCGAGATGAGCAGCGTGAACTCGCTGAGCAGCGCCATCGGCATCCGATAGTAAGTCAGGGTGCCGGTGTACCGGCGGCTTGGGTTGAGAATCATGCCGCGGTACTTGATGAGGTTCTGGATGCTTCCGTACTTCCAGCGGTAGCGCTGCTTCGCCAACGCGCGGAGCGTGAGCACGCCCTCGGTCTTCGCCACCACGTCAGCGCCATAGACCATCCGGAAGCGCCGGTTGCCCAGGCTGGTGATTTTCGCGCTCAGGCCGATGTCCTCGGTCACGGTGTCCGTGTCGTAGAAGCCGACCTTGCGCAGCACGCGCATCCGATACGTGGAGGCCACCCCACCCACCACGAACTCGCAGTTCAGCAGCGAGTAAAGCTTCTTCGAGCGGTAGCCGATCATGTGCTCGAACCGCTGCAGGATGCCGAGCACCGTCGTCTCCTCCAGGATCTGCACGTTTGCGGCGACACCGGCCACGAACGGGTCGTCGAAGTAGGACAGCGCGTTCGCGATGGTGTCCGACGCGATGACCGAGTCGGCGTCGAGCGTCATCACGAACTGACCCCGCGCGTGCCGGCGAAGCGCCGAGTTGAGCGCAGCACCCTTGCCGACGTTCTTGCGCATCCGCACGATGCGCAGGTCCATGTCCGGGTGACGCACCTGGTAGTCGCGGACCAGCCGACCGGTGAGGTCGGCGGACGCGTCATCCGCTAGGAGGACCTCGAGGGAGCGGTGAGTGCTCCGCCGGATGGAGTCGAGCGTCCGAACAATCACCGCCTCTTCGTTGTGGGCGGCGATGACGATGGAGACCAGCCCGGGCACCTCGGGGAGGGCACGGCGGGTCCAGGTGGCTGTCGCCGCGCACTCCGCCCCGTATTGGGCTGGGAGCCGCACGCCCGTCATCCCCTTCCGCCGCTGTTGCCAGACGTCGTAGAAATTGGCGCCCACCATGTACAGGCCGAAGTGGATGACGTAGAGAATGCTGACGCCGGCGAACAGCCAGAACGTCACGAGCGCGATGTCCATGCTCAGGCCTCGGTGGAGTTGGTGGCAAGCGCGGTCACTTTCGCGGCGGACCGGTGCCCGGTCCGCCACTTGCGAGGCTCGTGGCGCGGCACGTTCACGGACGTGGCGACGGCGGCCGGCGCCTCGGCCGGCTGCAGGACCTGTTCGATCGTGGCGTTCGTGCCGGCGTCGATCGTCAGGGCGTTGACGAGCTCAGTGTGGACGAGCTTAGCGTCCTTCTCGGCCGCAGTGGGCCCGTACATGCTCAGGCGGACCTGTCCGGCGCCGGTCAGCCGGCCGGTGTCCGGCTGGACAAGGTCGATCACGGCCGTGGCGGTGGGCACAGCGGCGGCCGGATCGGCAGCGCTCGGCGCCAGGGTTTCGACGAGGGCCCTGCGAGCCTTGCGGGCGGCGCCGTGCCGATAGCTCCGGATGCCGACAAAGCGGAGGACCACAGTGAGGATCACCAGGCCCCACAGCACCACGCTCAGCTGAGACACGAAGCCGAGCAGGCTCTCGAACATCGCGCCATCCCGGCCGAAGGTCGCCTGTGCAACCACGGCGACGCTCTCGATATGCGTCATCGGAGTCCCTCCCCTGCGGGACCCGTGCAAGCGGCGGCGGTGCCGCTGGTCCGATCCTCGGTGTCCGTTGAAAGCTGAGTCATTGCATTTCCCCTGTCTCGGGCAAGGTGTTCATTGGCTTTGGGTCGTCGCTTCCGCTTCGGGGGCGTAGCCAGGTCGGCGTCCAAGGACCCTGTGTAGGTGGAAGTCCCTGTCGTCAGGCGCCTTCGGACGGCATCGTCTTTACCAGGCGGCTGACAGGAGTGGGAACTGGGCTCCGAGTTCTGAGGCCGGGCGGCGACGTATCAGGCCGGAAACATCGACGACGCTCCCCAATCTCGTCTCCGGTGTTTCGATACTGTCGCGCGGTTTCATGACGAGTCTCCTCAGAGTTGGGCCTTCCAGGAGCCGTTGACGGGCCCGTTGGTAGCTCCAAGTTACGTATCGTTCCGAACGCCAAACACGAGTAGCCGGTACTCTAAAAGATTCTTTCGGGTACTTACGGAAAGTGCCCTTGTAGGGCCCGGGAATTAGGTAGTTGCCCATGACTAGGGAGGGGGCATTAGGTACCTGCCCCAGGCGAGACCCCAGGACAACGAAAAAGGCAGCCCCCCCCGCATGGCGGGGGGCTGCCTTTTTCGTACTTACATGTGGATCTACTTACGCCCTTACACGTTGGCTTTGATGACCGCAGCCAGGACGCCCAGGCCGTCGCTCAGCAGTTCATCGGTGATGACCAGCGGCGGCAGGAGGCGGATCACGTTGCCGTACGTGCCGCAGGTGAGGATGACGACGCCTTCCTTGAGGCAGGCGTCGGCAACAGCTTTGGTAAGTTCCGGGTTCGGTGCCTTGGAGCCGGCCTGGACCAGTTCGATGGCCAGCATGGCGCCGCGGCCCCGGATGTCGCCGATGACGGCGGAACCGGCGGCGGCCAGTTCTGCCTGCAGTTCACGGAGCCGCCCTGTGGCGAGCTCCTCGATGTGGCGGGCCCGCCCGGCGAGGTCGTATTCCTCCATGGAGCCGATGGCCGCCAAGGCCGCGGCACAGGCCACCGGGTTGCCGCCGTAGGTGCCGCCCAGGCCGCCCGGGTGGACGGCGTCGAGCAGATCGGCGCGGCCGGTGATCGCGGACAGCGGCATGCCGCCGGCGATGCCCTTGGCCATGGTGATGATGTCCGGGACAACGCCTTCGTGGTTCACGGCGAACCACTCACCAGTGCGGCAGAAGCCGGACTGGACTTCGTCGGCAATGAACACGATGCCCTTGTCCTTGGCCCAGTCAGCCAGTGCCGGGAGGAACCCGTCGGCCGGGACAATGAAGCCGCCCTCACCCTGGATCGGTTCGATGATGATCGCAGCGACCTGGTCGCCGCCGATCTGCTTTTCGATCATGGTGATGGCCCGCTGTGCGGCCTCGGCACCGGTGATCTTCGGGTTTTCCTCGCGGTACGGGTAGCTCATCGGCATGCGGTAGACCTCGGGCGCGAACGGGCCGAAGTTGGTTTTATACGGCATGGCCTTGGCGGTCAGTGCCATGGTCAGGTTGGTGCGGCCGTGGTAGGCGTGGTCAAAGGCGACGACGGCGTCGCGCCCCGTGGCCAGGCGCGCCACCTTGACGGCGTTCTCCACTGCCTCGGCACCGGAGTTGAACAGCACGGTCCGCTTCTCGTGGTCACCGGGGGTGAGCCGGTTCAGCTGCTCGGCGAGGGCAACGTAGCTCTCATAGGGGGTGACCATAAAACAGGTGTGGGTGAAGTGCCCCACCGCTTCCTTCACGGCCCCGACGACGGCGGGATCGGACGCGCCGACGCTGGTCACCGCGATGCCCGAGCCGAGGTCGATGAAGGAGTTGCCGTCTACGTCATGGATGATCCCGCCGTCGGCATCCGCCACATACACCGGGACACTCGAGGCGACGCCGGCGGCAACCACGGCCCGGCGGCGTTCGGTCAGGGCAATGGACTTGGGGCCCGGGAAGTCGGCCTGAACGCGGCGCTTCTGCTCCAGGCGGAAGGTGATTTCACTTGCTGTGGTGCTCACGGGAGTCTACTTTCTTTACTGAATGGGCCCCCGCCGGCAGGGTTCCCTGGCCGAAGCGAAGCGAGGTTAGGGCGCCGGTGGGGAGGCTCAACCACCGGGAAATGGTTAGGCGTCGAGGGCGGACATCACGTGCTTGATGCGCGTGTAGTCTTCCACTCCGTACATGGAGAGGTCCTTGCCGTAGCCGGACTGCTTGAATCCGCCGTGGGGCATTTCGGCGGTGAGGAGGATGTGGGTGTTGATCCAGACGGCGCCGAAGTCCAGGTCGCGGCTCATCCGCATGGCCGTGCCGTGGTCGGACGTCCAGACGCTGGAGGCGAGGGCGTAGTCGACGTCGTTCGCCAGCTCCAGAGCCTCCGCCTCGGTGCTGAATTTCTGCACCGTGATGACCGGGCCGAAGGTTTCCTTCTGCACGATGTCGTCTGTCTGCCTGGCGCCGGTGACGATGGTGGGTTCGAAGAAGAAGCCTTTCTCCCCCGCGCGGTGGCCGCCGGTGACAATTTTGCAGTTCTCCGGGAGGTGCTCCACCACGGAGGTGACGGCGTTGAAGTGGTTCACGTTGTTCAGCGGGCCGAAGTAGTTGTCTTCATCGTTCTGCGAGCCGGTGTGCAGGGTCTTGGTGTGCTCCACCATGGCTGCCACCACGTCGTCGTGGACCGAATCCTCCACGAGCACCCGGGTGATGGCGGTGCAGTCCTGGCCCGCATTGAAGAACGCGAATTCGGCGATGGCCGCGGCGCTCTTTTTGATGTCCGCGTCCTTGAACACGATGGCCGGGGCCTTGCCGCCGAGTTCCAGGTGGGCGCGCTTGAGGCCCTTCGCGGCGCCGGAGGCCACGGCGATGCCGGCCCGGACCGAACCGGTGATGGAGACCAGGCCGGGGACCTTGTGCTCCACCATCAGGGCGCCGGTTTCGCCGGTTCCCAGCACCACGTTCAGCACACCGGCGGGGAGGATTTCGCCGGCCAGCCGGGCCAGCACCAGAGTGGATTCCGGCGTGGTGTCAGAGGGCTTGAGTACCACCGTGTTGCCGGCGGCGAGGGCGGGTCCGATCTTCCAGATGGCCATCAGGAAGGGGTAGTTCCACGGTGCCACCTGGGCCACCACGCCGATAGGTTCGCGGCGGACGAAGGAGGTGTGGCCTTCGAAGTATTCGCCGGCGGACTTGCCTTCCAGGATGCGGGCCGCCCCGGCAAAGAAGCGGAGCTGGTCGGCGCCGGCGGCGATTTCCTCGGCAGCGATCAGGCTGCGGACCTGGCCGGTGTTGCGGTGCTGCGCCTCCACCAGTTCGTCGCTGTTGGCTTCGACGGCGTCGGCAAGCTTGAGGAGCATCAGCTGGCGCCGCCCCGGGGTGACGTGCTTCCAGCTCTTGAAGGCATCCTTGGCGGCGGTCATGGCGGCGTCGACGTCTGCCTGCACCGAGACTGGTGACTTCGCCACCACATCACCGTTGGTGGGATTGACGATGTCCAGCAGGCCGGTGCCGGCCGGGGTGACAAACTCACCGTTGATGAAGTTCTGCAAGGTCTGAACCACGATGTACAACCTCTTTCAGGGAAAAACCAGAGCCGGCGCGATGTTTTCGGCTGCTCTGAGCCTATGCCCCAGCCCCGCACCAGGGAATAGCCACCTGCACACCGTTTGGGCCCAGGCTTAGTGCGGTCGGCCAACGCCTGGCTATCCTTGAGTTATGGCCATTTCCCTCGCGATGCTGCTCGGCGTGCAGTCCCTCGGCCTGTCCAGGGCTGGCCTGGCTGAAACCACCTGGCACCACGACATCAACTGGGTGGCCGTCACGGAACTGGAGGATCCGCAGCGCTTCCTCAACGGCGGGGAACTCGTCCTGACCACCGGCATGCGGCTGCGGTCCGCGCCGGAGCAGAGGCGGTTCGTCCGCCAGGTCCAGCGCGCGGGCGCTGTGGGGATCGGGTTCGGCACCGGGTTAACGCACGACGATGTTCCGCCGGCCCTGATTGCCGAGGCCAACCGCTGGGGGCTTCCGGTGGTCCGGGTCCCCTACGAGACGCCGTTCATCGCCATCGGAAAGCTGGTGGCCGACGCGCAGTCCGCCGATCATGTAGCCAAGCTGGAGCGGCTGATCGCCGGCCACCAGGTTCTGGCGCGAGCGCTCCTCACCGGCGGCGGCCTGGGCCAGCTCCTGAAACACCTCGGCGGCATGCTTCGCACCGACGTTGCCCTCACCCAGTTCACCGCCCATCTCTACAACAGCAGCACCGAACCGCCCGCGGCAGACACCTGGGCCTCCTTCCCGATTCCCACCGGCCGCCGCGATGCCTGCACCCTGTGGGTCCGCCAGCCCTTCGAGGATTCCGGCATCATCGGCTACGCCCAGAACCTGATCAGCGTGGAGCTGAACAACATGGGCAAACAGCGCCAGGCCCGGCGCGCCCTGTGCGGCCAGGTCCTGGAGGACGTCATCCACGGCGCTCTGGAGACCAGCGAGGCCCAGCGCCGGCTGGCGGGCGTAGGCCTGAACAGCACCCGCAGGAACGTGGTGTTGCTGGCGGTTTCCGCCGCGCATCACAAGGCCCTGGTGACCACCTCCGTGCCGCAGGTTCTGGAGAACGCGGCGGCCGCCGTCGTCGGGCAGGACCTGGTGGTTGTGGTGCACGACGACGGCGGCGCGGCGCCTGCGCTGGCGCGGCAACTCAGCGACCACCTGGCCGAGGCGGGGATCCACGCGACGATCGGCATCGGCGGCGCGTACATGAAGCCGAACGGCCTGCGCTGGAGCTATTTCGAGGCCCGGGACGCGGCCAGCCATGGCCTGCCGGTGAACGAACCGGAACGCCTGAGTTTGACGTCGCTGCTGCTGGCCAGCGAAGACGTCCCCCTGGCTGACATGGCCAACGAATCCCTGAGTCCGCTGCGTACCTTTGATGCGGCCCACGGCTCGGAGCTGATGACCACGCTGGAAAGCTACCTCACCAACAACGGGTCAGTGGCCGCCGTCGCCGAAGCCCTGACCCTGCACCGGAACACCGTCCGCTACAGGCTGGCACAGATCACCGAACTGACCGGCTACGACCCCGCCGTCACGGCGGACCGGGTGCAGCTGTGGCTCGCCCTGGCCGTGGCCAGGCTCGGCGCCCGGCAAGGCGGCTGACCTCCCTAACTACCTAACCAACTGCAACGCGGGGTCACTCCACGCCCAACAATGCCCCTCCAGGCGGCGTTATCTGACCCCGCGTTGCAGGAGGTGGCGGGACTCTTTGCGGGCTTTCCAATACTTGGCTTCGGCCTCAGCTGCCAGCTGGACCTGCCGGGCGTGGAGCGTGACGTAGGCCGAGGCGATGTCGTTGGAGAGGTCCGGGGCCGCGGTGAGCCTGGCGAGCAGGTCGCGGGCCACCACACTGTCCTGAAAATCGCCGAGGATCTTCTGCTGGCGCTGCGCGGCTTTGGCAATCTTCCTGGCGCGTTTGCCGTGCACGGGGACTACGGATTCCGCCACGTGCCGCAGCCGTTTGGCATCCTTGCGGACCTGGTGGAGGGCGGTCTCGTGCTGGGTTCCCCGGCGGGCACGCTTGGCCGTCCGGGCCGCGCGCTGCAACCGTTTGGCGGCTTTGCCTGCGATTTTGCCCGAAGCTGTGCGGGCCGGTGCTGCGGCGTCCGGCCGGACCGGAGGATGATCCCGGAACGCTTCGAGGTCATCCAGGAGCCGGAAGTACCGTTCGGAAAGCAGCGCTTTCTGGAGTTTCCGGTAGGCGGTGTCCAGGGCATTGCCGAGTTCCTGTTCCAGCCTGTCCGCCGCAGCCTTCGAGGCAGGCTCCGGGTGTAGCTCCGCCGCGTGCCCGCGGAGCCGGCCAAGCATCACTTCGGCGTCGCGCGGCGATCCCAGCACCTGCCCGAGCCATTTCAGTTCCTCGCGGAGCCGCCGCACGGTGACGGCGCTGTAGAGCCGCCGGTAGGCCGCGAGCACAGACCGGGCGCGGCGGGCGGCCGAGCGAAGGTTATGCACCGCTTCGGGCCCCTCCAGCCGCACGCCGGGATCGTGCGCCAGGATTTCGCTGATCTGCGCTGCCAGGTAGGCGATAGCAAGGTCCGAAACCGGTCCCTTCCTGCTTGGCGGTTTGGACGCCGGGCCGGGGGCCTGGGCTTCAGGGCCGGCCGCCGTGACCGCTCCCCGCAGGGCTTTCGCCAGCTTGGAACCGTGCCCGGCCGGGCGGGCCCCCGCGGCGGCCAGGATCTCCCCGGCGGCTGGGAACAGGTCCTGGCTGCCGTGCACCAGTTCGAGTTCCCACTCCCGCCACTGCTGTGGCTGGCGTTCCGCACCGGGCTCGGCGGTGCTTCCGAGGATCTGGGCGCTGACGCGGTCATCGGCCAGGTCCGCGAGGTGGACACCGTCGTCACCATAGAGCGGGTAGGTGGTGCGCCTGGTTTCCAGCCGGACCACCGGCGCAGGGGCGTCGCCACGGAGGTACGCCAGCACGTGTGCCAGCAGGCTGTCAGGCACGACGCCGGGCTGGCCCAGCGGGGCATGAAGCTCGCGGCGGCGCTGGGGTCCTGAAGCCGAGCCGGCGCTGCCCGAACCCTCGAAGTTCTCCAGAGGCAGCTTCAGGTGCCAGCCGGCGTCGGACCCTCCAGTGCGGCGGCGGAGCGTGATGCCGCGGGCTGCGAGGGCATGGCGCTCCGTGTCGAAGTAGACAGCTTCCAGGGTATCCTCGTGTGGTTCCCCCACGCGGGCCACACCTGGGACTTCCGCGAGGTCCGGCACTCCGGCGTCATCGCCGACGACGTACTTCTTTTCGACCTCAACTTCCCGGGAAGACATGCTCAGCCGTCCTTCCTTTTGGCTGGGGCCCACGGCTTAAGTTGGGCTGGCCCGAGTCTAATGCCCACATGAACAGCCGGGAGAGGTTCGCCACAGAACCCTAGACATCAAACGTCTAACGTCTAACCTTATGTAATGCCCGCCGCCGTTTCCGCAACCCCTGCCCTGGAATCCTCACCGCCCAAGCCGCGGTCCGCCGTCGTCCTCGGGGTCCTTGCGCTGGTGCTCATCGGATTGAACCTGCGCGCCGGGATTGCCGGCGCGTCTGCCCTCCTGCACGATCTGCAGCAGGTCCTGGGCTACGGACCGCTGGTGGCGGCCATCATTCCGTCCATCCCAACCCTCTGTTTTGCGGTGGCGGGGGCGGCAACTTCCTGGCTGACCGGACGGCTGGGTGTTGAGAAGGCCATCCTGCTGGCACTGGCATTCCTGGCCGGCGGGCTGCTGCTGCGCGGCATCCCTGCGACGGGCATGCTGCTGGCGGGCACGGTGATTGGGATGTCCGGCCTGGCGGTCTGCAACGTGGCGATGCCGTCGTTCATCCGCGAGCACTTTGCCCACCACACCTCGATGATGACGGCGCTGTACACCGTGACCATGACCACCGGCGCCACTGTCACAGCCGTGGCGGTGGTCCCGATGGCGCTGGCGCTCGGCTCACCCTCCTCAGCGATTGGCACGATCGGATTCCTGGCAGTGGCGGCGTTCCTGGGTTTCCTCCCCATGGTGCTGCACACGCACCGGAACCGCGTCCGCAGCACGGCAGCCCACATCTCGCCGTGGCCCCTGCTGCGCACCCGGAAAGGCCAACTGCTAACCGCGATCTTCACCCTGCAGGCGCTGCTCGCCTATGCGCTCATCAGCTGGTTCCCCTCGATGCTGATCAGCATGGGCCTCAATGCGGCGGACAGCGGCCTGCTGTACGCGCTGATGCAGCTGGTTTCAGCGCCCGCCGGCATGGTGATCATCGCCATCGGCTCGCGGCCCGGGATGCTGCGGCCGGCTCTGTACATTGTCAGCCTGATCATGGTGGCCGGCCTGGCGTCGCTGCTGTTCCTGCCCGTGGGCCTGGCCGTCATCCCCACTGTCCTGCTCGGCTTTGGCCTGGGCATTTTCCCGCTGGTGATGGTGATGATCAGCCGCAGCGGGACAAGCACCGCCGAAACGACGGCCCTGTCCACGCTGGCGCAGTCCACCGGCTACCTGCTGGCCACGGCGGGCCCCTTCGGCGCCGGCCTGCTGTACGGCAGCACCGGGAGCTGGACCCTGCCGGTGGCACTGCTCCTGGGCCTCGCGGTGGTCCAGGTTATGGTGGCCCACCTGATCTCGCGCAGCCCCATCGCCGCCCGGAAAAGGTAGGATTCCATGACCCTGAGCACTTCGCACCGCCAGCCCCTCGCCGACGAGGTCACGGCCAAACTCCGGCTGATGATCCACTCGGGCGAATGGCCGCTGGACCAGCGCATTCCCTCAGAGACTGAACTGGTCCAGGGCCTGGGCGTCTCCCGCGGCACGCTCCGCGAAGCCATCAAGGCCCTGGCCCACAGCGGGATGCTGGAAGTCCGCCGCGGCGACGGCACGTACGTCCGGGCCACCAGCGAAATCTCCGGCGCCGCCCGCCGGATTTATCAGGACCACACCGACGAACACATTCTCGAAGTCAGGCTCGGCCTGGACACGCAGGCCGCCCGCCTCGCCGCCAGGAATGCAACGGCCGACGACGTCTCCGCCCTGCGTGCCGTGCTCGCCACCCGGGAGGTCGCCTGGAACGCGGCCGACTTCGAGGGGTGGGCCCGGGCGGACTGGGACTTCCACGCGCATGTGGCCCAGGCGTCCGCGAACCCGCTGCTGCACGAGCTCTACGTCAGCTTCGGCGACGTGTTCCACCAGGATATGCTCAATCAGCAACGCAGGGGCCGCCTGGATGGACTGACGAACGAGGGCCACGGCGCCCTGGTGGATGCCATTGAGGCCCACGACGCCGCCGCCGCCGTGGCCAGCGTCAGCCAGAACCTCAACTCCTGCGCGGAGTGGCTGCGGGCGTAGTCCAGCCTTTTGCTTCGGCCCCAGCCAGGTTGCGCGCCGAGCCCGCCTGACGGCCTCGCGGATTTCGCGCCGGCTCTTCAATGTCGACGCGCACATTCCCGGGCGCACTGGCTATATCAGGTGCGCCGGCGAATCTGCGCATCTCAGGCACATCTGTGCATCCCAGGCAACACGCACGACGGCGGCCCGGCACCCACGTGCCGGACCGCCGTCGCGCCTTATCGCGTTGAGAGCTGCTGCGGGTGCGCCGTAAAACGCTACGGGCGCAGCCCCGCGAACACATTTTTGGGCCGCTGCATCTCGCCGTGCTTGGCGCCGAGGATGATCACGGCGCCGGCGAAGGCGGGGATGGCCCACTGAAGGATTTTGAGCTGCTGCTGTGCCGTCTTCAGCTCATCGGACGCCTGCGGGCTGGGCTCAGTGGCGCCCCGCGCACCCTCGTCCGCGAGCTTCTCCACCTTCTTGCCGAGGATGCCCGCGTACAGTGTCACGGCCGCGCCCGCCACCGTGACTGCCGTCTTGACCACAGTGTCGCGGGCCACGCCGTCCTGCTTGGCGATACGGTCCTTGTTCTCCCAGGCAATGGCGAGGTCGGCCGCCAGATGGGAGGCGAAGGCCGCCGTCTGGACCGGGGCCCACTTCATCCAGCCTTCACTGGAGAGACGGGTACGTTCGGCCGGGTCCTTGGCCTCCGCAGCCGCCCCATTCAGCCCGATAGCGCCCATCAGTGACCCGCCGAACCACGCCGCAGCCGTCAGGTCGTGGACGGAGCGGGCAATAAGATTTCCTGCCATGGTGTATTCCTCACGTTGTACTGGTTCCGAAATGCCGCTGGTGCGGTCTAACTGGTCCCTTGTAGGTCAAGCTCATGCCATCGTAAGCACACTTACTAATGTTACGAAACCCTGTCTTCAGCAGCGGATACGCGTAACATCGTCGCCATGGGAACAGGGACGTTGTTCGGCTGGGCGTTTGGCGACCCCGTCCGGGAAAATGACGGCGGTGACTTGGCAGGCCTGGAACGCGAAGCCTCGGAGAACGCCAGGGCGACGGCCCAGGCCAAGGGGGTCGCCGTGGTCTCGGGCTCTGAAGTCCTCTCCGCACTGAGTGCGGACGACAGCCTCGCGGAACTGGATCACGCCCCGGGCAAGCTGGTGGTACGCTGCACAATCCATGTTGAGGGTCCCGGCGCCGGCAAGCTGCACGCAGAGGGGCCCATGAACGGCTAGGCCATGGCAGACGGGGAATCCAGCATCAGGGAGGCGGCAGACGCCGTCGAGGAAGCGTCGGATACCAAGGCGCTGGACATTGTGGCGCGCTCAGGATTCGCGGTGATGGCCCTGCTGCACATCATCGTCGGTGCCATTGCCATCTCCCTTGCCTTCGGGCAGCCGGGCCAGGCGGAAGCTACCGGGGCCATCGGGCAGCTGGCCGCAAACCCGTGGGGACCGGCTGTGCTGTGGTCGTGTGTGGTGGGTTGCTCCGGTCTGGCGTTGTGGCAGCTGAGCGAAGCCACTGTCCGTGCCCGGCACTTGCCCCGGGCGAAACGGCTCGGGAAGCTGGTCTCCTCCGGATTTCTGGCCGTTGCCTACGGGAGCGTGGGGCTCAGCTTCGCGGGGTTCGCCGTCGGCATGCGAGGCGATTCGGGCGACACCACACGTGATTTCAGCACCGCAATCCTGAACACGCCATTCGGGCTGCCTGTGCTGGTGGCACTCGGCCTGACCATCATGGGCGTGGGCATCTACTTCGTGATCAAGGGGCTGCGGCGCGGGTTCAAGGAAGAACTTTTCCGCTTTGAGGGCACCCGCCGCGGAAAACTGATCGATTCCCTGGGTGTCACAGGGCACGTGGCCAAAGGCATCGCGCTCAACTTGGCCGGGCTGCTCTTTGTCATCGCCGCCGCGAAGCACACCCCTGAAGAATCCACCGGGCTTGACGGCAGCCTGAAGGCACTCCGCGACCACCCGTTCGGCCCGTATCTGCTCGTCGCGATCGGGGCCGGCTTCATCTGCTACGGCCTCTTCGCACTGGTCCGGGCCCGGTTCGGGCGGATGTGACCACGGATGTGGCCGGCGCGGCTGCGTGCAGGCCCTGCCGGGCGTGCCAAGTCCCACCACCGAACGAAGGAACGCAAATGTCCACCGTGAACCGTTTATTCAACTCCCCGGCCGAGGATGTCTGGAACGTGATCGCCGCCGGGTGGCTGTACTCGGGCTGGGTGGTGGGCGCGTCACGGATCCGGGCCGTCGACGCGCACTGGCCCGGACCCGGCTCAAGGCTCCACCACTCCGTGGGCGCCTGGCCGCTGGTGATCAACGACAGCACCCGGGTGTCCGCCGTCGAATCCGGCCGCTCGCTCGAACTGGTGGCGCGGGGGTGGCCATTGGGCGAGGCCAAAGTGGTGATCACTTTGGAGGACCTGGGCACCCAATGCCGCGTCACCATCGCCGAGGACGCCATCCGCGGACCCGGCAAGCTGGTGCCGAAAGCGGTCCGAAACCCCCTGATCGACCTTCGGAACCGCGAGACGCTCAAGCGGCTGGAACTGATGGCCGCAGGCGGGGCGGGACGCTCAGCCGGGCGTTGAACGCCACGCCGCTTTAAAGCAACGCGGCGTCACTTACGGCCCAATAAACCCCCTTCGGGTGGGCAGGAAGTGACCCTCCCCACCCGCACCCTAGCCTCGCGAGCTCGGCCAGGGAACCCTGCGGGCGTGGGCCCCGTTGCACTGTTTTGTCCGGAACGGCGCAGGCTTTAGACGGAGGCAGCTACGCCGTCCCGGGAGATGGCAACCATGTCCTCGCGCGGCACCACCTTGATGCGCTCACGCTTGACCTCAACGCCGTGCGATCCGCCAGCCTCGGTGGCTGCGGCACCCAGCGCCAGCTCATGGGCGTCCAGGGCCAGCCAGCCTTCCCAGCTGGTGAACATCACGCCGCGGGCGTCCAATAGTTCGACGACGGCGTCCGCCTCGGGTGCCTCGGCCACCGGAAGGTTTTCGCGGTCTTCCAGCAGGTAGGTCACGGTTTCGAGTGCGTCGCCCTTCGTGTGGCCGATGAGACCGACAGGTCCGCGCTTGATCCAGCCGGTGGCGTAGATGCCCGGCACATGGGTGCCGGCGGCATCCAGGACGCGGCCGCCGTCGTTCGGGACAACACCCTTCTTGTGGTCGAATTCGATCTCCGGCAGGGCGGAACCGAAGTAGCCGATGGCCCGGTACACGGCCTGGACCGGGTAGTCCACGAACTCGCCGGTGCCGCGGGCGTTGCCGGTGCCGTCCAGCTCGGTGCGCTCGAACTTCATGCCCGCAACGCGGCCGGGGGTGTCGGCGTCGTCGTAAATTTCAACGGGGCTGTGCAGGAAGTGCAGGTGCAGGCGGCGGGAAGCCGTGAGCTCGGAAAGGTCCTCGGGCTGCTCGGCGATCCAGTTGGTGAGGGTGCCCACCATGGTTTTGGTCTGGTTGTTGCTCTGGATCTGGCGGTCCGATTCCTCGTCGAACTCGAAGTCCTCGGCGTAGAGGATGATGTCCACGTCCTTGGAATGGGACAGCTCGCGGAGCTCCAGCGGGGTGAACTTCACTTGAGCGGGGCCGCGGCGGCCGAAGACGTGGACGTCCGTGACGGGCGAGTCCTTCAGGCCGGCGTAAACGTTGTCCGGAATTTCCGAAACCAGCAGGTCATCGGCGTGCTTGGACAGGACACGGGCCACGTCCAGGGCCACATTGCCGTTGCCGATCACGGCGATTTCCTTGGCGTCCAGCGGCCAATCGCGGGACACGTCCGGGTGTCCGTCGTACCAGGAAACAAAATCCGCGCCGCCGTATGAGCCGTCCAGCTCGATGCCGGGGATGTTCAGGTCCGCGTCCTTGATGGCGCCGGTGGCGAAGATGACGGCGTCGTAGTGGGTGCGGAGGTCCTCGATGGAGAGGTCCGTGCCGTAGTCCACGTTGCCGAAGAACCGGATGTCGCCGCGGTCCAGGACCTTGTGCAGGGCGTTGACGATGCCCTTGATGCGCGGGTGGTCCGGGGCCACGCCGTAGCGGATCAGGCCGTAGGGTGCCGGGTAACGGTCAAAGAGGTCGATGCTCACGGTCAGCTCGCCGCTCTTGACGGCTTCGCTCTTGGTGAGGATGTCCGCGGCGTAGACGCCGGCCGGGCCGGAGCCCACAACGGCAACGCGCAGCGGACGCTCGGCAGATCCTACGGAGGTGCTTGATGACACGGCTGTGTTCCTTTTGTTCGTTCCGGCCCGACTAGGTGGTCAGGACTCGGGGGCTGTTCGGGGCGATGGTGCTGTAATTGGCGGTCCTGAAGTGCGACGGCGCGAACGGGCTGACGCGGACGACGTCGCCAATCACAATCACGGCAGGATTTGCGACGCCGGCGGCTTCCGCCTGGTCAGCGATGGAACCGAGGGTGCCAATCGTCACGCGCTGATTAGGCAAATAGCCGTTTTCAACAATACCAACCGGGGTGTCCGCGGGCAGACCGGCTGTGCCCAGGGCGGACGCCGACTCCCGCAACTGGCCCACACCCATCAGCAGCACAATGGTGTGGTCCGCCCGGGCCGGGACCTCGGAGAGTTCCTCGTGGCCGGTGACCACACTGAAGCCCTTGGCCAGGCCGCGGTGGGTCACGGGGATGCCGGCCGCCGCGGGAACGGAGATCGCGGACGTAACGCCGGAGACCACTTCCACTTCGACGCCGTGCTGGCGGCAGTATTCGGCTTCCTCGCCGCCGCGGCCCAGCACAAACGGGTCGCCACCTTTGAGCCGGACCACGCGGTGGCCTTTGAGCGCCTCGTCCACCAGGATCCGGTTGATCTCAGCCTGCGGTACAGGGTGATGGCCGGGGGTCTTGCCTACTTCGACCACGCGGACGTCCGGTGCGAGATCGTTAAGCAACTCGCGTGGGCCGAGGCGGTCCGCGACCACAACGTCGGCCTGGCCCAGGAGCCGGCGGCCTCGGACGGTGATGAGGCCGGTGTCGCCGGGGCCGCCGCCTACGAGGGCGACGGACCCACGGTGGGCCCGACGTCGACGCAGCGGGAGGTCGCCGGTTTCCAGCGCGGTAGCGACGGCATCGCGCAGGGCCATGGCGCGGCGCGGGTCTCCCCCGGCGTTCACGGCGATGTGCACATCATCAACTACAGCGACGGCGGGAGTCCACGCGGCGGAGGCTTCGTGGTCGGAGGCGTTGACGCACCAAACCCGCTGCGCCTCGGCGTCGGCCGCTACCTGGGTGTCCACTGCGGAATCCCCGGTGGCCGTCTGGGCGAACCAGACGCCGTCGATGTCGGTGCAGAGGTAAGTGCGCTGCGTCCAGGTGAGGAGGCCGGCGTCGGCCAGTTCGCGGAGCGCGGCCGAGGCAGCGGGAGCCACGACGGTGACCTGTGCGCCGGCGTCGAGCAGGCCCTTGGCGCGGCGCGAAGCCACGGGGCCGCCGCCCACCACCAGCACGGGACGGCCGAGCAGCCGCAGCGCCGTGGGGTAAATATCCTGGATTGCCATGGATCAACGGTAGGGCCGCGGCACATTCACTAACAACGACGCGGAAACACCAGTTCACGCGGGGTAATCCTGCGTCACATTGCGAGCTGGCGTGGCAGGGGTGCCGTCGTGGGGCACATTGAAGGTGACTGAACCCCGCAGCGGCTCGAGGTGCGGCGTGTCCGTGTCAAAGCGCCCCGGTTAGGCGCATTATGAGGCGGGCGGCGGTCCTTGCGTCAAAGCCTGATTAAGGAGAGCGTTGGCCGACCATCGCATCGATGCGACGGCATCCGCCCTGCTCAGTCCGCCCACATCGGTCAGCCAGACCAAGGATTCGATTCCGATGGCGCTGCGCACCGCCAGCACTAGCCGATGAATCTCATCGTCGGACAGGTCTCCCTGCAGCGGGGCCAACGCCTCGGTAATCCACGCGATGGCCCGTCCCTGACGCAACGGCAGGCTCCGCTCCTGTCCATCGGCCGGCTCCAGCGACAGTCGAAGCATGGTCCGCTGCTGGGCCTCGGTTTCCAGGATCATGCCAGTGAATTCGACAACCACGGCGTCCAGCCGTTCCGCCACCCCTTCAGGCGGATCAGCCGGAAGCATCGATGTACGCGCGGTTTCCGGGTGGGCGGCAGCCAGCAGTTCCCGCTGGCCGGGAAAGTAGCGGTAGGCCGTGCTTCGGGCGATCCCAGCTGCCTGTGCCGCCTCATCAACAGTGGGTGAGATCCCGGCGGCGACGAGGCTTCGGGCAGCGTTCACCAGAGCGTCGCGTGTGCGGTGCTTCTGGCTGGTTCTCCCGCCGTCGGTATAAGGCCTTGACACGGTTCTCATGGTACATCAGTCTTGTTATGGGACATCAATCCCACGAGTCTAAATTATCGGGGCGATCAGCATGGATTCGACGAATGAGCCAGTAGTTCGCCAGCCTGGCGAAGGCGATAAACGGTGGTTTTTCGGCGGCGGCGTGCACACGTGGAAGGCAACGCGTGACGAGACAGCGGGCGCGTTCCTGCTTTTCGAGGACGCGATGGCCCTCAACAAGGTCACCCCGCTGCATACCCATCCGCACTCCGACGAGACACTGTACATCTTGGCCGGGGAGATCCTGCTGAACATGGACGGGACCGAGCACCGGCTGGCCGCAGGCGGGATGGCCATGGCTCCGCGGGGTGTTCCGCATGCCTTCAAAGTGCTGCAGGACGGTACGCGGATGCTGTGCCTGCAAACCCCAGGTGCGGCCCAGTCCTTCTATGACGGCGCCAGCGAGCCACTCGGCGACCATGACGCCGCCGGTGTCGTTGACTTTGACCGGATCCGTGAATCAGGGCGGCTGAACGGCGGCATCGAGATCTTGGGACCACCGCCGTTCCCCTCACCTTGGCCCGTTGGGACCTGACCTTTGGTGGCGGGCCACGGTCGGACGCCGTCGCGGGGCACATTGAGGGTGATCGGCCGCCGCAGCGGCCCGAGCTGCGGCGTGTCCGAGTCAAAGTGCCCCGGTTCGGCAGCCGGAAGACAGCAGAGCCCGACGGCGGGACTAGCCGTTGGGCTCTGCGTGAAGCTGGTGTGCCGAAAGGGTTAGCGGGTGCTGCCGGCGAGGAGGCCGCGGCTGCGGAGGAGGCGCTTCTCGATCGGCGCGAACACCAGAAGCTCGATCAGGATACCGACGGCCAGGATCAGCAGGATCGCGGCCATCACGATGGTCATGTCCGACAGGTCGCGGCCCTGGTTTAGCATGGAGCCCAGGCCGAAGCCGATGGTCCCGCCGACTGCGATGATTTCCGCGGCCATAAGGGACCGCCACGAGAACGCCCAGCCCTGCTTGAGGCCACCGAGATACCCGGGCAGCGCGGCCGGCAGGACGATCTGCAGGGCCATCTGCAGCCGGTTCGCACCCAGGACTGTGCCCACGCGGCGGTACTGCGGCGGGATCTGGTCCACGCCGGAGATCAGGCCGTTGATGATGGACGGAATCGCACCCATAAACACCACGAAGTAGACAGTGGCGTCGGTCAGGCCGAACCAAATGATCGCGGCCGGCACCCAGGCCACGGATGGCAGGACCTGCAGTCCTGAAATCAGGGGTCCGAAGGCGCGGCGCAGCGGGGCAACCTGGGCGAGCAACAGCCCGACAGGAGTGGCGATGGCCACGCTGATCAGGAACCCCACGATCCCGCGTTCCAGCGAAGTCCACACAGCGTCCTGCAGTTTGGCGTCGCCCCAGAGGACACCGAGCTGGCCGAGCACGTCGAGCGGCCCGGGGATCTGGTCGCGCCGTTTCAGGCCAAGAGAGACGTAGAACTGCCAGATCAGGATCAGGACAGCCAGTGCGCCCACCGGCAGGAGCACGCGGCTCCAGTCGATCCGGTGCTTGCGGGCAGCGTCAGACTGGAGCGAATCGAGCCCGGCCTCCAGCTCACGCAGGTCCTCATGCCCGGTGGAGGTTCGGGTCAGTGCCGCAGTGATGTGCCTGGTCTCGACAAGCTCAACCACCGGCTTGGTCTCGACCGGTTCAACCACCGGATTGGGGAACTTACTTGGCATGGCGGCGAATCTCCTCACGCAGCCGGGCGGTGATGACCCCGGTCAGCTGTCCGGCCAGGCCGGCGTCGGTTCGGTGTTCCTCGGTGACGGCCCACTCCTGGACCACCCGGCCGGGGCGGGACGACAGCAGCAGCACGCGCTGGCCGAGCCGGACAGCCTCACGGACGTTGTGCGTGACAAAGACGATGGTGCGCCCTGTTTCCTTCCAGATGCGTTCCAGCTCGTCGTGGAGGAGGTCGCGGGTGATGGCGTCGAGGGCAGCGAAGGGCTCGTCCATCAGCAGCAACTGCCGGTCCTGCGACAGCGCCCGGGCGAGGGCCACGCGCTGGCGCATGCCGCCGGAGAGTTCATGCGGACGTTTGTCCCCTGCCTCGCCAAGGTGCACCAGGTCCAGCAGTTCACCGGCTTTACTCCGGCGTTCAGCCTTCCCCACCCCGCGCATTTTCAGGGCCAGCTCGATGTTCTCCCGCGCGGTCAGCCACGGGAAGAGCGCGGCGTCCTGGAACATAAACGCGGCACCGTCGCTGGGTACTTCGAGGGCGCCCGACGTCGGGACCTCCAGTCCCGCCATGATGTTCAGAAGCGTGGATTTCCCGCAGCCGGAGGCGCCGAGGAGCGCGACGAACTCGCCCGCGCCGATGGTGGCGTTGACATCCTCCAGCACCGGGGCGCCGTCGCCGAAGCGCTTGCCCAGCTGTTCCAGTACGACTGGCATGGTCCCGTCCTTAAATAAGGGGTGATGCGGTGGCTGCGCGGTCAGTCCTGGCCGAGGTCAGCGGCGGAGATGGAACCCCCGGTGACTTCGTTCAGGGCGCGGAGGTCGAACAGTCCGGTGATGTCGGCCTGCTTGGTGGTGCCGGCGTCTGCGCCGTCCTTAAGCAATTTGGGATAGGTTCCGGCGAGCGGGTCCACGGTGAAGATGACGTTCTGCAGCGAGCGTTCCAGGACATCGGCGGGAAGTGCTGCGCCCGCCGATTCCTGCAGGGCGGAGTTGATGACGCTGGACTTTTCCCCGGCGGGAGCTGTGTTCAGCCACGCCACTGACTCGGCGTGGCCGCGCAGCAGTGCTTTCACGGTGTCCGGGTGTGCGGCGGCGAACTGCTTGTTCACGATCAGGATGGTGGTGGGGAACTCGCCGGCGTTGCCGGACAGCGAACCGTCCCAGAGATCCTTTTCATCCACCAGGACCTTGGCTCCGGCCTGGAGCACCAAACGGGACGCCCACGGCTCAGGCAACCATGCGCCGTCGAGCTTTCCGTCCTGGAACAGCTTCAGCGTCTGCGCGTTCTCCGTGGGGTTGATGGCCACGTCCCCGCTGCCATCAACATTGGTTTTGTAGCCCTGCGCGGACAGCCACGCCCGCAGTGCCACATCCTGCGTCCCGCCAAGCTGCGGCGACGCCAGGATCTTGCCCCTCAGATCCGCGGCGGAACTAATCTCCGGGCGCACCACCAACTGCGCGCCGCCCGCGGCCGCACCGGCGATGATGCTCACCGATTCGCCTCGGCTCTTGACGAACGAGTTGATCGCCGGGTTCGGGCCGATATAGGTGGCGTCGATGGCGCCGGCATTCAGGGCCTCGATCGCGGCAGGCCCGGCATTAAAAGTCTCGGTGCTGAGCTTGGTGTTCCCCAGGTTGCGGGCAAGTATCCCCTGCTTGACCCCCACCAGTGCCGGCGCGTGGGTCAGGTTTCCGAAGTAGCCCAATTTCAATTCTGCGGCCGGCGTGGGCGCCGGAATCGCAGCCTCTGCCGACGCGTCCCGGGAAATATTGGAGGCCACCACGGCACCAACGGCAATCAGTAAGACGAGTCCGATGGCCAGGGCAGCCTCGATGGCACGCTTGCGACGGGGTACTGCGCTTTCGCCTGCCACGATGCGGGTCATCCCGGGCTTGGAACTTGTCATGGTTTCACCATAGGGAGTGGCATAAACCCATTCAATGAAGCAGAAACGGGGGGTCACGCGGGTTCACGCGGCGTCACATTGCCGACGCCGGAGGACGCGGCCAACAGCCGGGTCAGTCCCGCTTCGACGGTGATGAGCTGCCACAGTTTGTGGCGAACCTTGACGGGGTGCGCGGCTTCTCGTCCAGGATCAAGGCGAAGAGACCCCATGGCACTGTTCCACCGGCTTCAGGTGGAGTAGGTTGCACGGATGGAACACACATACCAGGTCATCGTGGTCGGGGGCGGCTTCGCAGGCAAAACGGCCGCCAAAACACTGGGTCGCAAGGGCGTGAACGTCCTGCTTGTCGACGCCAACAACTACCACCAGTTCCAGCCGCTCCTCTATCAGGTGGCGACATCCCAGATCGGGGTGTCGGCTATTGCCCGGCCGCTTCGGTCCGTCTTCCGGCGCGTCCGGAAGGTGCGGGTGCTGACCGCGGAAGTGGCAGGGATTGATGCAGCCAACCGAACCGTGAGCACCGTCGATGGTGACACGTTCGAGGCGCAGATTCTGGTCATCGCGCCAGGCGCAGTCCCGAACTTCTTCAATACCCCGGGCGCCGAGGAACATGCCTTTCCGCTGTATTCGGTCACCGACGCGACCCGGCTGGGAACCAGGCTCACCCACCTGCTGGACGTCGCGGATCGGGAGTCAGGAGGCTCCGTCGACGTCGTCGTCGTCGGCGGCGGCCCCACGGGTGTGGAAACCGCCGGTGCCATGGCGGAAACCGTAAAGTTCGTGGTGCCGAAATACTTTTCGCCGGAGCTCGCAGGCCGGTGCCGCGTCCACTTGGTAGACATGGTTCCGACTGTCTTGAGTGCCTTTTCGGTGAAGTCGCAGGAGTACACCAAGAAACGCTTGACTAAGATGGGCGTCCAGCTCCACTTGGGGGTCGGCGTGACAGAGGTCAGGGCCGACGGCGTGACGCTGGCCGACGGGACGGCCATACCAACCCGTGTGGTGGTGTGGGCCGGTGGCCTGAAGGCCGGCGACATCATTGCCCGCTCGGGCGTGCCGCAGGGCAAGGGCGGACGCGTCGACGTCAAACCGGACCTGACTGCGCCCGGCGTCGAGGGCGTGTACGTCCTCGGTGACGCCGCCAACATGACCGATTCCACCGGGACAAGATTGCCGCAGCTGGGTTCCGTCGCGCAGCAGGCAGGGAAATGGGCTGCGGGCAACATCTATGCCGACCTCACGGGCGGTACCCGGCGGCCTTTCAAATATCTTGACAAGGGGTACATGGCGATGATCGGCAGGGGCGCGGCGGTTGCTGAAATCGGGCGCCAGCGAATCCAACTTCAGGGTCCGCTCGCCTTCGTGTCCTGGCTCTTGGTCCACCTGGCGCTCCTGTCCGGATTCCAGCAGAAGGTGCGGGCACTGTCTTCCTGGCTGACCGGTTATATCACCCACAGTCCCGCACAAGTGGTGGTCGGCCGGCCGGATTAACTGGTAGCCGCCCCAACCCTGAAGCACGCAAGAACGGCTCTGCCCCGCATAATCGGTGCTGGGCAGCACCAGTTATGCGGGGCAGGGCAGTTCAAGCTGGACTCAGATGGAGTAGCGCTCGTCCTCGTGGTCGCCCGGGTGGTCCTTGACCAGGCCGGCAGCCAGCGTGTTGCCGTCCTGCGGGTCGATCACCAGGAACGCGCCCGTGCGGCGGTGGTGCAGGTAGTTCTCCAGCGGCAGCGGCGCGGCCAGCCGGAGCTGCGCGTGGCCGATGTCGTTGAGCTCCAGGCTGGACGCGCCCTCAAGCTTGAAGGAGGCCAGGTCCAGCTTGCCGCTGACGCTGCGGACCAGCGCCTGGACCGTGCGGGTGCCGTGCTTCACGAGCACCTTGGCGCCTTCCCGCAACGGCTTGGGCGAAAGCCAGCACAGTGCGGCATACAGGTCAGCGGAGGCTTCGCGGACAGTGCCGGCGGCAGCAATCGTGTCACCTCGGGCGACGTCGAACTCTTCGGCCAGGCGGATCGCCACCGACTGCGGCGCAAACGCTTCCTCCAGCGATTCCCCCGCGAAATCGATGCCGATGACCGTCGTGGTCCGCGGCGACTGGCCCGGCGTCAGCACGGAGACCTTGTCGCCCACCTTCACGGAACCTTCGGTGATCTGGCCGGCGTAGGCGCGGTAGTCGCGGTAGGCCTCGACGTTCAGGCCGGCGGCCAGGGCGTCGGGAGCCAGCGCACCCTGCGGCCGGATGACCAGCTGCACGGGGAAGCGGAAGCTCTCCAGTTGCGTGTCGATCTCGTCCGCGGCGGGCAGGGTTTCGAGGACCTCCAGCAGGGCCGGCCCGTCGTACCAGGGAGTGCGCTCGGAACGGTCCACCACGTTGTCGCCGTCGAGGGCGGACACCGGGATGACCAGCAGGTCGTCGAGGTGGTCCGCGGTGCCCAGTTCGGCGGAGCCAATGCCCAGTTCCCGGGCCACCTGCTGCACGTCTGCCTGGATTTCACGGAATACGGACTCGCTGAAGTCCACCAGGTCGATCTTGTTCACGGCCACAATCACGTGCGCCACGCGCAGCAGCTGCAGCACGGACAGGTGCCGGCGGGTCTGCTCCAAGACACCCTTGCGGGCGTCAATAAGTACGACGACGGCATCCGCCGTGGACGCGCCGGTCACCGTGTTTTTGGTGTACTGAACGTGCCCGGGGCAGTCCGCGAGGATGAAGCTGCGCTGGTCCGTGGCGAAGTAGCGGTAGGCCACGTCGATGGTGATGCCCTGCTCGCGCTCGGCACGCAGGCCGTCCGTCAGGAGGGCCAGGTCGATCGCTTTCGTGCCCGTGGCTCCAGCCCCGCCAAAGCCGCGGTCCGCGGAGGTGCGGGCAACGGCGTCGAGCTGGTCTGCGAGGATCGCTTTGGAGTCGTGCAGGAGGCGGCCCACCAAAGTGGACTTCCCGTCGTCGACCGATCCTGCGGTGGCGAACCGGAAGAGGGTGGTGGGCAGTGCTGCCTCGAGCTCGGTGATTGAGCTGGTCGAAATCGTGGACGTCATTAGAAGTACCCATCCTTCTTGCGGTCTTCCATGGCGGCCTCGGAGATGCGGTCATCTGCGCGGGTGGCGCCACGTTCGGTGATGGTGGAGGCGGCAACTTCGACGACGACGTCGCTCACCGTTGCGGCGTCTGATTCGACGGCGCCGGTGCAGGACATGTCGCCCACAGTGCGGTAGCGGACAGTTTTGATGATGACCTCTTCGTGCGGCAGAGGCTGGGAAACGTCGCCCACCGCCCGCCACATGCCGTCGCGGGAGAATACTTCGCGGTCGTGGGCGTAGTACAGGCCCGGCAGCTCGATGTTCTCGCGTTCGATATAGCGCCAGATGTCCAGCTCGGTCCAGTTGCTGATGGGGAACGCGCGGACGTGCTGGCCCACGGTGTGGCGGCCGTTGTAGAGGTTCCACAGTTCGGGGCGCTGGTTGCGTGGGTCCCACTGGCCGAATTCGTCCCGCAGGCTCAGGATGCGCTCCTTGGCGCGGGCCTTGTCCTCGTCCCGGCGGCCGCCGCCAAACACGGCGTCGAATTTGTTCTGCTGGATGGCGTCCAGCAGCGGGACGGTCTGCAGCGGGTTGCGGGTGCCGTCGGCGCGTTCGGCCAGTTCGCCGCGGTCAATGAACTCCTGGACGGAGCCGACAACCAGCTTCAGGCCCAGGCGCTCCACCGTGCGGTCGCGGAACTCGATGACCTCGGGAAAGTTGTGGCCGGTGTCCACGTGCAGCACGGGGAACGGGACCTTGCCCGGCCAGAACGCTTTGGTGGCCAGGTGCAGCATCACCACGGAATCCTTGCCGCCGGAGAAGAGCAGCGCAGGCTTCTCGAACTCGGCAACAACCTCGCGGATGATGTGGATGGCTTCGGATTCGAGGGTGTCCAGGCTGGAGAGGCGCGTGGGGATCTCGATGGTTGAGCCTGTCGAAACCGAGCCTGTCGATACCAGAGTGTCGTTAAGGGTGCTCATACGTGTAGTCCGCATTCTGTCTTGTCGGAACCGGCCCAGCGGCCGGCGCGGGGGTCATCGCCGGGCGCCACCTTGCGGGTGCAGGGCTGGCAGCCGATCGAGGGGTAACCCTGGGAAAGCAGCGGGTTGACGGGCAGGAGGTTGTCTTCGGAGTACTGGACCAGCTGGTCGAACGTCCAGGCGGCCACCGGGTTGACCTTGACCAGCCCGTTCTTTTCATCCCAGCCGACCAGCGGGGTGTTGGTGCGGGTGGGAGCCTCGTCGCGGCGGACGCCCGTGAACCAGATCTCGTAGCCGGCCAGGGTGCGCTGCAGCGGGGCCACCTTGCGGAGGGCACAGCACTGGGCGGCGTCGCGGGCGAAGAGGTCCTTGCCCAGGAGCCGGTCCTGCTCTTCAACCGTGTTCTCGGGGAGCACGTCCACCACGTTGACGCGGAGGTTCGCGGCCACTTCATCGCGCGTGGCGTACGTTTCCTTGAAGTGGTAGCCGGTTTCCAGGAACAGGACGTCGACGCCGGGCATCTGGTCCGCGACGAGGGCCGGCAGGACGGCGTCGGCCATGGAGCAGGCAACCGCGACGGCGGGCAGGTCGAAGTTGCGCCCGACCCAGGCGATCACGTCCCGGGCGGGGGCGTCCCAGCCGAGCTCGGCGGCGCCGGCTTCGGCGAGTGCCTTGAGTTCGTCGTGGGTGCGGAGGGCGGCCTTGGTTTCGACGGTCGCACCCACCGGGGTCAGCTCAACCACCGGGTCGACGCCGAGGGCGTGCTTGCTCACTGGAGGGCCTCCTCTTCTGCTGCGTGGGCCCATTCGGCGAAGGTCTGGCCTTCGACGCGCTGGGCAACGAAGGTGCGGACGACGCGCTCCACATACTCCGGCAGGTCCTCGACGTACACCTTGAGGCCGCGGACGGTGCGTCCCAGGCCAGCCTCTTCGCGGTCGGACGAAGCCAGCCCGCCGCCCAGGTGGACCTGGAAACCCGGGGAGGGATCGCCGTCGGGCGTTGGCAGCATCATGCCCTTAAGTCCGATGTCCGCGGTCTGGATGCGGGCGCAGGAGTTGGGGCAGCCGTTGATGTGGAGGGACAGTGCGTGCGGCAGTTCACCGGAGGCGGCGAGGTCTGCCAGGCGGCGTTCGAGGTCGGCCACGGCGGTCGCGGCGGTGACCTTCGTTTCCACGATGGCCAGCTTGCAGTATTCGATGCCGGTGCAGGCGATGGTCCCGCGCCGGAACACGGACGGGCGGGCGGAGAGGCCCAGCGCATCCAGCTCGGCAACCAGCGGCTCAACCTGGTCCTTGGCAACGTCCAGGACCACCAGCTTCTGGTGCGGCGTGGTGCGCAGGCGGTAGGAGCCGGCGGCCTCGAGGGTGTCCGCGAGCTTCACCAGCTGCGCGCCGGAAAGGCGGCCGGCCAGCGGGGTGGCGCCGATGAAGAACTTGCCGTCCTTCTGTTCGTGCACGCCGATGTGGTCGCCCGGGGAGGTGGGCTTGGGTGCGGCGGGACCGTCGGCCAGCTTATAGCCCAAGTATTCGTCCTCCAGGATCTGGCGGAACTTCACCGGGCCCCAGTCGGCCAGCAGGAACTTCAGGCGCGCCTTGGTGCGCATGCGGCGGTACCCGTAGTCACGGAAAATGCTGGTGACGCCGAGCCACACGTCGGCTGCTTCCTCCGGCCGGACAAACGCGCCGAGACGCTTGGCCAGCATCGGATTGGTGGACAGCGCACCGCCCACCCAGAGGTCATAGCCGGCGCCCAGTTCGGGATGGACCATGCCCACCAGGCCGAAGTCGTTGATCTCGTGGACCACGTCCTGGCTGGGGTGGCCGGTGATGGCCGTTTTGTACTTGCGCGGCAGGTTGGACAACAGGGGGTTGCCGATAAACCGCTCCCCCAGTTCCGCGATCAGCGGCGTGGGGTCGATGATCTCGTCCTTGGCGATGCCGGCCACGGGCGAGCCGAGGATGACACGGGGAACGTCGCCGCAGGCCTCGGTGGTGGACAGGCCAACACCTTCCAGCCGGGCCCAGATCTCAGGGATGTCCTCCACCCGGATCCAGTGCAGCTGGATGTTCTGCCGGTCAGTGAGGTCGGCGGAGTCACGGGCGAAATCAACGGAAATCTGGCCGATGACGCGCAGCTGCTCGGTGGTGAGCGCGCCGCCGTCGATCCTCACGCGCAGCATGAAGTACTTGTCCTCCAGCTCGTGCGGCTCGAGCGTTGCGGTCTTGCCGCCGTCGATCCCGGGCTTGCGCTGCGTGTACAGGCCCCACCAGCGGAAGCGTCCGTGGAGGTCCTCGCCGGGGATGGCGTCGAAGCCGTCCTTGGAGTAGATGGTCTCGATACGCTCGCGGACGTTGAGGCCGTCGTCTTCCTGCTTCCAGGTTTCGTTGGCGTTCAGGGGGGTTTTGCCGTCCACTTTCCACTGCCCGTGCGGCTTTGCGGCGGGTCGGGAGGGGCGTGCAGGGCGCTTGGCGGCTGCGGGGTCCGCGGACGCTCCGGCTAGAGCTGTATCAGTCATGCATCGACTGTAGGTGCCCCCGAATTGCGTCACAAAGGGTCGGGAAACGCTGAGTCACCTAGGGAAACATTTCGTCACGAACCACCGGCGAGCCTTGAAGAAGCCCTACTCCTGTGATTCGCCGCACCGTTGTTTTCAGGGGCGCCCGGGGCCCCGTTACTGACCGCGTGCGACGGCGAAGTCGAACCGTTCCAGCGCAATCTCCGCGAGCACGTCCGACGGCAGCAGTGGTTCCGTCACGAGGTCCGCGCCCGCCTTGGCGAGCTGGTTGTGGAAGAACCCCGGCGCGAGGAGGTAGGAGGCGATGACCACGCGGCCGCCGTCGTCCACGGCTCCTGCGGACTCTCCTGCCCCGGCACCTCCGGCCGCTTCCTCGCGGAGCATGGCGACGGCGTCGGGCACTGAGGGTTTGGCCGAGGCACCATAGGCGGCCACAGTCCGGTTCCGCCGCAGTTCCCCGAGCTGGGCAGCGAGTTCTTCCACGCTGACCGCGGCATTGGGGTTGGAGGACCCGGCGGCGGCGAGGACGATCGCGTCGCGGTCGGTGACGCCGGCCTCACGGAGTCGCTCGTCGAGCAGGGCGGCGAGGCGGGGATCGGGCCCGAGCGGCGCGGCTGCGAGGCTCCCCGGCCTGCTCTTCACGGCCCGTGCGATGTCCACTTTGACGTGGTACCCCACGCTCAGCAGCAAAGGCACCACCACGGCTTCGGCGCCGTCAGGCAGGCCTGCCACGACGTCCACGAGGTCCGGCTGCTGGACGTCCACGTAGGCCTCCCGCACATCAAGGCCCGGGCGCAGCGCGGCGATCGCGGCACGCAGGGCGTTGACCTCAGCGGCGCCCTGGCTGCTGGACGTCCCGTGGGCACAGGCGATCATGATCGGGTTGTTCATAGGAGCTAGCGTAGCGTTGGAGCCGCCCTGTCCGCCCACTTTAAGAAGCCGGGATGCCCATGACATTCGCCTTTAACAACGTTCCTGTGTGGCTGGACCTGGTGGGCGTTTTCTTCTTCGCGGTATCCGGCTCCCTCCTGGCGGCGCGGAAGAACATCGACATTGTGGGATCGCTGCTCCTGGCATCCCTCGTGGGCCTGGGCGGCGGTCTGATCCGCGACCTGATTCTCGACGACGGCCCGCCGGCAGCGTTCAGCAACCCTGCCTACCTATTCCCGCCGTTGCTGGCCACCGTCCTGGTGTACTTCCTCTATACCAGCGTCCGACGGTACACCTCGCTGCTGCTCCTGTTCGACGCCGGCGGGCTGGCGCTGTTCTGCATGACGGGGACAGTCAAGGCCCTAGCGGCAGGCATGAACCCTGTAGCGGCGGTACTTCTGGGAGTGATGACGGCGGTGGGAGGCGGCCTGCTGCGCGACGTCACCGCCAATGAGGTGCCCGAGCTCTTCAACCCGAAGGACATCTATGCCCTCCCGGCTTTCCTGGGGGCGGCGCTGACCGCCGTCCTGTGGGTTGCGGGCGCCTTTAATGTCCTGACGGCTGTCGCAATCGCCGCCGTGGTGTTCACCTTCCGCGTCGTGGCGTGGCGCCGTTCCTGGCAGGCCCCGCTTGCCGTGCGCGGCTGGCACCGGCGGGGTGTGGGGGGCGGCTCTGGAGGCGGCCGCGATTAGCTAGGATTGGGACCATGACTGACATGTTCCTCGAGAAGTTCCGCTCGCTTGTTCCGAAATATCTCGAGGACGAATGGCAGGAAGAAGACGGCCTGGCCACGGACGAACTGGACGCGGCCCTCGCCGAACACCAGTTCCAGGTTCCGCTGGTGCTGAAGGAGTTCTACCAGGCCGTTGGCGGCTGCGAGGACCTCATGGAGGCCTACCACTACTTCTGGGACCCCGAAGAGCTGGAAGTTGATGACGAAGGCTTCCTGATGTTCCTCGAAGATGAAGAGGAACAGTTCACCTGGGGCTTCCGCGTGGGCGACCTCAGCGTTCCCGATCCCATCGTGTACCGCCGCAACAACGCCCGGGCCCAGTGGAAGAGCGAAGAAGGGACATTCTCGGAGTTCGTCTTCGACATGTTCGAGTGGGCCTTCAACGACGAAGAGGACTGATTTGTTCGGCTGGTCCTAGGCCGGCCCGCCCCCCGGCCGGGTTTGGCAGTGTCTACCGGCCTAATCGGGGCACTTCGACACGAACCCGCCGCAATCCAACCCCATTTCTGCGGCTATGAGGCCCGGAGTGCCCCACGACGGCGGCCCTAACTGCTGCCGAATGCTCCCCGCCGGGACTGCTCCAGTACTGCCAATACCTCGCCTACCATCCGCTCGGGGTGATGGACGACGTCGTCATAGCCGAATCTGAGGACGAGACGTCCGCCGCTGACCGTGGCGTTGTTGCGCTTGCGATCCTTCTTAACTTGCCGTGGTTCCAAATGAGTACTTCCGTCGGTTTCCACCACCAGGCACTCCTCAATGAAGAAGTCCACTTCGCCCACGCCTGGAATCGGGACATGCCGGCGGACATGCAGCCCGGCCCGCCGGAAGTGGTAATTGGCCAGCACCTCAAGCAGGGAATCCGCCCGCGGGATCACGCTGTCCAGGACCGACCTGGCGCGGGCGTTTCGGTTTCCGGGCAGCTTGCGCCGCAGGAAATCCACCGTCACGTCCCCCCGCTGGGCAGCGCACTGGACCATGACGAGCGCCTCTACCTCGGGCAGGCAGCGCAACGCGTGTATGAGGACGTCCGCCAGCCCGGCGATCGGCAGCCAAGGGTGGACTGGGTGGGGGCAGCGGCCGTGGGTCAGCGTCCCCGGCGGTGTCCTCTTGTGACCCGGGCTCAGGTGCACGGCGCCGGCCTTATGCACCGTCCACAACTGGTACATCGGCGCGGCCGATAGACACGTCAGCAGAGAGTTGTGCCGCAGGGCCAATCCCAGCACGCCGGCCTGCTTGGGCAAGCTGTAGATGCCTCGCCGGATGCGAACAATTCGCCCGGCGGTCAAGGCTTTGTCGAGGGAAGTCCGGGAAAACCCGGCTCGGCGCAAAGAACCTGCCCGGGCCACTCCCGCGCGAAGGTTGAGGAAAGTCTCAATATCCATGGGCCCAACGGTGCCCCTGAACTACGCTAGGCGGCAGATCCGGGCTGCGCCATGTGGACAACCCCGCCGTCGTGGGGCACTTCGACACGCACACGCCGCTCCCCTGTCCGGGAAGGCGCATACCCGCCCGCGATCTGCCCCACGAAGGCGTGGGTGCATATGACACGGGCAATAACATCAGGCTTGCATTCTGTGACAGATCTGTCATATGCTGTTCATGGATCCGCTAAACGCCTCCGGCGGGTCTGATGCGAACGGAGATATAGCCCCGGTTCTCAGCAACGTATGACTCGTAACGTTGCTGAGAACCGGGGCTATTGCATTTAAGCCAAAGGCCGGCCGTTGCTGAGCAGACGCAAGGAAGCCCGGCACCTTTTCATTCGAGGAGCCGGGCTTCGGGGCATCCAAAAAATCAGCTGGCGCGGTCCACCACGGCCAGCGCGAAGTTGGACAGCGAGGCCTTCACCACACCCTCAGGAAGCGGCGCCAGGGCGGCGATGGCTTCGTCCGCCCAGCGGCGCGCAACCACCCAGGATTCGGCGGTGACCGGGTGTTCGCGCAAACCGGCCACGGCAGCGGCCAGCGCGGAATCAGAGGTCAGGTCCCCGTCAATAAGCTTCAAAAGTTCGACGGCGGACTGGTCGCCTGCGGCGGCATCCCGGCGCAGGAACAGGACCGGCAGCGTGGGGACGCCTTCACGGAGGTCGGTACCCGGGGACTTGCCGGACTTGACCTTGACGCCGGTGACATCGATGACGTCGTCGGCCAGCTGGAACGCCACGCCCACCTTCTCGCCATATTCCACCAGCAAATCCTCGTAGGCCTCATCGGCGCCGGCGAAGATCGCACCGAGCTGGCCGGAAGCAGCAACCAGCGAACCGGTCTTATCCGCGATGACGGACAGGTAATGCTCCACCGGGTCCTCGTCCGGGCGCGGCCCTACGGTTTCGTGCAGCTGGCCCAGGCACAGGCGCTCGAAAGTACGGGCCTGGATGCCCAGCGCACGGGAACCCAGCTCGGACACCAGGATGGACGCGCGGGCAAAGATGAGGTCGCCGGTAAGGACGGCCACGGAGTTGCCCCAGACCTCGTGGGCCGTGGGGGCGCCGCGGCGGAAGGGAGCAGAGTCCATCACGTCGTCGTGGTAGAGCGTTGCCAGGTGGGTCAGCTCCACCACCACGGCCGCCTGAACAACAGCAGGGCGGGATGCGTCGCCGAGATGGGCGCACAGCAGGGTCAGCAACGGCCGGACGCGCTTGCCGCCTGCTTCCACGAGGTGGCGCGACGTTGCGTCAGCCAGTGGATCGGAGTTGGCAATGGCCTCGCGGAGCTTCTTCTCCACGCGGGCCAGGTTGGTGGTGATGGCGGGGCCCAGCTCGGCGTCCTCCGCGATGGCCGCGAACCCGGCGGGAAGCTGCAGTCCCGTGGCGATCGCGGTGGTGTTGAGGCTCGGTTCGGAGTCCTGCAGGCCGTGCCCGGCGTGCGTCCAGCTGTGGTCTGCGGAGTTAGTCACTGGTTAACCCTAACTTTATGTTGCGGATACCGCTGGTTCGAAGCCGAATGGGTGTTGGATGTGGCCGGAACCAACGATTCCAAAACACGGATCACCCGGTCCTCAAAGCCCTTCGCGGCCGGATCGGTCAGGTTGGCGAGCAGCCGCACCACAAAGCGCATCAGCACGGGGATAGGCATCCCGGTCCGCAGCGCGAGTTTCATGACGGCAGGTTTTCCGATCAGCGCGGCAAAGGCCCGTCCCAGTGTGAAGTGCGATCCCCACTGGCCCCGCACATAGTCCGCGTACCCGGCGAGGTGCGCGTCGGCGTCGTACGGTGACCCCGCCGCGAAGGACCGCGCGGACGCATCAATGATGAACTCCGCCGCGAACCGCGCCGACTCCATCGCGTAGGAGATGCCCTCGCCGTTGAACGGGGACACCATGCCGCCGGCGTCGCCCAGGAGCAGGAGTCCGGGCGAGTAGTGCGGTGTGCGGTTGAAGCCCATGGGCAGCGCGGCGCCGCGGATCTCCCCCACCTGGTTCTCCGGCGTGAAACCCCACTCGGCCGGCATGGCCGCGGTCCATTCGCGCAGGACCTGCTTGTAGTCCAGCTTGCCGAATTCCTTGGACGAGTTCAGGATGCCCAGGCCCACGTTTGAGGTACCGTCGCCCACGCCGAACACCCAGCCGTAACCGGGGAGCAGCTTCCCGTCGCGGCCGGGGAGCTCCAGCCAGCCTTCCATCCAGTCGTCATCGCTGCGTAGGGACGTGAAGTAGGTGCGCACGGCGACGCCGAGGGGGCGGTCATCACGTTTCTGGATGCCGAGGGACACGGCGGTTCGCGTGGAGTTTCCGTCTGCTGCGAGTACGACGTCGGCGCTGAAGTCGCGCGTCTCCCCCGTCTTGCGTCCGGACTCGTCCAGGAGCGCTGCGCGGACACCGGTCACGCGGCCGTCGTCGTTACGGAGGGCTTCGGTGACGCTGTGCCGTTCCAGGATCTCGGCGCCGGCGGCCTTCGCGTGCCGGGCCAGTTCCTCGTCGAAGCCCAGGCGGGTGCGGATCAGGCCGTACTGAGGGAAGTCGGACACCTCGGGCCAGGGCAGTTCGATGGTCCGGCCGCCGGCGATAAGCCGCAGACCCTTGTTGCGGCGCCAGCCGTCCGCTTCAGGGTGCGGCAGTCCCAGCTTCTGGATTTCGCGGACCGCGCGCGGGGTAAGGCCGTCGCCGCAGACCTTCTCGCGCGGGAAGCTGGTTTTCTCCAGGACGGTCACTTCGAGGCCGGCTTTGGCAAGGTAGTACGCGGCGGTGGAGCCGGCCGGCCCCGCGCCGACGATCAATACATTCACAGGTATCAGCGGGTGATGTTGCGGCGGAGCTTGGCCACGGGTCCCTTGTGCGCGGCAATTGCGGCCGCACCGCCGTCCGGGGTTGATTCGAGGGGCTTAGTGGCCCGGTGAACGGCCACAATCCCGCCGGTCAGGTTGCGGTAGGTGACGTTTTCCCAGCCCGATTCCTGCAGCCACGCGGCCAGGTGGTCCTGGTCCGGCCAGGCGCGGATGGACTCGGCGAGATAGACATAGGCGTCGGGGTTGGACGCGACCTTCACGGCGATGGCCGGGAGGGCACGCATAAGGTATTCGGTATACATCGTGCGCCACAGCGGCACAACCGGCGCGGAGAACTCGGCGATGACCAGCTTGCCGCCGGGCTTGGTGACGCGGAGCATCTCGGCCAGCGCCTTCTTCGGTTCGTTGACGTTCCGCAGCCCGAACGAGATGGTGCTGGCGTCAAAGCTGTTGTCCGCGAAGGGCAGGTTGGTGGCGTCACCGGCAACAAAGTTGATGTCCGGGCGGCGGCGCTTGCCCACCTTCAGCATGCCGAGGGAGAAATCGCAGGCCACCACCTCTATGCCTGCATCGGCATATGGCTCGCTGGAGGTACCTGTTCCGGCAGCGAGGTCGAGCACCCGCTGGCCCCGCTTCATGTCCATGGCGTCCACCACGATCCTGCGCCAACGGCGGGTTTGCCCCATAGAGAGGACATCGTTGACGACGTCGTACTTAGGTGCGACGTCGTCAAACATCGTGGCTACTTCGTCCGGACGCTTTTCCAAGGATGCTCGGTTCACCATGCAATTGTCTCAGACAAACTTGAGAAGGACTTTCGACGACCCCGTCCCCCGGTCCGAAGCCACGGCAAACGCCTCAGCCACGTCACCGGCGTCGAACGTGTGCGTCAGCAGCGGCTCAACGTCCAGCCCGTCCGCCAGGTAAGCGAGGGCGTCATCCAGCTCGTCCGCGAAGCGGAAGGTCCCGCGGTAATCAATCTCCCGGAAAACAAGTGCGGCGAGCTCGGCCGTCACCGGCCCCGCCGGCAGGTTGCCCACCTGGACCACGATGCCGCCGCGACGCACGGCCGCGAGGACACCGCCCAGCGCGCGGGCAGCGCCGGAGGCCTCGAACGCAACATCCACCTCGGGAAGCTGCGCGCCGGAACCCACCAGCACGACGTCGTCGGCTCCCATTCGCTTGGCGATCGCCAGCGAAGTCTCCGAGAGATCGCTGGCGACGACGCTGGCAGCGCCGGCACGGCGGGCGGCGGCCACCAATAGCGCGCCGATGGGCCCGGCGCCGTTGACCAGAACGTCCTTGCCGGCGAGGCTGCCGGCCCGGCCGACGGCATGGATCGCCACCGCGAGCGGTTCGGCGACGGCGGCCTGGCGGGTGGTGACGCCGTCGGGCAGGCGGCGGAGCTGGCCCGCCGGGACGGCCTTGCGGGAGGCGAAAGCGCCGTCCGTGTGGGGCCGGTGCGCGGCGCTGCCGTAGTAGGTGACCTGCGGGCAGAGGTTGGTGCGCCCGGCAAGGCAGTCGGTGCATTTGCCGCAGGACACGGCCGGGTGGACGGTCACGGCGTCGCCCACCGCGAAGCCCTCCACGCCTTCGCCGAGCTTGGAGATCCGGCCGGCCACCTCGTGGCCCAGCACCATGGGATCGGCCAGGACGCTCAACCCGGAAGCGCCGTGAGTGACATAGTGGAGGTCCGAGCCACAGATCCCGCCGTATTCGACGTCGACGATCACCGAGCCGGCCGGGCAGGCCGGATCCGGACGGTCCTCGAGCCGCAGGTCTCCAGCGGAATGGACAACCACGGCTTTCATACTGCGTCCTCCACGAGGGTCAGGTCGCGTCCCTTGGTTTCAGGGGCGAAGAAGGTGGCTACAAAGGCGACGGCGGAATAGAGGACCATCATTCCGGCGACCGGCCACCACGAGTTGGTGAAGAGGGCCAGCAGGCCTGCGGCGATGATGGGGGCCAGTCCACCGGACAGCACGCCGCCGATTTCCTTGGCCATGGCCAGCTGCGTGTAGCGGTTGCGGGAGCCGAAGAGTTCGTTCACGTAGGCGGACTGGACGGAGAACATGCCCAGCACGGAGACGGACAGGCCGATGATCAGGGCCAGCGAGACCAGGAACGGATCGCGGGACTGCATCATCAGGAGGGCCGGGATGGCGAAGAGCATCTGGAAGCCGGACAGTGCGCGGTACATGGTGCGGCGGCCGAGCTTGTCGGAGAGCCAGCCGGCCAGCGGGACCGTGGCGAAGCCGAGGAACGAGCCGATCAGCAGGGCAAACGTACCCACGCTCTTGTCCATGCTCAGGCCGGTGACGATGTAACCGATGAGGAAGGTCTGGATCATTGCCGAGTTGCCGGATTCGCCGATCCGCAGGGCCATCGCCAGGAAGAAAGCCTTGCCCTTGCGCTTGGCCTTGACGGCCGGCGCGGGCTGTCCGACGGCGGTGCCGGACTCAGCGGCGAAGGCGGCAGCAGCGGCGTCGGCGATTTCCTGCTCACGGGCGGCCTCGAAAACCGGGCTCTCCTTCAGGTTGCGGCGCATCCAGAGGGCGTACAGCGTGATGCCGATGCTGGCGATGAACGGCAGGCGCCAGCCCCAGCTCATGAGCGCTTCTTCGGGCAGGAGGGTCAGCAGGACCCACAGGCCGGAGGCCAGCAGCGTGCCGGAGTTGGTGCCAAGGCAGACGAAGGAGGCGATCAGGCCGCGCTTTTTGGGCGGGGCGTATTCGGCCAGCATGACCGACGCTCCGGAGAGTTCGGCGCCGGCGCCGAAGCCCTGGGCGAGGCGGAGGAGCACCAGGATGATCGGCGCGGCCAGGCCGATCTGGGCGTAGCCGGGCAGGAAGCCGATGAGCATGGTGGACACGCCCATCATCATGATGGTGATGACCAGGACCTTCTTGCGGCCTACACGGTCACCCATGCGGCCGAAGAACCAGGCGCCGACCGGGCGGGCCAGGAAGCCCACGCCGTAGGTGATGAAGGCGATCAGCAGGCCCACAACGGGGTCGAAGTTGGGGAAGAAAATTTTGGGGAAGATGATGGCTGCTGCCAGCGAATAGAGCTGGAAGTCCATGTATTCCATGGCCGTTCCGAGCCATCCGGATACTGCAGTTCTGATCAGGTCTTGGGATGAGCGCTGGGTGGCGCCTGCCTTGATTGTTGCCGTCATGAACCCCTCTGTTCTACGGGTCTGGGATGCACAGCTTCAATGATGCGGCATGGCCAGACGTCTTTCTTGTCCCTTCATCGGAACAACGACTGCCATTCAAGCACTGCCATACCAGTGTGTCAAGAGCTGGCGTAACTCTGTTTTGGAGCCCCGGGCTGACGGTGCCGGCACTCGGCGGCACCGCTACTGTGGAAGCATGGCAGCCCCCGACACCACCCCGCGCACTTCCGCCCGGATGATGGCGTATGCGCAGATCCGTGAGCGCATCATCTCCGGCGAGGACGCGCCGGGGACCCTTCTTTCCGAGAACGAGCTCGCGCACCATCTGGGCACCAGCCGCCAGCCCATCCGCGAGGCACTGCTGCTCATCGCGCAGGAAGGGCTCGTGGAGATCCGCCCGCAGAGCGGCACTTACGTGACCTACCTCGACCCGCACATCGTGGCGCAGGCCCAGTTCATCCGCGAGGCCATCGAGGTCGCGTCGCTGGCCGACTGCGCCCGCAACATCACCCCGGAAACCGCAGCCGCGCTCTACGAACTCCTGGACCGACAGGACGCATGCACCACCCGCGAGGAGTTCTACCCGCTGGACGAGGACTTCCACCGCACGCTGCTGGCCATCGCCGGCCACGAAACAGCCTGGGCCACTGTGTCTAACGCCAAGGGCCACCTGGACCGCGCCCGCTACCTGGGGCTCAGCGGCTACCGCGGCATTACGGAGTACGCCGCCGATCACCGCCACATAATGGACGCTATTCTCGCCGGCGACCTTTCGGCTGCGGAAGACGGCCTTCGCAGCCACCTGCGCTTCATCCTGGACGACGTCGCGAGCATGCGTGCACTTCGGCCGGAACTGTTCACGGCCCCTTCCGGGCCCGAGCGACGCACCGGCCGGCCGGCCCGGGTCTGAGCCCGGGGACGCCCCGGCACCGCCCAGCGCGGCCGCACGCACCCGCGGGAGTACTGTTGTCTCATCATGACGAGCACGTTCCGCACCCTCACAGTCCCCCTGGACGGCAACGGATATGCCGGCGGACTGCCGCAGTTTCTGGTCCGGGCCGACGTCCTCTGCTGGACCCGCCGCGAAGCCGGCCTGGTGGGTTTCGGCGAACTTAAGCGCTTCACCGCAACCGGCCCGGACCGCTTCCTCGAGGCCGACATCTGGTGGCGGCACCTCGTCCTCGAAGCGGACATCACCGACTCTGTGGAACTGCCCGGCACCGGTCCCGTGGCCTTCGGCTCCTTCGCCTTCTCCAAGAAGTCCGCGCACGAATCGCGCCTGATTGTGCCCGAAATCGTGGTGGGCGTCCGCGACGGCCAGTATTGGCTCACCCAGTTAACGTTCGACGACGGCGACCTCACCGAAGCGGGCGCCCTCGCCGCCCTGGAGGGCTGGCTGAGCGGGGGCAGCATTCACAGCGACGTCGCCGAAGAACCGGACGCCGCCGTCGTCCGTCCTTTGCCTGCTGCTCCCGGAGCAACATTGCACACGGGGTCGCTCAGCGAGGAGGACTGGATGGCTGCCGTCGCCGCGGGGGTGGCAGAGATCCGCACCGGGGCGCTGGAGAAGCTGGTGCTGGCCCGGGACATAGTGGCCACGGTGCCGTCGGGCGTGAACGCAGCGAACGTGCTGCGTGAGCTGGCCATCCGGTACCGCGAATGCTGGACTTATGGTGTGGACGGACTGGTGGGTGCCACCCCAGAGATGCTGATCCAGGTGGAGGGCCGCACTGCCCAGGCGCGCGTGCTGGCGGGGACACTGGACCGCCGCGACGCCCACGGCCAGGACGGGATCCCGATGGACTACGCCGAGCGTGTGCTGGCCGGGTCCGAGAAGCAGCGGCACGAACACGAAATCGCCATTCAGTCGCTGACCTCGCAGCTGGCGCCGTTTTCCGAGGCTATGAACGCGCACGACGAGCCCTTTATTCTGGAGTTGCCCAACGTGTGGCACCTGGCATCGGACGTTAAGGCGGAGCTGGCCGAGGTGGAGGGCCACGTGCCCACGTGCCTGGCGCTCATCAACGCGTTGCACCCCACGGCCGCCGTTTGTGGCACGCCCACGCTGGTGGCCGGAGCCCTCATCCGGAAGCTGGAGCACCTGGACCGCGGCCCATACGCGGGTCCGGTGGGCTGGCTGGACGCGGCCGGCAACGGCGAGTGGGGCATTGCTTTGCGCGGCGCGGTCATCGAGGATGCTCACACCGTGCGGTTATATGCCGGCTGCGGAATCGTGGACGGGTCGCAGCCCGAGGCTGAGCTGGCTGAGACCTGGGCGAAGTTCCGCCCCATGCTGGAATCGCTGGGCTTCGGCAACTAGAACACAGGTTTTGGGCGCTCCATCCACCATTAACGCTGCGGGCCATGCGCCGTCCGGGATTCCGGACACTGCGTGGCCCTAGACTCTTGTCTAAAGCGGAGCGTTTGTTATCCAATAGTGAAACTAAGTTTCGTGTGATGCACATCTCTTATTCGGCGATACACTATGAACCGATTTAGTACCGCATACCCCTGCAACAAAAGGTAAAAAACATGCAGCTCAAGTCCCTGGCCCAGGCCAAGATCGCCGCCAAGGCAGCAGCAATCCTTGCCGCCGGCGCACTCACCCTCACTGCCTGCGGCGGTACGTCCACCCCGGCAGCATCCGAGGGCGGCGTCCAGCTCATCAATGCAGGCAAGCTCACCGTCTGCTCGGACGTCCCCTACGAGCCCTTCGAATTCCAGAAGGACGGCAAGATCGTGGGCTTCGACATGGACATCGCCAACGAAGTTGCCAAGGACCTCAAGGCAGAACTCAGCGTGGTGGACAGCTCCTTCGAAGCCATCGAGACCGGCACCGCCCTGACCGGCTGCGATCTCTCCATCTCTTCGGTTTCCATCACGGACGTCCGCAAGTCCGTGATGGACTTCTCCAACCCGTACCTGGACGATGACCTGACGCTCGTAGCCACCACTGCGTCCGGAATCTCCGACATCAACAGCGCCAAGGGCAAGAAGGTTGGCGTCCAGCAGGCCACCACCGGCGCCAAGTACGCCTCCGAGCACGGCATCGACGCCCAGCAGTTCGAGGACAGCGGCCTCCTGGTCCAGGCCATCCAGGCCGGCACCATCGACGCCGCCCTGGGCAACCAGTCCATCCTGGCCTACGCCATCAAGGATGACCCCAAGTTCAAGCGCGTGGAGGACTACACGTCCGGCGAGAAGCTGGGCATCTCCATCAAGAAGGGGAATACCGCCATGGCCGAGAAGGTCAACGCAACCCTGAAGCGCATCACCGACGACGGCAGCCTGAAAAAGTTCCAAACCACCTGGTTCGGCGAGGCCGCCAAGTAAAGCATTTTCGGACTGAGACTTTCACAGCCCTGAGAATTACGCCGCTGGGGCCCTTGACGAACTGCACCGCCTCTTTGCACCGCAGTACGTCCGGGGCCTCAGCCACGCAAATGAATGTGAGCACTCCATGGCAATGACCGCACGTCAACGGGCCAGAGTAAGCCTGTATGTCCAAATCGGCATCTTCGTTGTGGCCGTGGCCGCGCTGATCCTGGCCACGGACTGGAAGACTATCGGCAACAGTGTCTTCAACTTCGGCAAGATCGGCCCGATGTTCCCGGACATCTTTCTGGTGGGCCTCAAAAACACCCTCGTTTATACGTTCCTAGGCTTCGTGGTGGGCCTTTCCGGTGGTTTGCTGCTGGCCCTGATGAAGCTCTCCAGCTTTCCGCTGTACCGCTGGATCGCCACCGGCTATGTCGAATTCTTCCGCGGCGTCCCCGCACTGCTGGTCTTCATCGCGTTCGGCTACGGTGTCCCGCTCGCCTTTGGGGTCCAGTGGAACGTCACCCTGATCGTGATGATCTCGCTGGGTATGGTGGCTTCGGCATATATCGCTGAAACGCTCCGGGCCGGCCTGCAGGCTGTGCCCAAGGGACAGCTCGAGGCCGCCCGATCGCTGGGCATGCCGCAGTGGCGGGCCATGGTGTCCATCGTGATCCCGCAGGCTTTCAAAATTGTGCTGCCGCCGCTGACCAACGAGGTCATCCTGCTCACCAAGGACTCCTCGCTGATCTACGTCCTGGGCCTGACCGCCTCGCAGTACGAGCTCACCAAGTTCGGCCGTGACGGCATCTCCAGCCTGGGCGCCGGCCTCACTCCGCTCCTCGTGGCCGGTGCCTTCTACCTGGTCATCACCATCCCGCTGAGCCTCCTGGCCCGGAAGTTCGAAAGCCGCTCCGCGCGGACCAAGCGATAGGCAGGGAAGCCATGAACGACGTCGTAAATTCCTCCGCCGGCAACCCCGGCACCACCGGCACCATCAACGCCGCCGGCGTGTCCATCAAGGACCTGCGCAAGTCCTACGGCTCCAACGAGGTCCTCAAAGGCATCAGCCTGGACGTCGCACCGGGTGAAGTGGTTTGCCTGATCGGCCCCTCCGGCTCCGGCAAGTCCACCCTCCTGCGCTGCGTCAACCTGCTCGAGCAGCCCAACGAGGGTGCCATCCACGTGGGCGGTTTCGAGGCCACGGACCCGGACGTGGACATCGACAAAATGCGCCGCAAAGTGGGCATGGTGTTCCAGCAGTTCAACCTGTTCCCGCACCTGGACGCCAAGCGGAACTGCACCATCGCCCAGACGAAGGTCCTGAAGCGGTCCCAGGAAGAGGCCGACAAGGTGGCCGAGCACAACCTGGAGCGCGTGGGTCTGGGGCACCTGTCTGACCGTTTCCCGGACCAGCTGTCCGGCGGCCAGCAGCAGCGCGTTGCCATTGCCCGTGCGCTCAGCATGGACCCGGAACTGATGCTCTTCGACGAGCCAACCTCAGCGCTGGACCCCGAGACCGTTGGCGATGTCCTCTCGGTCATGCGGAACCTGGCCAAGGAAGGCATGACCATGCTGGTAGTGACGCACGAGATGGGCTTCGCCCGCGAAGTGGCCGACCGCGTGGTGTTCATGGACGGCGGCGTGGTGGTGGAGGAAGGTGTGGCCGAGCAGGTCATTTCCGCACCCACGCAGGGCCGCACCAAGGAATTCCTGCGCCGAGTCCTGGACCCGACCCACATCGACATCGAGGAATAGGCCGGGCCCGCTGCCTTCGACGCCCACTCGGCTCTGACGCGCATCTGGTTCCAGGACACGCAAACGGTCCGGTGACACCTGTTAACTGGTGTCGCCGGGCCGTCATGGCGTCCCCGGCCGTTGTCGCGTCCCACGGAAGGCCGACGGCGGCGCGGAACCCCGGCATCGGACAGCTTGCGTTCAAGTTCGCCGGCCGTCCACAGATCCGACCAAACCCAGCGCACCACATTGCGGCCGGTCGCCCGGATGTTGTCCTCCCGCATCTTCTCGGCCACCACAACCTGCCCGGGTGTTCTGCCCTTGAGATATTCGGCCTTCTCGTACTTCGCGAACCCGTCGAATTCGCCGACAGTGCGGCTGTGCTCCCAGTAGAAGTCCGACCAGCCGATCCGGCCACGGCTGTTGCGGATTTCGTACTGAAGGGTTGGTGCCGCGAACCCCGCCAAGTGAATGAGTCCGCGGCTGTACGACTCACCAGCAGAGCCCGACTCCGGGCTGGCGAATTCTATGGCTGCCCGGACCCGCCTCTCCGCCGCCGGCGTGTACCTAGCCGGCAGGGCGTCGAGCAGTTCCTCCTTGCTAAGAGGCGGCAGGCTACGGCCTGGATCGGGTTTTAAAACGTGGTCGAGGGGTACCAAGGCCTCGGCGAAGGGGACGAATGCCGCGAGGTCCAGGACTGTCTGGATCCGTGAGGTGATCAGCAGCCCGTCAGCTTCGTGGGCATCTATGGTTCCGGCATCAACTAGGTGCCGGCGGATTCCGGCCCGCGACCTTCCACCTCCTCTGAAAGTGGTCAGTGCGTGTACAGGTTGGCCCCGTTCAATAGTGGGAATGCCCATGGTGGTGGCAGCAGAGTGATGGGAAAAGATCGTGGGCGAATGACAGGTTTCCCCTGCGGCCACCACCCTGAGCCTGTACTGTTCCCACGGCTTCAACCCGTTCCAGGCGGCCGCGTCGACATACACGCCTTGGCGGACCCGAACGAGCACACCGGCCCTGACTGCCGCGGGCAACTGGCGGGTGCCGGCGCCGATCGAGGCCAGATCCCGCGTCAAAACGAGCTTGGGGAGTGCCGTCATGAACCCAAGATTGCACTCGCACGCCGCGCAGTGAAGGCCGCCAACAGGCTATGTGGACAACACCGTCTCCGGCCTGAGGACACGGGTTCGGCCCGCAGACCCGCGATCGGCACCGGGACACGCGGAAACGGGTGTCCCGGCGCCGAAAGTGCGTCCGCCAGCCGAAGCCGCGTCGGGAATCAGCCGCCGAGCACACCTACCACCGCTGCAGCCACGGCGGCCACAATGCGGGCATGCAGGTCCCGCAGGCCAACCCGGTCGGTACGGACCTCCACGATGGTGCGGCCCGCAACAGGTGCGGCAAGCGCTTCGGCAAGCCCCGCCGTCGTACTGACTGAGCAATGCCCGACGCCGTACGCTGCGGCGAGTGCCGCGAGGTCCACTGAGTGGGGGGTGCCGAAGAGGCGCTCGACGGCGTCCGCGTAGCCGCCGGCTTGGCGCACCGCACCGTGTTCCAGCAGGTCAAAGATGGCGCCGCCGGCGTCGTTGAGCACCACGATCCTGAGGTCCGGTGTGCTCTCGCCGGCACCGAGGAGCAGGCCGCCGGCGTCGTGCAGGAACGTGACGTCGCCCAGCAGCAGGGTGGTTTCCTGCCGGCCGCCGAGGGTGATTCCGGTGGCAGTGGAGATGGTGCCGTCTATCCCCGCGAGGCCGCGGTTGGCGTAGACGGTGGCTGCGGGTTCGGCGGCAGGCAGGCCGGCCAGGTCAACGTCGCGGATGCCGTTCGAGGAGCCCAGCATCAACTGGCTGCGGGCATTGCGCCACACGAGCGCAGCCACGGCCGGACCGGTGGCGGCGGGCTCTGCGGCGAGGACGACGTCCAAGGCGTGCTGCCCAGCGGACCCGGCCAGGAGCCACGTGTCCAGCCAGTCGGACGGACCGCGGCCGGCGAATTCGGCGAGGTCGGCCAGGCTTGCCAGCGGCAATTCGGTGCGCCGGCCGGGCTCATACCAGGCCACGGGAACCGGCTGGTACAGGGCGGAGGGCACGTCGGCACGGGCCAGCAGGGACGCTACCGGCCGGGAAAGTGTGGGCCGGCCGAAGAGCACTACCCGCTCGATGGGCTGCGCCGAGGCAGGACCAAAATGCGAGAGCAGCAGCCGGTACGGGCCCACGGCATTGGGTCCGAATCGGGAGTTGGACGACGGCTCGGCGAGCAGCGGCAGGCCGTGGGCGCGGGCGAACGCCTCGGCGACAGGCCCGGCGTCGTGCCCTGCCAGCACCACCGTGCGTCGCTCGTCCAGCCCCGAAGCGGCGGGGGGCAGGTTCATGGTGAGCGGCTCGGTGCCGATGCGGAATTTCGGCCGGCCGGCCGCCGTCGGAAGCGCCTCCCCCGCCGCCGGCACCAGCGGATCGCGGAACGCAAGGTTCAGCTGCACGGGACCGGGCGCGAGGTCGGAGAACGCGCCGGTAGCTGCGGACAACGCCGTTTCCACGGCCCGGCGCGGGCTGTTGCCAGCCGGAACATCGGCCGCGAACCTGACGTGCTCGCCGAACAGGTCCAGCTGGATGGTGGTCTGGTTGGCCCCGGTCCCCAGCAGTTCCTCGGGCCGATCGGCGGACAGCACCACCAGCGGGACGGCAGCGTGGTTCGCCTCCATTACAGCCGGCATAAGGTTGCCGACTGCGGTGCCGGACGTGGTGAGCACGGCCGCCGGTGAGCCGGTGGACAGAGCCAGGCCCAGGGCGGTGAAGCCGGCGGACCGCTCGTCGATCCTGACCAGCAGCTCCACCCGTCCCGCCGCGGACGCCTCGGCCAGTGCGTACGCCATCGGGGCCGAACGGGATCCGGGCGAGACCACCACATACTCCACGCCGCCGCCGATGAGGGCCTCGACGGCGATCCGCGCGGCCGCAATGGCGGTCAGGGGTGTGGCCGGGGAGTTGGTTTCGGGGTCCGGGTCATCCAGGGAAGTCACCGGTCCAGTCTGCCACGGACACGGGAAAGGCCCTGAGACACAGAATCGGCCGGCGGACTCCCGAAAACGGGTGTCCCCCGGCCGATTGCGTGGCGCCGGACCTGTCAGGTGTCCTGGAAAACCTGGACCACGGATGGACGGGGCGCGCGCGCCTGGCCGGGTGCCGGCGTCGTACCTGCCGGGACGTAGTCCGGGAAGTATGAGTGCGGCGCCTCGAAGGTGCCTTCCTCGCCCGGGTGCTGGACGGCAACAAACACAGTGCGTTCGTCATCGTGGATGATGGGGCCGCAGGTCTCGGCGTCGCGCGGGACGGCGAGGAACTGCTCCACTTTGCCGCGCTCTGCACCGTCCAGGGTGACCTTGAACAGGCCGTCCGCGTAACCGATGCCGGAGGGGGCGCCGTCGGTGGAGATCCAGAGGTTGCCTACGGAGTCGAAAGCCACGTTGTCCGGGCAGGAGATGGGCGAGACCTTGTCCACCGGGTAGCCGGAGAAGTAGGTGACGTCGCCCTGGGCCGGATCGCCACAGACCATCAGCAGGTTCCAGGCGAACTTCGTGGAGGTCTGGTCCCCGGTCTCGGTGATTTCCACGATGTGGCCGTCCCGGTTCTCGTTGCGCGGGTTGACCTCGGTGGCGCCTACCTTGCCAACCTTGCCGCGGTCGGAGTTGTTCGTGCAGACCACGTAGACCTTGCCGGTGTGGAGGCTGGGCTGGACGTCCTCGCAGCGGTCCATCTTGGTGGGACCAACCTTGTCGGCGGCGAGGCGGGTGTAAACCAGTACCTCCTCGACGGACATACCTGCCACGGCGGACTTGCCGCCAACCACCAAGGGCAGCCATTCGCCGGAGCCGTCGAAGGCGCCGTCGGACGGGAGCTTGCCGGAACCGTCGATCTCTGCCGCCGGCGAATCCCCGGTGAACTTGGCTACATAGAGGTCGCCCTGGGAAAGGAGTCCCATGTTGTGCTTGCGGTCGCCCTCGCGGTACTTGTCCGCAGAAACAAACTTGTAAAGGTAATCGAACTTCTCGTCGTCGCCCATGTAAGCCACCACGTGCCCGGACTCTGCAACGATCACGTTGGCGCCCTCGTGTTTGAAGCGGCCCATGGCGGAATGCTTGCGCGGGGTGGACAGGGGATCGAACGGGTCAACTTCCACGATCCAGCCGAAGCGGTTCGCCTCGTTCTCGTACCCGGCGTTCCGGGTGTCGAAGCGCGGATCGTCAAGCTCCCACTTGCGGGCGGTGGCCTTGGAGGTCAGGCCGTAGCGCTTGTCGCCGGCGGAGGTGCCCGGGGAAACGAAGTAACCGTTGAAGTTCTCTTCGCCGGAGAGGATGGTGCCCCACGGGGTGGTGCCGCCGGAGCAGTTGCCGAAGGTGCCCTTGATGGCGCGGCCTGAGGAATCCGCCACGGTCTTAACCAGCGGCGAACCGGCTGCGGGGCCGGTCAGTTCGTAGGTGGTGTCGGCGAGGAAGCGGCGGTTCAGCGGTGCGCCCTTGACGTAGCCCCACGGCTTGGTGGTGTTCTTGCGCTCGAGTTCCACGACGGCCAGGCCATGGGCCGCGCGGCCGATTGCGCGGGTTTCCGCGGCGTCGTAGCCAGCGGGCACCATGATGCCTTCGTTGGTGTACTCATGGTTGGTAAAGAGGACAGCGCGGCGGCCCTTGGTGTCCGGGATTTCCAGGATGTCCGTGTAGTCGTTGTTGTAGCCGAACTGGCGGGCCTGGGCAGCTGCGGTCTGGTTGTTCAGATCGAAGTCCGGGGAGTCGTTGAACAGCGGGTCACCCCAGCGGATGATCGGCTGCCACGTGAAGCCCTCAGGAACAGTGAAGGCGTCAACGGCTTTGTTCACCGGAGCGATCGGCGTGAACTGCAGCTTGGATTTGCCAAAACCTTCCTTCGCGGCCTTGGACAGGCCTGCTGCGGAGGCCGGCTCCGCGGAGGTCATGGCGCTGCCGAGTACGACGGCCAGCGCACCGGCGGCGCCGAAGCCCAGGGCGGCGCGGCGGGACATGGTGGCGGACGCGATGTCCCGGAAATAGCTGTTGGAGCTGGTGTTGCAGACGTCGCCGGCGCAGGCGTTGTCGCACTTTAGGGCGCAGGTAACGGCACTGCGCTTGCCCTTCGTATGGCCAAGCATGGTCAGCAGGGTGAATTTGCGGGCGGTCGTTTCAGACATGGGGGACCTTCCAGGGGTGAGATGCGTTCCCGCCCACGCTGTCAGCGCTACCCAAAAACGAGAGTACGCTCCGGTTAATCCCAAGTTAACAACAGTTGGCCGTAGACCCGTCGGAGCCGGTCCAGCCACCAGTTGCGGCGGTCGGCGGAAGCCGCAAAGTGCGACAGCAGCCCGGCGTCGGCGGAAACATCGCGGAGGCGGATGGCGCCGTCGTCGGCCACCAGCGGATCCAGGGTGATGTCCGAGGTGAACAGGGAGACCGTTGCCAGCCCGCAGGCATAGGGCAGCTCCGGCAAACAAGCGGCAAGGGCGAGTCCGGCGCGGATCCCCACGGACGTGTCCAGCGCGGAACTGACGACGGCGGGGAGCCCGGCCTGTGCCACGATGTCCAGCGCGCGCCGCACTCCCCCGAGCGGCGCGACCTTGACAACCAGCAGATCGGCGGCGCCGGCCCGGGCCACGCGCAGGGGGTCCGACTCCTTGCGCACGCTTTCGTCGGCGGCGATCAGGACCGGCGTTCCGGCGTCCCGCAGCTGGCGCCGCACCTCGGCGAGCCCTTCGATGGTGGGCACGGGCTGCTCAGCATATTCAAGCCCGACGGCGGCGAGCCGGGTCAGTGCCGCCACCGCGGCGGGCACGTCCCAGCCTCCGTTCGCGTCGACGCGGATGGCGGCGCCGGGCAGGGCGGCCCGGACGGCAGCGACGCGGGCGGCGTCATCGTCGAGAGTTTGCCCCCGTTCGGCCACTTTGACCTTGACGGCGTCAACCCGGCCGAACCGCGCCAGGACTTCCGGCACCCGGTCTGCCGAAACAGCAGGGACCGTGGCATTTACCGGAATCAGGGACCGCAGCGGCGCGGGGAAGCCGTGCCAGCCGGCCTCGATGGCGGCGGCGAGCCAGCGGCCGGCCTCGGCGTCGTCGTATTCCGGGAAGGGGCAGAACTCGGCCCAGCCCACGGGACCGCGCAGCAGCAGGGTTTCGCGCTCCAGGATGCCGCGGAACTTCACCCTCATCGGCAGGCTCACCACATGGGCGCAGGCCAACAGTTCATCGAGTTGCGGCAAAGCGGGGGGAACAGGAAGCGGAACCGGGGAAAGCATGCGTTCACTGTACAAGCGGGCGGCCCTCACCGGCCGGACTAGATCCACTTGTTGTGCTTGAACGTCCAGAACAGGACGAATCCCATGACCACCATCAGACCGAGGGCAAAGGGGTACCCAAACAGCCAGGTAAGCTCGGGCATTTCGTGGAAATTCATGCCGTAGATCGAGGCCACCAGGGTCGGTGCGAACAGGATGGCGGCCCACGATGAAATGCGTTTGACCTGCTCGTTCTGCGCGTAGCTGGACTCGGTGAGGAGGCGCATTTCGTCGTTCTGGCGCTGCGCAACCAGGGCTGCGTTGACGGCCAGGGCATTCTGCAGCAGCGCGCGGAACGACGCAACCCGTTCGTTCAGCCGGATCGCGTGGTCCAGGACGTCGCGGAAATGGTCCCGCAGCTCGGCTGACTGTTCGCGCTCAGGTGTTCCTGCGATGAGAACCTGGAGGATCCCGACCAGCGGACTGGTGGCGCGCTGGAAGGTGATGACCTGGCGGGACAGTTCGTAGATCCGGCGTGACACCTCCGGATCGGCACCGAAGAGGTCGTCCTCGATCTCGTCCACGTCGTTCTCCAGGCCGGCGGCGACGGGCTCGTATTCGTCCACTACCTGGTCAAGGATGGCGTACAGCACGGCGTCCGGTCCCAGGGTCAGGAACTCCGGCATCGATTCCATCCGGCGGCGCACCTTGGCCAGGTCCGGTGATTCCGCATGCCGGACGGTCACTACGTAGTCGGCGCCGACGAAGACGTGGATCTCGCCGAAGTCCACCTTTTCGAGGTCGTCCAGGTAGCGCGCGGGGCGAAGCACCAGGAATGCGCACTCGCCGTAATGCTCCAGCTTGGCGCGCTGGTGTCCGGCCAGGGCGTCCTCCACTGCCAGCGGGCTCAGGTCGAATTCCTCGGCCACCGACTGCAGCTCCTCGGCATCGGGGCGGTACAGCCCGATCCAGGCCATGCCTTCGCGCTGGCGGAGGAGGAAATAGGTCTCGTCCAGGTCCTCCGGATCCGCAGTCCGGACCCCGTCCACATACACCGCGTTATCGATGATGGTCATGGCTGTGACGTTAGACCTTTGCAGGCCCGGCGCCAACAACCCTTCCATCACATATCCATATGGGTATACAATCGCCGTATGGCTCGGGCAGCAACAACAGCAGATGCGTTCAACGCGGTGGCCGAGCCGCGCCGTCGCGATATCCTGGACGCCCTCGCCCACGGCGAGCGCCCGGTCGGCGAGCTGGTTGACCTCCTGGACCTGGCGCAGCCGCACGTGTCACGGCACTTGCGGGTGCTGCGCGAGGTGGGTGCCGTCGTCGTCCGCGATGCAGGCCGGCAGCGCCTCTACCGGCTGAATCCGCAGGCACTCAAGCCCATCCACGACTGGGTTGCCAGCTACCAGCACCTCTGGGAGGAACGGTTCGACCTCCTCGACGACGTGGTGGATGACCTCAAGCTGGAAGTCGAGCACTGATAAGGAGCAAGGCAATGGCACAGGCACGCAGCGGGACCCTGGACGTGACGTTTCCCAGCGACACCGAAATCCTGATCACCCGCACGGTGAACGCGCCCCGGCACCTCGTGTACCGTGCCTGGACTACCCCGGAGCTGGTGAAAAAGTGGTGGCCGGGCCGGCGCGGTGAGATGACGGTGGCGGACATGGACCTTCGGGTGGGCGGCGCGTGGCGGTTTGTCATGACGGCGCACGGCGAGTTCCAGGTGGCATTCCACGGCACATACCGCGAGATCGTGCCCACTGAACGGATCGTCAACACCGAGGTCATGGAGAGGCCGGGCGCGGCGACGGCCAGCGAGGAGGGTGCAGTGCTCAACACCGTCACCTTCGAGGACACGCACGACGGCGGCGCTACTTTGGTCAGCATCCGCACGGAGGCGGGCAGCAAGGAAGTCCGGGACATGATTGCGAAGTCCGGCATGGAGGGCGGCTTGCGCGAACAGTTCGAGATCATCGAGGAGCTGGCGGCCTCGCTCACCTAAGGCTTTGGGCCCCCAATCACCCCAAGCCCAGGGCGCCGCCCCAAGTAAGTAGCAGCAAATGTCGTTTGGGCCCTCATAATGACATCTCCTGCTACTTACTTGGGAGGAAGGAAGTGCCCGTCATGATCGGCGCCGAAAGACTGCAGGCCCGCACCGCCACCGTCCCGCTGTACGCGGCAGGATTCGTCACCGCGTTCGGTGCCCACAGCATTGCCGCCGGCCTGGGCGCGCAGAGCGCAAACATCGGCCTGACACTGCTCAATCTGGGCATCCTGCTCGCCCTCTATGACGTTTCCGAGGTCTTCCTTAAGCCAGTCTTTGGGGCCCTGAGCGACAGGATCGGCACCAAACCTGTGATCGTCAGCGGGCTCCTGGCCTTCGCGGCACTGTCGCTGATCGGGCTCTGGGCGGCCGATCCCCTCATGCTCGGACTCGCGCGGCTGGGGCAGGGCGCCGCGGCGTCGGCCTTCTCGCCGGCGTCGTCGGCCATGGTGGCGCGGCTGGCGGCGGGCAAGAAAGCCGGGACGTACTTCGGCCGGTACGGTTCCTGGAAAAGCCTGGGCTATGTCATAGGCCCGCTGCTGGGTGCGGGCCTGATTCTCGCGGGCGGATTTGCGCTGCTGTTCGGCGCCCTGTCGGTTCTGGCGGCGGCCACCGCGGTATGGGTGATGGTGTCCGTTCCCGGCCTGCCGCCGCTCCCCCGGCAGCGGTACACCGTGGTGGACCTTGCCCGCCAGGTCACCGAACGGCGCTTCCTGGTTCCCACGCTGGTGCTGGCGGCCTCGACGGGCGCGCTCGGCGCGGCGATCGGCTTCATTCCCGCTCTGGCAACGCGGCACGGCCTTGGCCCTGTTGCCGGAACGGCCGCCGTCAGTGTCCTGGCCATCACCTCCGTGCTTATCCAGCCCAGGATCGGCAGGCTGCGGGACGCTCGCCGCATCAGCGACAACCACGGAACGACGGCGGGACTCCTTCTCACCGCCGCCGGTGTCGCACTCATCGCACTCATCCCCGGGCCGGTCACCCTTTTCCTTGCCGCCGCAGCTATCGGGGCCGGCATTGGCCTGGCCACACCGCTCGGTTTCGCTCATTTGGCAGACACCACGCCGCCGGAGCGGATGGGCCGGACCATGGGGTCCGCGGAGCTCGGGCGCGAACTCGGCGATGCCGGCGGGCCGCTGCTGGTGGGCGGGATCGCCACCCTCACCGCGCTGCCGTTCGGACTCGGGGCGCTGGCGTTGCTCATTGCGGCGGCCAGCCTCCCGCGCCTCCCGGACGCCGCGGTTCCCGAAGTCCCGCCCCAGTAGCCGCTGCCCGACCAAGTAAGCAGCGCGGACTGTCGTTCCGAAGCTTGAAAACGACAGATCGGGCAACCCGGTTGGGTCACGGACCCACAGATTTGTGTGACACCCTTAACTGATGACGCTTTCACCACCCGCGCGCACCAGGACCCCCACACGCCCAGCCCCGGGCTCCGGCTTTATGTTCTCTTTCGCCACGCTCGCCTGCGTTGTGGGTCTGATCGCCACGTACTACTACTTCGTCCAGACCACCACCGGCCAATTCATCGACGAGTCCGCGCTGGTTGAGGCCGTTGACGTCCATGGGCCCGCAGGCAAGGCTGCCACCGAGTTCCTGGATTGGCTGCCCACCATCTCCCTGGTGATGGCCGCCGTCGTGGTTCTGTTTGTCACGGTGATCCGACGGCGGTGGTCGGCTGCCGGGATCGCCATCACGGCCTGCATCGGCGCGAATATTGCCACCCAGGTCCTGAAGGAGGTGCTGCCGGCGCGGCCCGACACGGGTGTGGTCACGCTGGAACTCAACTCGCTGCCGTCCGGGCACACCACGCTGGCGGCGTCGGCTGCGGCTGCGGTGTTCCTGATGTCCTCGCCGCGGTGGCGTCCGCTGGCGGGTTTTGTGGGCGGCACATTCGCGATCGCGTCCGGCGCGTCCACGCTGATCAACCAGTGGCACCGGCCGGCGGACGTGGTGGCCGCCTTCCTCCTGGTTGGGGCGTTTATGATCCCCGCCGGCTGGCTGATCCTCAGGTGCGGCGGGACATGGAATGTGTGGGACGGGTTCGGCAGGCACCTTGGCTCGGCCCGGATCTGGCTTCAGCTGCCGGTGGCTCTCGGGCTGGCGTCGGCCGCGGTGGCGGTGTATTCGCTCGCCAAGATCGCGCCGGGCCCGCTGCAGGAAGGCAGCACCACCAACTACTTCTGGGCCGGCATCGCACTCATTGTGATCGCCGGGTATCTGGCCACCGTGGCCACTACATCGCTGTTCTCATACGCCGCACGACGGCGGGACTCACCGAGGAGGTAGTCCCCCCTGGGTGAGTCCCGCCGTCGTGCTTCAGGACAGCGTCGCCGATGGCGGGGTGGCGGCGAGGTCCTCGGCGAACTGCGGGTCGATGACTTCGTGGACGACGCAGTCGCAGCCCCGGACCCAATCGATCAGGTTCTCGCTCACGCCGGTGTCGCCGGAAACCACCACCGACCCCATGCCGCAGATAAGGCGGGCCGCCATGAGCATATTGATCAGGGCGTTGTCGGCGACGGCGAAGACCGCGAGAACGGGAAGATCCTGTCGATCGGGAAGTCCGGCGATCCCTTGTGCACCACTTCAAGCAAGGCGGCGCCTTCAGCCTCGCGGCGGCGTGCTGCATAACGGACCCGCGGGTCGGGCTTGGCAGGTGCCAATCAGGATGGCAGCCAAGGACGCTCTTGAACGTACGCTACACGGGTCTTTTCCACGATTGAGGTTCTATGGCGAGAATGCAGATGTCGACGCGGCCTGGGGTTAGGCCGGTGTGGCTGATCCTCTCGCGCACGCGTTGTTGTACTGCTTCGGCGACGGTGAGGGCGGTCCAGGCGATGTCGGTAGCGATGTCGAGGTGGACGTGTGCGGTGCCGTCGCTGATCGTGGCGGCGACGCCGTCGTGTCGGTAGGTGCCGTTTTGGCTTCCGGGGTTGCGGAAGTTTTGCAGTGCGGCGGGGCCCAGGCGGGCCAGGAAACCTTTGATGGTGGGTTCGAGCCTGAGGACTCCGCGCGTTTCCAAGGCGGTGCGGGCGGCGAGGGAGGCGATCAGCTGGCTGGTGATTACTTGGCCGTGGAGGGTTGGGTCAGACATCGTAGAGGTCCTCGACTGTGATGTTGATGGTTCCGGCACTGATGCCGACACCGGCCGGAATGGCGTTGCCGATCTCGTGCCGCAGCGCGGCAACGGTTCGGGGGATGTCGATGCCCGCGGCGGCGGCAACCCTGAGATTGACTATGAGGTGGGGGCCGGCAGTGGTGGTCGTGCGGATGTTTCCGGTCGGGTTGTACTCAGCGGACAGGCTGTCGGCGGCGGAGCGTATTTCGATGCGGCAGCGCCGTGAGTGAATTCCGGGGATCGTCGTTGCTGCGAAGCGGATGAGGGAGCTTAGGGCTTGCTCGCTGATCTCGGTTGCGCCGTTGTCTGTGCTGTGCAGGAGTATCCGTTTGCTGCGGCGGATCTCGGCGCGGGCAACGTCCATGATGGCGTTCGTTACTCCGGGGCGCGGTTTGAGAGCGGGGTTGTGCAGGTCGCGTTCGCGTAGTGAACTCGTTGCCTCACGGAGTCCTTTGAGCCGGGTCCTGGCCGTTTGGCATTGATCGCACTGCGCTTCGTGCGCGGTGGGCGGCTCGTTGATGGTGGCCCAAATCCCGTCGATGCTGCGCCCGCAGCCCAGGCGGGGGATGTCTTCTAACGCCATTGGCTCATCCCTTCTGCTATCTGGTGCCGTGCCCGGGCGAGTGTGCCGCGGACCGCTGTCGGGCTGATCTTCAGTGTGGCACCAATTTCGGCGTAAGTGCGGCCGTGCATTTCCCTTAGCAGCCAGCAGGCCCGTTGTGTTGGGGGGAGCGCGTTGAGCGCTGCAGTCAGGCCGTCTTGTTGGGCGGACCATTCGGCCTCCTGAGCCGGGTCCGTTCCGGCGGCCGCCCGGTTGGTGCCGGTTTCGGTGATGGAGCGGATGTCGTCCGGGTTGGTAAGTTTCTCGGCACGGGTGGCTCGTTTGCGCAGGAGGTCCAGGCATTTGTTGGTCGCCAGCCGGTAGATCCAGCCGCCAAAAGCGTTGACGTCAGCGAGCATGTGCAGGCCGCGCCAGCTTGTTGTCAGGGTCTCCTGCACGATGTCTTCGGCTTGTCCGCGGTCGTTGAGCATCCGATACGCCAGCCGGAAGACTCTGTCCTGATAGGTGATCACCAGGTGTTCGAATGCTGCCACGTCGCCGTCTTGGGCGCGGGCAACGATACTTCCTTCATCCAGGTCCGGTTCGGCTTCGAAGGCGGGTCCATGATCATCCATGCGCTGTCCGTCCCGTCCGGTGCTGTACCGGCGCTTGGCCCCAATATGCCATAGCCGGGCATCGGCTGGGAACCTTCCCTGGTTGCGTCCTCTCTGGAGAAAAATACTTCGCGCCACGGCGTGACGTTTCAGGATCGGCTTCGTCTTTACCTATGTAAGCACGATCACGATGTTCGAGAAGGAGCTGTTTTTCATGGCAGAGTCACCCAATACCCCCGGCGCTTCCACCGGCGTTGTCGCCACCTCCGAGGAGCAGAAACGCAACGCATCGGTGGAGCAGCCGAAACGGCATGATGCGCTGCACACGGACCGGGGCGATACCACGATTGAGGAAACCGTAGTGCAGAAGCTGGCCGGCATGGCCACCCGTGAAGTACCGGGCGTGTACGCCATGGGCAGTGCGGGGCGGCGGGCGTTCAGCGCCCTGGCCGAACGTATCCCGGGATCGCAGACCAATGTCAGCGGCGGCGTTAGCGTTGAAAAAGGTGAACGCCAGACAGCCATCGACGTCTCGATCGTCGTGGACTACGGCATCTCGATCGTGGATGTCAGCCAGGGCATCCGCCGCAACGTTATCCAGTCCGTCGAGCATGCCACCGGGCTGGAGGTGCTGGAGGTGAACGTCAACGTCACCGACGTGCACCTGCCCGATGACGACCAGCAGGACCAGCAAGGCCAAAAGGACCAAAAGACCGAACTTCAGTAAGTCCACAGCACCGGGCGGCAACCCCCGGCCGGTGCGCGAGTAAGGCCGAAAAGGAAAAGGATGGCTATGTCTACTACACGGTGGTGCCTGGCGATAGGACTGGTACTCGGAATTGTTTTGGGTTTCGGCGGCTGGTGGGCTCTGGTGTCCGCGATCGCCTTGGGCTTCATCGGCTTGGTGGTTGGCCGGGTAGCGGAGGGGAAGCTGGACATGGCGGCCCTTTTCGGTAAAGCATCGAGCCGATGAATCCGCAAGGCGCCCACCCGCTGCCGTCCACCGCAGGCGATGACACCGGCAAAGGTGACATCGACTCCCGCGGGCAGACCGTCCTGGCCGATAAGGTGATCGAGAAAATCGCCAGTCAGGTCGCCAGTGATGAATCGGTGGCCGGTGGTTCCTCCGGTGGTTTCCTGGGCATCGGAACCCACGCGGACCTCTCTGCCCGTCCCAAGGCATCGGTGGAACTGAGCGGAAACATCGCCACCCTCAGCGTCGAAGTCGGGATGCTCTACCCCGTCCCGTTACGGCAGGCAACCGAGGCGTTGCGGGAGCGGATCCGGGCCAAGGTGACGGAACTGACCGGCGTGGAAGTCCGACAGATAGATATCAGAGTTTCATGGCTGACGACCGACCGTGGTGACGGCAGCGGACGAAGGAGGCTGCTATGAGCCGGAACAACGGACAATCGACCCGGCTTCGACGCCGGCCCAGCCGGACCGTTCCGGCGTCGATCGTCGGAATCCTGCTGCTGGCCGCCGGCGTCGCCCTGGTGTGGTTGACTGTCGCCCGGTTGATTGACGGCACCTGGTCCACGCTCCTGCTCGGACCCCGTGACTGGCTCACGGGGCTGGCATGGAACGCTCCGGATGTGTGGGGTGTCGGGATAGCCGCCGGCGTGGTGGGTTTGATTCTGCTGTTGTGCGCCCTCATCCCGGGCAGGTTTAGCGCCCTGACGGTCCGGAGCGCCAGTGGCGATGACGCCGAGGGGCGGGAGACCGTGATAACCCGCAGTGCCGTGGCCCATCTGGCGAAGGCACAGTGTGTGCAGATCGACGGTGTCAGTTCGGCTTCAGCAACCGCCACCAACAAGCGCGTGCACTTGAGTGTGAAGACGTCCCTGCGGGACGCCGGTGATCTGGGTACCCGCGTCACCGATAGTGTCCGCGACCGCTTGAAGGCGATCGGGCTTGACCCGGTACCGCGTGTTACCGCCACGGTCGAATCCAAGAGTTGAGACCCACGTCCGCTCCCGCGCTCCATTTACCGAAGGAAGGCTTCCAATGCGACAGATGGCAGGAACCTTGAACCGCACGTGGCTGACGATTGTGGGAATCATTTTCCTGGCCGGCGGCATCGCGTTGCTCCTGCAGTCTGCCGGGGCACTGCAAAGCCTCGCCAACACCGCACCCGCGGGAGCGAAGGTCGTTTCGGATGATTTGTATCCATTCTTTGCCCAATTATGGGCGGTGGTACTTCTACTGGTCATCGGCGCCATTATCGGTGGGCTGGGGTTGCTGTGGGTCGCCGCGCAGATTCCGCGGAAGAACCCGGCCGCCGCGTACCGCCTACACGCCGGCGGCGCCCAAGGCCGCACCATCTGCGAGCCGTCCGTGCTGGCCACGGCGGTCGAGAAACAGGTCAACACCCTGCCCGGCGTGCTTGGCTCTTCGGCCATCCTGCGCGGGACCGCGGAAGAGCCGGACTTGACCCTGAAAGTCACCGTCAACGACAGGGCCGACGTCCGGGAGCTGCTGCGCCTTCTCGAAACATCCACTCTTCCCGAACTGTCCACCGCCCTGGAGGCACCCCTTCAGCGGCGCCGGTTACAAATCGACATCAGCGGACGCACCCTAGGCACCGGAACAGTCGTGCCCTCCACCGGCACCGTCCTCAAATAGAAAACCCGCCCCTCGTGAGAAATACATAAGCGAGCACCACTGACGACATCGAGATGATCATGAGAATCCCTCACCGTGCATCCGTTGAGCCCCCAGTCGCCGCTCTCCAGCACCGCGAGACCCCGCTTGAATGATGCGGCTACAGGTGAGGTGTACTAGTGATGTGAGACACAGTTTGAAGGGATTGTGACTATGTCTGCGTGACCAACCTATTCCGATGAGTGCAAGACCGATGCGGTACGGCTCCGGACCTTGACAGGCTATCGGATGTCATGCGGGGAGCTCCATCTGGAAGCCGCATTGGCAACGCAGTACCCGGGTTGTCAGGTAAACGTCCAAGGCATCCAGCTTCGCCCGGTCGGTGAAGGCGGAGGCAGGGAGCCAGCGCAGGTCTGAACCCACTTTCTGCATCGGCTCGCCACAGTGAACGTAATCCCCGCCGACGGCTCGCAGGGCATAATCGTTGGAGCCATACGGATGGATAGACATCGTTACGCTGCAGCCGGGTAGCTGGACAGGATGTAATCCGCGGCGGCCGGGCCCACCATCCGTAGCCGGCTGTTATGGACATCGATGCCGGCCCGTTGCATGGCCGTTCGGAAAGTGTCATCGGGTTTCGCCTTGAGCCCCTGAAGGAGGCACCAGCTGGTGTACAGGCCGTAAAGACAATCGGCGGACAGGGGACAGTCGGTATCGAAATCCGCAACGGTGGCTTCAGAAAGGAACTTGGTGAAATGCGAGGTAGCCATGATGGCACTCTTTCGCTGATGTGCATTTGGCCGCCGGCTTGCTACAGCGGTATCTCCTGAAGGCCCTGCACGACGCCAACGAGGGGAACTCCATCCAAAGGATGTGACGAGTCCCACCTCGAATGTACGCACAACCTGTCCCGCTGTCCAGCCGGCACTCAGTAATTCCGCCGGTGCCGCAGCCTGGGCAGCACCACCGCGAACACGCCGGCCGCCGCGAACCCCAGGAACCCGGTGGCCGAGACGCCCGCACCCAACGTCGCCAAGGCCGTGACCCCGGAGAGCAGGACAGGCCCGCCGGTGGAACCCGCGTCGGCAATGAACCGCCACAGCCCAAGGAACTGCCCGCGGCCACGGTCGGGCGAGAAGTCGGCGCCGAGCGTCATGATCAGCCCGGAACTGATGCCGTTCCCGAAACCGACCAGCAAAGCAGCCAGCAGCAGTCCAGTAAACGAGGCAGACAGCGGAATCAGCAGCATCGCGATGCCCATAATCACGGTGGACGGGATGGCCACGAACAGCCTGCCCCGCCGGTCCATCACCTTGCCGGCAGGGTAAAACACCAGCATGTCGATCGCCCCGGACAGCCCGTAAATCACCGATGCCTGGGCCGGATCCATCCCCAAATGGTCGGCCCACAACGGGATGACCACCTGGCGCGACGCGCGCAGCGCGCCGAGCAGCAGGATGCCCACCCCCAGCGTCAGGAACACGCCGGCATGCGAGACCGCGACGGTCCGCAGCGTCGGCTCCGGAGTCCTGTGTCCGCCGTCGGGCGCTGGCGGAACCACCAGGTCCGGGATGGTGACCGCCAAAACCGCGGCCGCCGCCATGCCCACCACGCCCACCCAATACGCGCCGGCGATCCCCGCGAACTGCATCACAAAGGCACCAATGAACGGCCCAACAAACACGCCGATCCGGCTGACCCCGCCCAGCGTCGACAGCGCCCGCGCCCGGAATTGAACGGGCACGGCCTCGGTGAGGTACTTCTGCCGCGCCAGGCTGAACACGCTGGCGGCCATTCCGACGACGATCATCGCCACCGCCAGCAGCCACAGTCCGTTGGGAATCCAGGAAGACATCGCGGCGGCTGCGAGCGCCAGGGCGCCAACTGCGGCAGCACCAACAATCGACCACCGTTCGCCGAACTTGAGGGTAATCAGCGACGCCGGCAGGTTGAAAAACCATGAGCCGAGCCCGATCAGCGTGACAATCAGCGCGGAGACCGCCACCGAGGCGCCGAGGTCTCGCGCGGAGAGGACCACCACGGGAAGCACGGCGCCTTCGCCGATGCAGAACAGCAAGGGAGGCCCAAACGCGGGTATTGCGATGCTTCGGAAGTTGAACGGCGGCGAGGTTCCTGGCGAAGTCATCAGATTTATCTTATGCCGCGGGAAATTCCCCAGCATTCAGGGGGTCACAAGCAGCTCCGCGAGGACTAACGTTTGCCTTGTGGGGCGCTGCCACCCGCCCCTCACAGCCAAGGAGGTCTCATGGGTGAGGTGTGGATCCGCACCATCAGCAACAGCCTGGTCCGGGCGGACAAAGTCACGGAAATCGCGTCCACCCGGGGGTCGCTCCACGACGACCAAGGCTACTCGCTCAAGGTCATCGTGGACGGAAAACCCCACGTGGTCATTGACGACGGCGGGCTCCCGGGCTCGTCCACCGAGCGGCAGGATTATGCGCGGCACCTCGAGGATGCCCTGCTGTTTGCCCTCGATGAGGCAAGCGAGTCGGGCGCCTCCGTAGTGGTCTGCTTCCAACCGGACACTGAGCGCTGGGCTCTCGCTCCGGCGGCGGAGCTGGCCGGCGGACTTCCCGCCGTCGGGTAACGGCCGTTAATGCCCGACGGCGGGACTCCCGCTGGGAGAGGGTTCCGCTGAGGGCAGGATTCAGGCAGCCGCGCGGAGCGGGACGTGATCGGCACGGCGCGGCGGGAGGATGCTCAGCGTGCACCGGGTCTGCTCCGGGTCAATCCTGGCCGGCAGGTGATGGGTTGCGGAGCAGGCCTCCAGCTGGCGCAGCGCTTCGGGGTCGACGCGGGCATTCCGCATGTCCAATTCCAGTTCAAGGTTGTGCTTCAGAGCATTGGCGCGCTTCACCACAACGTAAAGGGCCTGGATGCTGTGGACGGTGACGTGGCCCTTGGCGAGAACCTGGGCCCTAGCGTGGTCGAGGTCTACACGGACAAGAATGCTGAGCTTATCGTTCAAGGTGAAATGCCTTCCTTGCATGGCTGCGACGCTGCAACCCGGGAGGCCGCGACGCTGCGGCCAGTGGCCGCGCCTTCTGCAGCCACATTCAGGGTAGGCACTTCATGTGACCTGCGCAACATCTGGTACGGATTGTGTCGGCGCCCACTTCGCGCCCATAGCACTAGGTGCGTGGGTCGGTAGTGGTTTGACGGTTCCGCAGGTTTGAGCCGTGACGGCCCGGGGGCGGTCTCGTTTTTCTGGAAAGGGGGCGGGCCTTCTGGCATTTTGGCGGTAGGAGACCTGGAAGGGCTCCTGCGGGCCGCGGTTCGGTTCTGCAGGTTCGATCCCGGGGCACCGTCCCCGGTCGGGTTCAGGCGGTGGCGGTGCGGTAACTGAAGAGTTTGAGCAGGTTGTGGCAGCCAGCCATCAGCTTCCACTCCCCGGATGCTTTCTCCAGTCCGCGCAACAGCACATGCTTGCCTTGCCGGGTGTTGATCTGTCCGAAGACCGGTTCCACGATGGCTTTGCGCCGGGCGTAGACCGCCTGGCCCTTCTTCGTTTTCAGTTTCCGGGCCATCCGTTCGACCGGTGTCGCGTCCGCCGGGATCCTGCCCCTGGGCGATTCCGGGACCGGACGCCCGTGTTTCATCCGCCGGGTGGAGATGAAGAACTCCGTGGCGCCATCGGCTTCAAGGTCTTTGACGTGTTCGAGGTTCGCCGCCGAGCAGTACCC